>NZ_CP079105.1:3010038-3315058 GCF_019285775.1 Skermania piniformis
GGTTCGGGAGCGCCGTACCCGACGACCCATTGCACAAGGAGAATGAAGTGTCTGGTTTCAAGCATCGCCGTATCACCGGACCGGCGCTGGCATTGGTCCTCGGCGGCGCCGCAGCGGGCGTCCTCGGTGCGGCACCCGCCAACGCGATGCCCAACACCGTGTGTCCGGCACCGGGCGCATCCAGCGCAGTCATGGACAGCGGCGCCGGCGCGTCCTGCTCGGCGACCAGTGTCGGCGGAGCAGCGGCAGCCGCATTCGGTCTCGGTGGCGAGGCCGACGCCGACGCCGGTCCGACCAGCCTGTCGCTGGCCATCGCGCAGAACGGTGGCTCCGCGACCTCGCGGTCGACGTTCCTTTCCGGGCCCGCCGCAATCGCACTCGGGCCCGGCGCAACGGTGACGACGACGGGCGTTCGGCCGGGGCTGGCGATCGGCATCGCCGGTGCCGGTGCGGACGTCGAGCTCACCGGCACCACCGGCCCCACCTGCCGGGGCGGCCTGGCGTTCGCGGGTGACTTCCAAACCCTGCAGGGCTGCCTCTCCACCCAATGACCTGGCCCGCTCACTGCGGTACGACCTCGTAATCTGCCGCATCGAACGTTGCTCGCCGCCGATACTGGATGCCGAGTAGCGGCCAGTTCGTGGTAACCCGTCCGGTCGCCGTCCGATACCACGACGTGCAACCGGTCCAGACGCTCTGCGCCAGCTCCGCCTGGATCTCCTCGTCGCAGACCTGCTCGACCTCCGGGCGGAGCGCAAGCGGTCGCCCGACCTCGGCGTACCGATCGACGTAGCCGCGCACGTAACGCGCCTGCGTCTCGAGGAAGTAGATGATCGATCCACCACCGGTATTGGTGTTGGGTCCGTACATGATCAGCAGGTTCGGGAAGTTCGGGACCGTCAGGCCGTAGTAGGCATGTGCACCATCGAGCCATTGCTCGTGCAGGTCCGCGCCGCCCTGGCCGATGATCGTCATCGGCGCCAGAAAGTCGGTCGCCTTGAATCCGGTGCCCCAGATGATCACGTCGGCCGGGTGGTCCGTCCCATCCACGGTGCGTATGCCGGACTCGGTGATCTCCTCGATCGGCGTGGTGATCAGATCCGTGTTCGGCCGGGTCAGCGCCGGCAGATAGTCGCTGGAGAACAACACCCGCTTACACCCCATCGGGTAGTCCGGCCAGACCCGCTCGAACAGGCCTGGCTTGTCCCGCGTCTGCCGCTTCATGTGCCAGCGCGAATAGCTGCGCAGCACAGCCGCCAGCGACTTCGAATAGGCCCACGCCACGCTGAGCGACTCAGCGCGTCCGTACCAGTAGGCCCGCCCCGGAAACCGAGCCGCCGGGAAGCGGTCCAGCAGCGCTCGGTGAAACGCACTGAACTCCCGGTCCGGACGCGGCCCGATATAGGCCGGGCTCCGCTGAAACACGTTCAGCTGCCCCGCTTCCGGCTGAATCTGCGGAACGAACTGAATCGCGCTCGCCCCGGTACCGATCACCGCGATCCGCTTGCCGGCCAGATCCACCGTGTGATCCCACTCGGCCGAATGAAACGCTGCCCCGGCGAACTTCTCCCGGCCTGCAATGGCCGGAAAAGCCGGCCGATTGAGCTGTCCCACGGCGGATACGACGATGTCGGCGACGATCGTCTCACCGTCGCTGCACCGCACCGTCCAGCGGCTGGTCGGCTCGTCGTAGCGCAGCTCGGTCACCTCGGTACCCAGCCGCAGGTGCCGGCGCAGGTCGTACTTGTCGGC
Source organism: Skermania piniformis (assembly GCF_019285775.1). Lineage (GTDB taxonomy): Bacteria > Actinomycetota > Actinomycetes > Mycobacteriales > Mycobacteriaceae > Skermania > Skermania pinensis. The sequence goes on from NZ_CP079105.1 coordinate 3,011,791, forward strand.
TACTCCCCGGATGTAGTCCAGGATCGCCGGCTGCTGTGAGAAGCGACGCGGCCACTGCGGATTCGGCTCGAACGAGTACGAGTAGAACGGCGAGGGGATGTCACATGCTGCGCCGGGATAGGTGTTCTCCCGCCATACCCCACCGACGTCGTCCGCCTTTTCCACGATCACGACGTCCGCGTAACCCGCCTTGCGCAGCTCGATTGCGGCAGCCAATCCGCCGAGACCCGCACCGATGATCACAACCTTCGGGTTCCGGTTCATCGCCCGCTCCACACCGGATCGCGATGTTCGGCGAATGCCGCGACGCCCTCGCGCGCGTCGGCGCTCAGCACCGCTCGCGCCGCCAGCTCGCTCTGCCGTCGGAACTCCTCGTCTGGTGGCCAACCCGGCGCCTCCTCGATGATCTGTTTGGATACTGCGACCGAGATCGGCGCGTTCGCCACGATCTTTTCGGCCAGCTCGACCGCGACGTCCAACGCCTTACCGGCGTCGGCAAGCCGGTTCACCAAGCCCAACTCGGCCAACCGGGGCGCCGGCATCGGATCACCGGTCAACGCGAGTTCCATCGCCACGTTGCGCGGCAGCCGTCGGGACAACCGCAACACTCCACCGGCGGCCGCGACCAGACCCCGTTTCGGCTCCGGGATACCGAATTCCGACTCACGGGACGCGACGATCAGGTCGGCGACCAGGGCCAGCTCGCAACCGCCGGCCAGCGCGTGGCCCTCGACCGCCGCGATCACCGGCTTGACGATCGGCACGGCCGCGATGCCGAGCGGACCCCGCCGTTCGGTGATCGCAAATCGGCCCGCCGCGGCCGCCTTCAGATCCATTCCGGCACTGAACGTCCCACCGGCGCCGGTGAGCACCGCAACGCGGACCACCGGATCCGCCTCGAACGCGTCGATCACCCGCTCCAGCAGTGCGGCGGTCGCCGGGTCGATCGCATTGCGCCGGTCCGGCCGGTTCAGGGTGATCACCCGAACCGGTCCGCGATCGGCCACCAGAACGGTCATCGGTGGGCATTCGGGAACCTCGGCGCGGCCACGGTCGACGACGCGCACCGAGTCGTCGACGCCGAAATCGACCGTCCACCCGAGCGGATCGTCGTCGACGAACGCCCTAACCATGGCCGCATCGCCGGTGCGCAGGATTCGTCGCTCCCCGGCCGGCGTGATCGCGCTCAGGATCACCGCCTGCGCGACGCCGGCTCGGTCGTAGGGCACCGTGTAGGCCTCGACCACGGCGCCGCCGGTATACGCCGACAGTGCCCGCCGAGTCGGCGTCGGGTCCACCACCGGCATCAGTTTCCGATAGGGCTGCGCGGGCGGGTCGGTGGAGTAGATCCCCATCGCGTGCTTGGTCAGGTACCAGCCGAGTGAGGTGGTGAGCCCGAAGCTGCCCGGATCGGCCCGAAGCCGATCCACCATGGTCGCAACCGCATGACCGCCGTAGTTGTTGCCGGGTCCCCCGGCGAAGGTCAAACCACCGGTCACCGACAGTGGACGCGCCGGATCCCCCACCGGAAGACCGAGTTCCGCCGCAGCGATCTGCACGGCCGACGGGAAGCAGGAATACAGATCGACATGCGTTATGTCGTCGATGGAACGCTCGACCTGGCCGAGCACCGCCCGGCCGAGCGTGCCGATCGCGGGCGACGCCGCGAGATCACCCCGTTCGGAGACGAACCAGTCGTCGTTCGCGGCCGCCCCGGCATGCACGAAGACCCATTTGTCCTGCGGGATGCCGGCCGCATCGGCGACCGCGACGCTGGTCAGCACCAGGCCGCTCGCCAGATCGACCTGCAGGTTGGCGCACAACAACTTCGGGTACGGCGTAGTGATCATCCGATTGTCCGGACCGACCTGCGATATCTGATCCGCGGTATAAGCCACCGGCTGCCAAGCGAATTCGTTGCCGGCCGCGATATGCGAGAGCTGCGACCACAACCGAGCGATGCGCACCTGGTGCTCGTCCCGCGTCACCCCCATCTTGGCTCGAACCGCCGACTCCACCAGTCCGTACATGTACACCGGAGCGCCCAGGCCCGCATCTGCCTCGGCGCGATTGTTGGCTTCCCGTTCGCTGCCGACGATCCGGGACGGCGTGACATCCGGCGACTGTTCCGGCCAGTCGAGGACGGTGCCGCTCTTCTGTGCCGCGGCAAGCGTGGCCCCGGCCTCGGCGCCGCAGACCAACACGACCGACGCGCGACCGGCCGCAATCGTCTCGGCCGCCTCGTTGACCAGCGCCTGTCCCGCGTCACCACCGAACCGGGCGGACTGCACGGTTTCGACCGGGGCGGCACCGAGGCTCGCGGCGACCAGCGCCGCCTGATCTCGATAGGTCCACGACGTACTCGCCACCGCGTATACGGCCTCCGCGCGGGCAAGCAAGCCGACCACCCCGGCGTCGGCTTCGGCGCGACGCAATGCCTCGACCGCCAGCGCCACCGGATCCTTCGTCGGGTCCGGCACTCGCTGCACAAGCTGGCCGACACCGACGATGACCGGAGCGTTCGGGTCGAGCCGGCGGCCCGACGCCCGGTGCCGTAACGACCCGACCGCATCGTTCGCGTCCGGCGCGGCCAGGCCGGCGAGTCGGTTCAGCGAATCCTGCAGCGCATCGGCAACGCTGCGGGCGACCGAGCCCCCCATCGGGCCGGCGATGGGATCGCCGGCCAGACCGCAGTCCAGCCACACCCGGGTGCCGATGCCGACCGGTTCGAGGGTGAACCACATCAGCATCCGCACCCCGGACGGCCCGGTGCCGCGGAGCGCGAGAACATCCGACTCGGCCACGGTGACCTCCCAGGCGATATCGGCCGGGATACCCATGATCTGCACCTGCTGGACGAAAGTCAGCCCCACGGCCGCCGTCGCCGGCGGGGTGCCCCGCCAGGCCGCGTGCATCCGATGCCAGTCCGGCAAGCGCGAAAGATTCCCGAGCAGCTCGCGCAGTCGAGTGGGAGCCGCCGCACTCTCGGCGACCACCGTCACGACCCGCGCGTGGCTCGCCACATCGGCCGGCGGCTCGTGTGCGGCCGGCGTCGGCCTCGGATCAGCCATCGACCCTCCTCATCCCTTACTTACCGTCGAATCGTACGGTAACTTCGGCGCGCGATCTGCCGCAAGCAGCTACTTTGTGCCGGGTTTTGTGGCATGCTTCACAGTAGATTCAACCATGGCTGACATAAACAATCACCATGTACTGTTTGTTTATGAGTACCCGAGCCCCGCGAAGGACCCAGCACGAGCGGCGCGTAGCCACTCGGGCGCGGATCCTCGATTGCGCGGTCGCGTGCTTGCTGGAGCGCGGCTACGCCGCGACCACGATCAGCGAAGTGCAAGAGCGTGCCGGCCTGGCGCGGGGCACGGTGCAGCATCACTTCCCGTCCAAACAAGACCTGGTCGTCGATGCGACTGCGCACGTGGTCGAAGCCCGACTCGCCCGGTTCGAGCACGAGGCCCGGCTGGTTCCGCCGGACCGACGCCCGTTCGAAGCGTTCGTCGACCTGGCGTGGCGCGACTTGAACAGTCCGGCATTTTTCGCCGCGCTGGAGTTGTGGGTTGCCGCCCGGACCGACACGCAGCTGCGCGATCGGTTGGTCGCCGAGGAACGCAGGCTCTTCGAACGGATGCGGTCGGTCTACGCATCCGTGCTGGGCGATCCGTACGCCACGGATCCGCGCACTCCGACAGTTGTCGAGTTCACCATCGACGTACTCACCGGACTGTCGATGACCACCATGCTCACCGGAAATCTGGGTGAGCGCGAAGCGGCGCTGCGTCGATGGACCTACGCAGTTGCACTGATGTACGGCGAGATCGCACCCGACGATCTCCTGGCCGGACCACGGATCTCCACATCCGCCGGCTGACCCGACCAATCTCGATCGGAGACATGATGACCGCGACCGACCACCCGACCGAACAGCTCGCTGCGCTGGAACACGGCGGCGCCACAACCGAAACCGCACTTGCCTTGTTCGACGCGCTGCCACCGGTCCGCGCCGAGGAGATCACCGGGCGCTGGCGTGGTCGCGAACTCGGCACCGGCCACCCGATGGACGGGAAGCTGACTGCTTCCGGCTGGTACGGCAAGCAGTTCGACGGCCCGGAGAGCGTGCACCCGCTTCTGTTCAGCACCCCGAACGGCAAGATCTTTGCCGTCGATCCGCGCAAGATCCCACTCGGACTGACCGACAAGATTCCGGTCCGGGCGGTCGACGCCGGCCAGAAGCTGCTCGGCGTTGCCGAGCCCGCCCTTCGCACCTCCAAACCTCGTGCCCGGCTTCGGAATCTGGAGTATCGCGGGAAGGTCGGCGCGGCGATGGTCTACGACCAGCTGCCGATCATCGACATGTTCCGCCGGGTCGATGACACGACCCTGTTGGGCGTGATGGATCAACGCGGCGTCGAGCAGCCGTACTTCTTCATCCTGACCCAGGAGTGATCTCGGCGTCGTAGCGTGGCGCTCATGGCCACCTACCTCGTCACCGGTGCCGGATCGGGCATCGGCGCCGCCACCGTCGCCCGACTGACCCGATCCGGCGCCGACGTCCTGGGCGTCGACCTGACCGGTGCCGATATCACCGCGGATCTGTCCACCCCGGAGGGCCGCGCCGGCGCGGTCGCCGCCGCATCGGCGGCCGCCGGCGGCCGGCTGGCCGGGGTGGTGTGCTGCGCCGGCGTCGGTCCCCTCGCGACGACCGCATCCGGGTCGGCGATGGTGTCGGTCAACTACTTCGGCACCGTCGACCTGTTGACCGGGCTGCGACCGGCACTCGCTGCGGGCGATCACGCCGCAGCTGTCGTCGTCTCCTCGTCGAGCACCACGACGCAGCCGGCCATCCCGGCCGACGTGGTCGCCGCCTGCCTGGCCGGCGACGAGCCGGCCGCCGTCCGATGCGGCGCCGCCGCGGGTCCGGTCGCGAGCTATCCGGCCACCAAACTCGCACTCGCGCACTGGGTACGACGATCGGCCGGCACGCCGGAGTGGATCGGCGCGGGTATCCGGCTGAACGCTGTTGCGCCCGGAATGATCGACACGCCGATGACCAACGGACCGGATCTGGATCCGGAATTGGCGCGAGCCCTGGACTTCTATCCGGTGCCGCTGGGGCGCCGCGGGCAACCCGACGAGATAGCGTCGGTGATCGAATTCCTGCTCGGCCCCGGCGCCGCACTGCTCTGTGGCAGCGTGATCTTCGCGGACGGCGGTACCGATGCCCACCTCCGGGGGACGGACTGGCCGGCTGCCTGGGAGCCCACCGCAGCCGAGCTCGGCCGCGCCTTCACGCCGAAGTAGCTTCAGAGCGTTAACAACTCCCGCTCCCCTGCCCAGAATCCGACCAGATTGTCGGCAAGCCCGCGGTAGGCTTCTGCACCCCGGTTCGTCCGGCCGGACAGCACCGTCGCGCCCGACGCGGACGCCTCGGCGAATCGCACGGTACGCGGAATCGGCGGTGCCAACACCGGCAGCGAATACCGGTCGGACACATCGGCCAGAACATCCCGGGCGTGGGTCGTGCGGGAATCGAACAAGGTAGGCAGCGCTCCGAGCAGACTGAGCTCGGGGTTGGTGATCTGCTGGACCTCGGAGACCGTGCGCAGCAGCTGCCCGACCCCGCGATGGGCCAACGTTTCGCATTGCAACGGCACCAGCACGGCATCGGCCGCCGTCAGTCCGTTCAGCGTCATGATGCCCAGGGACGGTGGGCAATCCAGCAGGATGACGTCGTAGGCGTCGCGTAGCGGCGCCAACGCCCGCTTGAGCCCGAACTCGCGGCCGGGCCGCAACAGCAGCACCGCATCCGCGCCGGCCAGGTCGATCGTGGCCGGCAGTAACCGCATCCCGTCGGCGGTATCCAGCAACACCTCGGCGGCCGGCGTGTCGCCGGTGAGCACGTCGTACACCGAGCGGTCGAGCCGGTCGGGGTTGTGCCCGAGCGAAAATGTCAGGCATGCCTGCGGATCGAGATCGACCACGAGTACCCGGCGGCCGCGAGCGACCAGCGCGGCACCGAGCGAGGCGACCGTCGTCGTCTTGGCAACGCCGCCCTTCTGATTCGCCACCGCCAGCACCGTGGTCATCGCACCGGTCCTCTCTCGTCGTGTGGTCGACGCGATCGGCGGTCGGGCGCGATCGCGGGCCGAGAAACTCCGCCCCCTCGGTCCATCGGTTCCGCCGACGGCATCGGTCCCCCATGATGGAGAGCATGCGTACCGAGGCCCAGCTCGTCCTGCTCCGGCACGGACAGACCGACTGGTCGTTGTCCGGCCGACATACCGGGACCACCGACGTCCCACTCACCGAACTCGGGGAGAAGCTTGCCACGTCGCTCGGCGCCGAGCTCGCCGACCTCGGCCTGCACAACCCGCTGGTACTCACCAGCCCCCGCATTCGCGCCGTGCGAACCGCCGAACTCGCCGGACTCGTCATCGACCGAACCTGGGGCGATCTGGTCGAATGGGACTACGGCGACTACGAGGGGTTGACCACGTCGCAGATCCGGCAGACCGTGCCGAACTGGACTGTCTGGACCCATCCGTGCCCCGGCGGCGAATCGCACGAAGCTGTGCAAGCCCGAGCCGACACGGTGCTGTCCGTCCTGCGACCACAGCTGATCGACCGGGACGTGGTCCTGGTCGGCCACGGCCATTTCAGCCGAGCCCTGATCGCCCGCTGGCTGGAACTACCGATCGTCGAGGGACGCAGGTTCGTGCTGAGCGCGCCCGCATACTCGGCGCTCGGCGTCGAACACGACACCGCAGCGCTGCGGTGCCACAACCGCCACCCGGCGATGATCGACTGACCCAGAGCTCAGGAGAGCACGAAGGCGAGCAGCTGCGGGCTCTGGAACATGCCGTGCCACCAGGAGAAGCCCAGCCATACCCCCGGCGACACCTCGCGGATCTCGTCGTAGATCGGTAGCACCGACGGTCCGTAGTTGATCGCCCACGCGGTCTTGCCGTCGATCCAGGACGGGCCCCGGTAGACATCGGCGCGGAACGCCTCGACTCGGGCACCGGTTATCTGGTTCATCAGAATGCCGCCGTCCGGACCGGTCTGGAAGGTCTTTCCCATCCAGATCCCGGACGCGATCTCCGGCATCGCGGGCGGGCGGACCACCCAACCGTTCTTCGGGCCCATCGGAACGGCCCCGGCCGCGGCGTCGGCGTAGATTCGATCCTGCTGTCCCCAGTTGCACCGGAAACGCAGCGAATCCACGGTCGCCGCTCGATTGTCCGGGTACAGGGTGCAACCGCCGCCGTAATCGAGCGGCGCGGCGGTGGCCGTGCCGGTACCCACGATCAACGACGCGAACAACGCGATCAGGACTGCAGCCAGAGACAGCTTGGTGAACTTCGGAACTATCGGTATCCGCATGACGGGCTCCTTCGACAGCTTATTGTCGCCCATCGGTATCAAGATCGGATCGGTTACGACACGGAATCGCCGCGTCGACGGCGGCTAGAGTTCCCGACATGCGACTCGGAGCACATGTGCGGCAGGACAGCGACCCGATCGGTGTCGGCGAGCGGCTCGGCGCGGACGTCGTCCAGCTGTTCGTCGTGGATCCGCAGAGCTGGGACAAGCCGCAGCCGCATCCCAAGGCGGAGCAGATCCGGAACAGCGGGATCGACGTGGTCGTCCATTCGTCGTATCAGATCAACGTGGCCAGCCTGAACAACCGGCTCCGGATGCCCTCGCGGAACGCCGTCGCCCAGCAGGCGCAGGCGGCCGCCGACCTGGGCGCCTTCGGACTCGTCGTGCACGGCGGCCACGTCCGCACCGACGACGCGGTGGCCACCGGAATCGACAATTGGCGCAAGCTTTTCCAGCGCCAGGAAGACAAGGGCGGCTTCGGCGTGCCGATCCTCATCGAGAACACCGCCGGCGGCGACCACGCGATGGCCCGGCGCTTCGACACCATCGCCCGGCTATGGGATGCGGTCGGCGACTACGGCGCCGGGTTCTGCCTGGACACCTGCCATGCCTGGGCCGGCGGCGAGAAACTGATCGGCGTGGTCGACCGAATCCATGCGATCACCGGCCGGATCGACCTGGTGCACCTCAACAATTCCCGCGACGAGTTCGATTCCGGCGCCGATCGGCACGCCAACCTCGCCGACGGCACCATCGACCCGCAACTGCTTGCCGAGGTGTGTCGCACGGCGGACGCACCGGTGGTACTGGAGACACCTGCCGTCGGCATCGCCGACGACCTCGCATTTCTGCGCGAACATCTCTGACGGGCAGACGCCCGCCGCCATTACGGTGCGGGACCAGCCCATCGATCGATCAACGAACGCCGGCAACCACTCCGATCGGCTGCGGCCGATCGATCGCTGCGCTCCGGCGCTCCTGTTCCTCGGCCCGCATCTTCAACAGGATGAGCCCCGAGGTGGACGCCACGATCAGCCAGAAGACGGCCAATTGCGCATGTAATGCGGCGATTCCGACCGCGGCACCGACCAGGCCGACCGCGAAGACGACCCGACAGACCGATTTGGAAACCGTCGTTCCCATCGCTTGTTGCTCCTTCACACGCGGACTGTTCGAGACCTGACCCGAGCCTTGCGTCGGTCGACTATATCCAGCCAACCCGCACTTTCCTCGGTATTTACGTGGGGGACACGAGCCGGATCTGTACCGGATCGCCCGATCACAGTTCGGCCATCGCGTAGTCGCCGACGCGCGCGCTCAACACCCGCAGATGGTCGTCGGCCGAGCCCAGAATGCGCTCGATGGCGGTCAACCGGCTGACGTAATGACCGACCGGATATTCCGCGGTCACGCCGATCCCGCCGTGCAGCTGGATCGACTCCTGCCCGATATGCCGGGCCGACCGACTCACCTGCAGCTTGGTCCGGGACGCAATAATCGGATCGACCACACCGTCGGCCAACGACATCGTCGCGTACAACGCCATACTGTGCGCGAGCTCCAGCGACACGTACATGTCGGCCGCGCGCTGGGTCAGCGTCTGGAAGGTGGCCAACGGGACCCCGAACTGTTTTCGGGTCTTCAGGTATTCGGTGGTCAGCCGGAGGCACTCCGACATCGCCCCGAACGCCTCGGCACACAACCCGGCCTGCGCCCGCACGTCCGCCGCCTGGATATGTGGTATTGCATCGACGGCCGAGCCGAGCGGTACTGCCGCGGACCGGTCCAGATCCAGTTGTGCGCCCCGACCGCCGTCGAACGTGCGGTAGCCCGTGCGGGCCACCGCGTCCGCCCGGACCAGGAAGAGCCCGACCCCACCGTCCGGCAGCGCGGCACTGACCACGAACAGCTCGGCGCAGTCCCCGTGTAGCACCGGGTTCTTGCGACCGGTCACCACCCACCCGTCGTCGACCCGACTCGCGGTCGTCGCCACCGCCGTCGCCGGCCACCGGCTCCCCGGCTCCGCATGTGCGAATGCGGCGAGCAACTCGCCGGACGCCAACTGCGGGAGAAACTCACCACGCTGTCCCGCGCTGCCGGCCGCGGCGATCAAGCCGCCCGGCACGTACACCGCGTCGAGCACGGGCTCCGGCACCAGCCGTCGTCCCAATTCGACGAGCACTGCGAACATCTCCACCGGGCCGGCACCGGCCCCACCGTCGGCTTCCTCGAACGGCAGCCCGAGAACACCGAGCTCGGCGAGCCGGCGCCACACCTGCCGGTCCCAACCGAGCTCGGTGGCGAGCACCGCGCGCCGCTTCTCGGTGTCGTAGCTCCGGGCGAGCAGCTCCCGGGTGGTGTCGCTGAGCAACTGCTGTTCTTCGCTGAAATCGAAATCCATGACTGATGTCTCGCAATCGGTTCTCAGAGGCCGAGGATGGTCGACGAGATGATGCCGCGCTGGATCTCGTTCGATCCGCCGTAGATCGACACCTTGCGGTAGTTCAGATAGATCGGCGCGGCCAGCTGCGCCCACGGGTCGGCAATCTCGGGGTCGGCTCGATACGGCAGCGCGTCCGGTCCGGCCACTTCCAGCAACAGCTCGGTGACCGCCTGCTGCAACTGGCTACCGTGCAGCTTGAGCATCGAGGACGCCGGGTTCGGCTTGCCTTCGGACGACCCGGCCACCACCCGGAGCTGGGTCAGCTCCAGCGCCAGCAGCTCGTTTTCCACCTCGGCGAGCCGGGCCGCGAAGATCACGTCGTCGAGCAAGGTGCCGGAACCGATTCGTACCCGAGCGGCCTGTTCCTTCACCAGGGCGAGCCGGACCTTCGTCCGGCTCACCCCGGTGATGCCGGTGCGCTCGTTGCCGAGCAGGAACTTCGCGTAGTTCCAGCCCTGGTTCTTCGCGCCGACCAGCTGATCCGCCGGAACCCGCACATCTTCGAAGAAGACCTCGTTCACCTCGTAACTGCCGTCGATCAGTTCGATCGGGCGAACCGTGATCCCGGGCGAACGCATGTCGATCAACAGGAACGAGATCCCTGCCTGTCGCTTCGGCGCATCCGGGTCGGTCCGCACCAGATTGAAGATCCAGTCGCCGTACTGGCCGAGCGTGGTCCAGGTTTTCTGGCCGTTGACGATGTAGCTGTCCCCGTCACGGATCGCGGTCGTGCGCAACGAGGCCAGATCCGAACCGGCTTCGGGCTCGGAGAAGCCCTGCGACCACCAGATATCCAGATTCGCGGTCGGCGGCAGAAAACGTTGCTTGAGCTCGTCGGAGCCGAACTCGGCGATGACCGGACCGACCATGCCGGCGTTGAAGGTGAGCGGCTCGGGCACGCTGGCCAGCTGCATTTCGTCGAGCCAGAGATGGCGTCGGGTGGGCGACCAGTCCTTGCCGCCCCAGGCCACCGGCCAGTTCGGCACCGCGAGGCCGGCCGCGTGCAGCCGGCGGTGGTTGTCGACGATCTCGTCGCGCGCCAACTCCTGGCCGAGCCGTACCTTCTCCCGCACCTCGGCCGGGATCTGCGTCGAATAGAACCTGCGGAGCTCATCCCGAAAGGCGATCTCCTCCGCCGTGAGCGCAAGCTTCATGTGCGAAAACCTACCGCTACGCTGAACCGGACGATGACATTTTTTGCACTGGTTCGGCACGGCGAGACGGCGTGGAACCGACAAGGTCGGTTACAGGGGTCTTCGGACGTGCCGCTCAACGCCACCGGGCAGGCCCAAGCTCGCGGTTGCGGCCGCCGCCTGGCCGACGGCAGCTGGGACACGGTCGTGTCGTCACCGCTGTCCCGGGCGAGCGAAACTGCCGACATCATCGCCGACGAGCTCGACCTCGCGGTATCCGCACGTCTCGCCGAGCTGCGCGAACGGCATTACGGCGCGGCCGAGGGGATGACCGAGTACGACGCCTACGACCACTTCGGCGGTTGGTTCCCGGAGCTCGAGCCGCGCCGCGAGGTTGCCGAACGGGCGCTACGCGCGATCGGCAAGCTCTGCGCCGAGTATCCGGACGCGTCGATCGTGGTGGTCACCCATGGCGGAGTGATCCGAGCTCTGCTCGACACATTGCTGGCGCGCGGGCGGTCTCCGCGCATCCGCAACGGCGGGATAAGCACCGTCACCATCGACGACCGCGGCGCGACGGTGCACTCCATCGACGGGATCGATCTGCGGTAACGCACCCCGCTACACCCGCGGCTTGCGTTTGCCGCCCTTCTTGTCGAAGCCGCGCTTGTCGAAGCTCTTTCGCTCCGCCCGGAATCCCGTCGAGGGGCGACCACGGCCGGCGCTGCGCTGCAGCGGCGGGCCCGAGTCGCGTTGCAGCTGGATCAGCTGTCCGCCGATTCTGGTGTTGCGCAAGGCTTCCAATGTTTCATCGGACAGGTCGGCCGGGAGCTCGACCAGGCTGTGGTCCGGGCGAATGCTGATGTGACCGAAATCGCCACGACGCAAACCACCTTCGTTCGCGATTGCGCCCACGATCGCGCCCGGCACCACCCGGTGCCGCTTGCCGACATTGATCCGGTAGGTGGCCAACTCCGCACCGGTCCGACGGTTCCGACTTGCGTCGTCGTCGTCGAAAGTCCGCTCACGCCGTTCTTTTCGCTCCTTGCGATCACGGACCGCGGGCTCCGGCTCGGGCTCCATCAAGAAGCTCTCGCCGTCCCGGGACTGCACCGCCAACGCGGCGGCGATGTCGGCCAAGGGGATGTCGTGCTCGCGTTCGTAATCCTCGATCAGCCGCCGGAACAACGCGAGGCTGGGCGAGGCGAGACTCTCGGTGATCGAGTCGGCGAACTTCTCCACCCGCTGTGCGTTCACATCGTCCACCGTCGGCAACTGCATCTCGGTCAGCGGCTGCCGGGTGGCCCGCTCGATCGACTTGAGCAGGTGCCGTTCCCGGGGCGAGACGAACAGCAGCGCCTCACCGCTCTTGCCGGCCCGGCCGGTGCGCCCGATCCGGTGCACATAGGACTCGGTGTCGTGCGGAATGTCGTAGTTGACCACGTGCGAGATGCGGTCGACGTCCAGGCCACGAGCAGCAACGTCGGTGGCGACGAGGATGTCCAGCTGGCCGGAGCGCAGCTGGCCGATGGTGCGCTCCCGCTGCGCCTGCACCATGTCGCCGTTGATGGCCGCCGCGGAGAAGCCGCGAGCGCGCAGCCGCTCGGCCAGCTCTTCGGTCGCCTGTTTGGTCCGGACGAATATGATCATCGCTTCGAACGGCTCGACCTCCAGAATTCGGGTCAGCGCGTCCAGCTTGCGCTGGTGCGATACCTGTACCCAACGCTGCGAGATGTTGTCCGCAGTCTTGGTCTTCGCCTCGACGGTGATCTCCACCGGATCGTGCAGGTACTGCGCGGAGATCTTCCGGATGGCCGGCGGCATGGTCGCCGAGAACAACGCCACCTGCTTGCCGTCCGGGGTATCGGCCAGAATGCGCTCGACGTCGTCCTGAAAGCCCATCTTGAGCATCTCGTCGGCTTCGTCGAGCACCAGCACCGTCAACTTGGACAGATCCAGGCTGCCCCGTTCGAGATGGTCGATGACCCGACCGGGCGTGCCGACCACGACGTGCGCCCCACGGCGCAGCCCGGACAGCTGCACGCCGTAGTTCTGCCCCCCGTAGATCGGCAGCACCTGCAGACCCGGGATATGTGCCGAGTATCGGCCGAAGGCCTCGGCGACCTGGATTGCCAGCTCTCGGGTCGGCGCCAGCACCAGCGCCTGCGGATGCCGGGCGGCGACATCCAACCCCATCAGGATCGGGATCGCGAACGCGGCGGTCTTACCGGTGCCGGTCTGCGCCAGACCGACGACATCCGCGCCGGTGAGCATCGGCGGGATGGTCGCAGCCTGGATCGGCGAAGGGGACTCGTAGCCCACATCCCGGATCGCGGCGAGCAGCCGATCGTCGAGACCGAGGGCGGCGAAGCCGCGTTCTTCTGGGGAGTCGGGATCGGAGTGCACCCCGTCGTCCTCTGCAATGCTCATGATGACCACAAAGCCTAGTGCCTGCGACCGGCACGACGACGCACGGCCGACGGGCTAGCCTGGACGACGTGGAGTCGGACGGCCCGGAGTTCCCCGTCGCGGTGACCCAGTTCACGCCGGGCACCGACGTGTCGGCCAACCTGGCAGCAGTGCGCGACGCCGCGCACCACGCCGCCGATCGTGGCGCCCGCCTGATCGTCGCCCCCGAGTACGCCATGTTCACCGCACCGAAATTGGACCGCCGGGTGGTCGACGCCGCCGAACCACTGGACGGCCGGTTCGTGACCGGCCTGCTCGCCACCGCGACCGACACCGGGCTGTTCCTGGTGGCCGGGATGGCCGAGCGCAACACCGACCCGGACCGGATCTCGAACACCCTGGTGGTGGCCGCGCCCGACGGATCCCTCGCGGCGGTCTATCGGAAGCTGCATCTCTACGACGCGTTCGGTTTCACCGAATCTGCCGTCGTGTGCCCGGGCGAGCTGACGGAGCCGGCGACGTTCGCCGTCGACGGGCTGACGTTCGGCCTCCAGACCTGCTACGACCTGCGATTCCCCGAATCGATCCGGCGCGTCGTCGACGCCGGCGCGCAGGCGGTGGTGCTGCCCGCCCAATGGGTTCCGGGGCCGCTGAAGGAAGACCACTGGATCACCTTGATCCGCGCGCGGGCCATCGAGAACACGATCTATCTGCTCGCTGCCGATCAAGCAGCACCGTACGGCGCCGGACACTCGATGATCGTCGACCCGATGGGCGTGATTCTGACCGGGCTGGGCGACCGGAGCGGGGTCGCCGTGGGCACCGTGTCGGCGCGGCGGTTGGCCGATGTCCGTCGCCGAAATCCAGCGCTGGAGCTGCGCCGATTGCGCTGATCATCCGTCGCTAGCACAGACTCCTGGTTGCGAAACGCGGACTTGCTTCACATTTCGGTAACATCGTGTATGCACATTCGATAGTTCGAATGGACCCACTCCTCGCGGTCCGAGGCACCCACTTCGGATCCGGCGTCCGGAGAAGTCGGGCACAACCCGACCGATCCCTCATAACGAGTCTGACACGGAGGTACTCGGCATGGATACGGCGGCAGGACACTACGACGAGCACGATGGACTAGCGCTGTGCGTCATCGAGGCGTGTGAGTGTGCGCCGGTGATCGAACGCTATCGGGCTTATCGAGCAGCCCAAGGCGAACAGGCGGCAACCGACGGTGTCCGCGCCCTGCTCCGGACCTTCGAGGAGACCGGCGGCTCGGATCAATGGGCCGGCAAGGTCGGCAATTTCCGACGCCGGTACAACCCGGCAGCCGAGCCGGTTCCGGCCGCCGCGATCGAGCGCACCGCGGAACTGCTCTACCTGCACCGGATCGAGACCACCGCCGATCTGCGTCGAGCATTGGACACCCCCGCCGTCCGCCGGCAACTGGAGTCCGGGATCCGGGATATCGGCGGCGATCGGGAGTGGCGACTCTTCGTCGGCCTCACCGATCGCGACCTTGTCGGAGCGCGCTGACCGGCCGACGTCGATCGGGAGGTCGCGATACTGCTCGGTCGGAACCCGGATGCGGCCTATGCTGCAAGCTGTACCGACGAGTAGTAATTCCGAGTAGCAACTGGCGAGGAACCCGATGCGAGAGTTCGAAGTCCCGGCGTCTTACACCATCCCGGAAGACACATCGGTCGCCGATTCGGTGTTCCGACATGCGTCGGACTCGCCGAACGCGGTCATGTTCAAAGTTCCGCGCCCCGGCGGCGGCTGGACCGACGTGACCGCCGCGACATTCGCCCAGTCCGTCCGGGCGGTCGCCAAAGGCCTGATCGCGTCCGGGATCGAGCCGGGCGACCGGGTCGCATTGCTGTCCGCCACCCGCTACGAATGGGTGCTGCTGGACTACGCCATCTGGGTCGCGGGCGGCTGCACGGTCGCGATCTACGACAGCTCGTCGGCCGAACAGGCGAAGTGGATCCTGGAAGATTCCGGAACGAAGCTGCTCATCGTCGAGAAGGCCGACCACTGGGCGACCGTGAGTGAGGTCGCCGAAGCTGCGCCGGATCTGCAGGAGACGCTGCGGATCGACGCCGACCCGGGCGAGGCGCAGGGCGCGGTCGACCAGTTGATCGCGCGCGGCGCCGACGTCTCCGACGACGAGATCGAGGCCCGACGGGCGACCGTGACGGCAGCCAGCCCGGCGACGCTGATCTACACCTCCGGCACCACCGGGCGCCCGAAGGGCGTCCAGCTGACCCACCACAACCTGGCGGCCGAATCGATCGCCACGCGCACTGCCCTGCACGATGCGTTGACCGAGGGCAGCTCCACGCTGATGTTCCTCCCGCTGGCGCACGTATTCGCCCGGGCGATCTCGGTCGGAGCCTTCGACGCGAAGGTCACCGTGGCGCACACATCGGACTGGGGCACCTTGGTCGAGCAGTTCGGGGCGTTTCGGCCGAACTTCATCCTGTCCGTGCCGCGGGTGTTCGAGAAGGTTTACAACAGCGCCAAGCAGCGGGCGCACGACGACGGTAAGGGCCGGATCTTCGACGCGGCCGCAGCCACCGCGATCGCCTACAGCGAGGCGCTCGATCAGGGTGGACCGAGCCTGCTGCTGAAGGCCCGACATGCCGTGTTCGACCGCTTGGTCTACGGTCGGCTGAAGGCCGCATTGGGTGGCAACTGCCACCGTGCGGTGTCCGGCGGCGGCCCGCTCGGCGCCCGTCTAGGACACTTCTTCCGCGGCGTCGGCTTGCCGATCTACGAGGGTTACGGCCTTACCGAGACCAGCGCTGCCATCACCGTCAACACGACCGAGCACATGCGCGTCGGCTCGGTCGGCCGTCCGTTGGACGGACACGGCGCGAAGATCGCCGACGACGGGGAGCTGCTGGTCAAGGGCCCGGTCGTGTTCGGTGGATACTGGCACAACGACGCCGCGACCGACGATGCATTCAGCGACGGCTGGTTCCGCACCGGCGATATCGGCGCGATCGACAACGACGGTTTCGTCACGATCACCGGCCGGAAGAAGGAAATTCTGGTCACCGCAGCGGGCAAGAACGTGTCGCCGGCGGTCCTGGAGGACTCGCTGCGCGCCGACCCGCTGATCAGCCAGGCCATGGTGGTCGGCGACGCAAGGCCGTTCATCGGCGTGCTGGTCACCCTCGACCCGGAAGCATTGCCGGGCTGGAAGGAACGCAACGGGGTACCCGCGCAGACGTCGATCGAACAGCTGATCAAAGAACCGAAGCTGATCTCCGACATCGATGCCGCAGTCGCGGAGACCAACAAGAAGGTGTCCAAGGCAGAGTCGATCAAGAAGGTTCGGATTCTTCCGGTGGACTGGACCCAGGAAGGCGGCGAACTCACCCCGAAGATGTCGCTCAAGCGGGCCGTGGTGATGAAGCAGTACGCAGCCGACGTGGACGCGATCTACAACAGCTGAGCGCGGCCCGGACAGTTCGACGCCACACCGAAATCGGCCGCACCGGCTCGCGTACGGTACCTAACCATGACCGAGACCACTGTGCACGACCGGCCCGCGGCCGATCCGGGCTACCGCATCGAACACGACACCATGGGCGAGGTCCGGGTACCCGCCGACGCGTTGTGGCGCGCGCAGACCCAGCGCGCGGTGGAGAACTTCCCGATCAGCGGTCGGCCGTTGGAGCGAGCGCAGATCCGTGCCCTGGGCCAGCTGAAAGCGGCTTGCGCCCAGGTGAACCGGGACCTGGGCCGGCTCGACCCGGCAAAGGCGGCGGCGATCGTCGCTGCGGCCGACGAGATCGCCGCGGGCCGGCACGACGACCAGTTCCCGATCGACGTGTTCCAGACCGGTTCCGGCACCAGCTCGAACATGAACGCCAACGAGGTGATCGCCTCGATCGCGGCCGCAAACGGGGTCACCGTGCACCCGAACGACGATGTGAACATGTCGCAGTCGTCCAACGACACCTTCCCCACTGCAACACATCTCGCAGCCACCGAGGCCGCAGTGACCGATCTGGTGCCCGCGCTCGAACAACTCCGGGACGCGCTGGCGGAGAAGGCGACCGCGTGGCGCACGGTGGTCAAGTCCGGCCGCACCCACCTGATGGACGCGGTACCGGTGACCCTGGGTCAGGAGTTCGGCGGATATGCCCGGCAGATCGAAGCAGGCATCGAGCGGGTGCGCGCGACGCTGCCCCGGCTGGCCGAGCTACCGATCGGTGGCACCGCCGTCGGCACCGGCTTGAACGCTCCGGACGGCTACGGCGGCATGGTCGTCGCGCAGCTGGTCGCCACCACCGGATTGACCGAACTGACCGAGGCTCGGGACCATTTCGAGGCGCAAGCCGCCCGGGACGGACTGGTCGAATTGTCCGGGGCGCTACGCACGATCGCCGTATCGCTGACCAAGATTGCCAACGACATCCGCTGGATGGGCTCGGGCCCGCTGACCGGGCTTGCCGAACTACGGCTACCGGACCTGCAGCCGGGCAGCTCGATCATGCCGGGCAAAGTGAATCCGGTTCTGCCCGAAGCCGTCACCCAGGTGGCGGCGCAGGTGGTCGGCAACGATGCGGCCGTCGCCTGGGGTGGCGCGGGCGGCGCCTTCGAGCTGAACGTCTACATCCCGATGATGGCGCGCAATGTGCTCGAATCGCTGCGCCTACTCGCCAATGTTTCCCGGCTCTTTGCCGAACGGTGCATCACCGGTCTGGAAACCGATCCCGAGCACCTGCGCCGACTCGCCGAGTCGTCTCCCTCGATCGTCACCCCGCTGAACTCCGCGATCGGTTACGAAGAGGCCGCTGCGGTAGCGAAACAGGCACTACGGGAGAAGAAGACGATCCGGCAGACGGTGATCGACCGCGGCTTGCTCGGACCCGACCTGTCCGAGGACGAGTTGGATCGGCGGCTCGACGTCCTGGCTATGGCCAAGGTGGACGCCTCGACCGACGAAGCCTGACCGGCTCACCGGGCCGAGCTGAATTCCCGAATCCGGACCAGCTCGTCCCGGGCGGCTGCACCGGTCTCGCCGAGATCGGTGCGGCCGAACACGTTCCATTGTTCCAGTAGCGGACCGAAGACCAGCTCGGGCGCGCGCTCCGGCAGGTAGATGCCCGCCGCGGCGAGTTCGGCAGTGGCGTCGCCGCCGCCCGGCAGCTCCACCTCCGGCACCCGGAAGCCGTGCACCCGATCGGCGACCGCGCGCATCGTCTGATCCGGCGCGAGATCGAACGCGGCGCCGATCAGGTTCGCATAGAACACCGTCTGCAGTTCGTCATCTCGCGCAATCCGCGTGCTGATCGCGGTGACGATCTCGTTCTCGTCGAGCGCTGCCGTATTGCGGTGCCGGATCGTGGCGGCCGCCTCGGCGAACGCACAGTCGGCCAACCAATCGATCAGGTGCATCGGCTCGACGACGAATCCTCGGGTCATGTGCGCCATCCGGATCCGCTCGAGTTCAACCGGATCGACTGCGCGGGTGAGGATCAGGTAATCCCGCAAGACGATGGCGTGCCGGTTCTCCTCGGCGGTCCAGCGACCCACCCAACGCCACCAGGCACCGACATGGCCCAGATGCCTGGCCAGCTCTCGGTGGTAGGCAGGCAGATTGTCGGCGACCAACACCGAAACGGTGAGCGCCAACCGCGCCGTGTCGCTCAACGTCGACTGCTCTGCCGACCAGTCCGTCCCACCGAGGAAGGCAAAGTTACGCCCGTCGTCCCACGGCACCAGATCGTGCGCCTGCCACTCGCTCGCCTCGCCGACATGTCGGCGTAAGTTGAGGTCGGCCTCGAGCGCCAGCTCGTCGAGAAGTTCGCGGTCGGTCATCTGGTTCGGCACCCACACACGGTAACCGGTCAGCGGCCGGTTCCGACGTGCGCCCGGATGTTCGACGATCGATCGGCGAAGAATCCGAAAAGCGAGCGGGCCGGGACGATGTCGTTCGACGTCGTCCCGGCCCGCTCGGCGGCCTGGCTCGGGCTGTTACTTGGGCGTGACCTGAGTCGCACCGTTCTCGAACGTGATGGTGCCGCCGGTGAAGGTGCTTTCCTTCCCGCCGGTCGCGGTATCGGTCTCGTCGCTGGTCGGGTAGCCCAGCGCACCGGTCGGGCCGCCGTCGGCCTGCCATGCCTTGAGGATCTCGCCCCACACGACGTGCGCGTCGGTGGCCTGGCTCCACACGATCGCGCCACCGGCGAACTCCTGCCACTTTCCGCCGTCCGGGCCGTCCTGGGCCTCGCCGACCGGGGCGCCGAGCGCGCTGGTCTCGCCGCCGGCAGCGGTGTACTTGGCCAGAATCGGGCCGGCCACGGTCACATCGCCGTTCGGCGTGGAAATCTTGGTTTCCTCGCCCGCAGCGGCGCTCGCCGACGTGCTGGAATCGCTCATGCCCGACCGCATCGCGTCGGTCGCCGAGGTAGCCGCGCTGCTGGCATCGCTCATGCCCGACTTGGCAGCGTCGGTCGCGTCCTCGGTACCCGATTTCACGGCGTCGGTCGCCCGATCGGTGCCCGACTTCGCGGCGTCGGTTGCCTCACTGGCGACGGAGGCAGCGGAACTGCCCACGTCGCTGCTCGTGCTGTCGTCGCTACAGGCCGTGGCGATCAGGCCGGTGGCAGCAAGTGCCGCAGTAACAGCCGCAACTCGACGAACATTGTGGCGCATGTTTCGATCCTCTCGAACGTTATTGGTTGCGTACATCACGCGACCATCGCGTAGCCTAGCGTCGGACCCCACGCGTTCAGCGCATACGCCCGCAGGTGCATCCATTACGAGCAACACCGCGCCAGCCTCCGGGCAGCCCGCTTGTTCGAACCTACCCGATTAGGACGAATCTACCCGACCAACTCCCCGTTCGGAGCCGGAATGCACTACAGCTGACCGTGCGGAACGCACTACAACCGACCGTGCCGGTCAGGCGAGTCCGCCCGACCGGCACGCAACGGCGTTCGTCAGCCGCCCGGTGCGGAGTGCCTACGCAGCCGGACCATACTCTTCCAGCATCTCGGTGACCAGCGCCGCGATCGGGGAACGCTCGCTGCGAGACAGCGTGACATGCGCGAAGAGTGGGTGTCCTTTCAACTTCTCGACCACCGCAGCGACTCCGTCATGACGACCGACCCGCAGGTTGTCCCGCTGCGCCACATCATGGGTGAGCACTACTCGCGAACCGCTGCCCAGCCGACTCAACACGGTGAGCAGGACATTACGCTCCAGCGACTGCGCCTCGTCGACGATCACGAACGAATCGTGCAGCGAGCGGCCCCGAATATGAGTGAGCGGCAAGACTTCCAGCATCCCACGGCTGATCACCTCGTCCATCACCTCCGGGCTGGCAAGTCCGTCGAGAGTGTCGAAGACGGCCTGCGCCCACGGGCCCATCTTCTCGTTCTCGGTGCCGGGAAGATAGCCCAGATCCTGGCCACCGACCGCATACAGCGGCCGGAAAACCAGCACCTTGCGCTGGGTCCGCCGCTCCAGCACCGCCTCCAGCCCGGCGGTCAGCGCCAGCGCAGATTTGCCGGTGCCGGCCTTGCCGCCGAGCGACACGATGCCGATGCTCTCGTCCAACAGCAGGTCCAACGCAATCCGCTGTTCGGCCGAGCGGCCGTGCAATCCGAACGCCTCCCGCTCGCCGCGCACCAGCTGCACCCGTTTGTCGACGCTTACCCGGCCGAGCGCGCTGGCGGTGCCCCCAAGTAGTCGAATCCCGGTGTGACACGGAAGATCACGAGCCTGATCGAGCTCGACGATGCCATCGGCATACAACCGGTCGATCACGCCGGGGGCGACGTCGAGCTCGGTCATCCCGGTCCACCCGGAGATCACCACATCCTGGGCGTGGTACTCGTCGGCGCGGAGTCCGACCGCGCCGGCCTTGACCCGCATCGGGATGTCTTTGCTGACCAGCACGACATCCCGCCCCTCGGCCGCCAGATTCAATGCGCAGGCGAGGATTCGGGCGTCGTTGGTCTCGTTGCGGAAACCGACCGGCAGCAGGTCCGGATCGGTGTGGTTCAGCTCGACCTGGAGGGTGCCGCCCGCGTTCCCGGTCGAGATCGGCTGATCGAGACGACCGTGCCGCAACCGCAGGTCGTCGAGCATACGCAGGGCTTCGCGAGCGAACCAGCCCAACTCGTGATGATGTCGTTTGCCTTCCAACTCGCTGACCACGACGAGCGGCAGAATGACCTCGTGCTCAGCGAATCGCGTTGCCGCCCAAGGGTCGGACAACAAGACCGAGGTGTCGAGCACATAGGTGCGCCGGAGCGCCGGGATGGATCGGGAATCGCCGGCCGCGGTGGTACGGCCGGGGGGAACCGAGTGCGGTGCAGACACGGAAGGCTCCTAAACATGTCCGCGCGGACGCCCCACGCAAACCCTCATTCGCTGGACCGGTCCGTCCTTCGTGTCGGCTGGGTTCAGCCGACACCGAGGCCGGGCGCCGGCCCCTCGTACTGAATGAATCAGGCACGATCAGGACCTCCCGCACGGGCCACTTCCCCGCAGCCCGCACCAATGACGGTACCGCCGATCGGCGAATCGGGGGCGACGAGACTCGCAGATCTCGGTGAACTACCGGTGCGGTACCCGTAATCGGGTCAACCCAGCAACCGCCAGTCCTCCAAGCCGCGGTAAAGCGGGTAGGCGTCGGTCAGTGCGCGTACCCGGTTGCGCAGCTCGTCGGGCTCGACGCTCCGGGCGAGGGTACCGGCGACGATGTCGGCCACCTCGGTGAACGCCGCTTCACCGAAACCCCGGGTAGCCAGGGCCGGGGTGCCGATCCGCAAGCCGGAGGTGACCATCGGCGGGCGGGGATCGAACGGGACGGCATTGCGGTTCACCGTGATGCCGACCGCGTGCAGCAGATCCTCGCCCTGCTGCCCGTCCAGATCCGAATCACGCAGATCGACCAGCGCCAGGTGGACGTCGGTACCGCCGGTCAGCACCGAGATGCCGTGGCTCTGCAGCCGGCCGAGGCGGTCCGCCAGAATCCGCGCACCGGCCAGGGTGCGTTGCTGGCGTTCGCGGAACTCGGCGGTACCGGCGATCTTCAACGCCACCGCCTTTGCCGCGATCACGTGCATCAGCGGTCCACCCTGCTGACCGGGGAACACCGCCGAATTCAGCTTCTTCGCGTGTTCGGCCCGAGCCAGGATGATCCCCGACCGGGGGCCGCCCAACGTCTTGTGCACGGTCGACGAGACGACGTCGGCATACGGCACCGGCGACGGGTGCAGACCTGCGGCGACCAGACCGGCAAAATGTGCCATGTCTACCCACAGGTAGGCGCCGACCTCGTCGGCGATCTCCCGGAACGCGGCAAAATCCAGTGTCCGCGGATACGCCGACCAGCCCGCAACGATCACCTTCGGTCGAGCTTGCCGGGCGGCATCGCGTACCTGGTCCATGTCGATCCGGTGGTCACGCTCGGCGACACCGTAGGAGTGGACCTCGTACAACTTTCCGGAGAAGTTCAGTCGCATGCCGTGCGTCAGATGCCCGCCGTGCGCCAGGTCCAATCCGAGCAGCCGCTCTCCGGGCGACATCAGCGCCATCAGTACCGCCGCATTGGCCTGCGCACCGGAATGTGGCTGGACGTTGGCGAACTCGGCACCGAAAAGGGCTTTGGCCCGATCCCGTGCCACCGTTTCGATCACATCGACCTGCTCACAGCCGCCGTAGTAGCGCCGCCCCGGGTATCCCTCCGCGTACTTGTTGGTGGCGACACTGCCCTGCGCCTGCAACACCGCCCGCGGGACGAAATTTTCCGAAGCGATCATCTCCAAGGTGTCCCGCTCCCGGGCGAGCTCCCCGGTCAGGGCGGCGGCGATCTCCGGATCCAGATCACCGAGGGAGCGATCTTCGATCGCGATTGCCGGAACGCCGGCCGTCGTCTGCGTCACGGCGAAGATTCTACGGAATCCGATATTGTACCGACCCGACAGCCGTCGGCCGAGCGGCGAACGGGTCTGATCCAGGACCGACGGCGGCGTCGGGAAGAATCCGATGATATGCCGGTGAACACCGTGACACGCGACCGACGAGGCTGGAGTCCGTGAGCGAGCCCAGCCCGTACCTGGAGTTCGATCGCAGGCAATGGCGGGCACTGCGGCGATCGACTCCCCTGATTCTCACCGAGGAAGAACTGCGCGGCCTCCGTGGCTTGGGCGAACAGATCGATCTGGACGAGGTCGCCGAGGTCTACCTGCCACTCGCCCGGCTGATCCATCTTCAGGTCGCGGCTCGGCAGCGACTGTTCGCCGCAACGGCGACGTTTCTAGGCGAGACACACCCCCACCGACAAGTCCCGTTCGTGATCGGGGTGGCCGGCAGTGTCGCGGTCGGCAAATCCACCACTGCGCGTGTCCTGCAGGCATTGCTGGCCCGGTGGGATCACCATCCTCGGGTCGATCTGGTCACCACCGACGGCTTCCTCTATCCCACCAAGGAGCTGCAACGTCGCGGGATCATGCATCGCAAGGGGTTTCCGGAAAGCTACGACCGGCGCAAACTGCTCCGATTCGTCACCGAGGTGAAATCGGGCGTGCACCAGGTATCCGCGCCGGTGTACTCCCATATCACCTATGACATCGTCGCCCGCCAGTTCACCGTGGTTCGCCAGCCGGACATCCTCATCCTGGAAGGATTGAACGTGCTACAGACCGGACCGCGGCTGATGGTGTCGGACCTGTTCGACTTCTCGATCTACGTCGACGCCCGGATCGAAGACATCGAGCACTGGTACGTCACCCGGTTTCTGGCTCTGCGCAAAACCTCGTTCGCCGATCCGGAATCACATTTCCACCACTACACCGGCCTGAACGATCGGCAGGCGACCCTCGCCGCCGAGGAGATCTGGGCCTCGATCAACCGGCCCAACCTGGTCGAGAACATTCTGCCCACCCGACCACGGGCCACCCTGGTGCTACGCAAGGACGCCGACCACTCGATCAACCGGCTACGGCTCCGGAAACTGTGATCGCCGCGAAGCCGCTTGCGTGCCGGCGTCGTTGCGTCAGAGTCCCTGCATCGCCCAGGCTGCATCGATGCGAGCTGCAAGGTCGATGTCGCGAGCCGCGCGAATGTGCGGCTTGTCGAGCTCACGAGCAACGTAGCGAGCCACGAACCGTTTGATTTCGTGATCCACGCTCACCAAAATGCGGAGCAACGCACCGCGTAACGACTCCGACGCCACGTTGATCCGGACGTCGCGGGTGCGCGGCGGATCGACGTCGATCACCACCCGCAACGGTTGCGCCGCGCGGGCGGTCAGCCGCAGATGAACCGCACCGTCGACGACGAATCGATGCCGATCGACGGCGAGATCCACCAACAGATCCACGACCAGCGGAACGATCAACTCGAAGCTGATCAAGTCACCGGATTCCCGGTTCAACTCCGGCGTCGCCAGCAAAACCTTGGCCGTCACCTTGGCCAACCGGCCCGGCCCGGCCCCGATCGGACCGAAATCGACCGTGCTTCCGGCCAGTTCGGTGAACGCCTCGGCGACCCGCTCCTGCGATACCGCGTACTCGAAGAACCGGCGACCGAAGTCCTCGTAGGACATGTACACCGCGTCTTTGCGGGGTTGTGCCTGCTCCACGGGTCGCACGCTACACTCCGAACCGTCGGTGGCGGGCCGAGTATGCGCGCAGCGCACGCAAGAAATCCACCCGCCGGAACTCGGGCCAGTACGCCTCGGTGAACCAGATTTCCGAGTAGGCGCTCTGCCACAGCAGGAAACCGGACAGCCGCTGTTCGCCGGAGGTCCGGATGACCAGGTCCGGATCGGGTTGGCCGGAGGTATAGAGGTGGTCGCCGATCGAGTCGACCGTCACCGCCTGCACCAGGTCTGCGCCGGTCAGCCCCTCGTCCTGCTTACGCTCCAGCAAGTCGCGTACGGCATCGGCGATCTCCTGTCGACCGCCGTAGCCGATCGCGACGTTTACGTGCACACCGGTGCGCCCCTTGGTGCCCTTCGCCGCCTCCCGCAGCCGGCGCCGGGCATCGGGCGGTAGTTGATCGATGTTGCCGACCACTCGCACGCTCCAGTTCTGTTCCGGCCCGCAGATCTCCTCGACGACATCGGTGACGATCTCGATCAAGGCGTCCAGTTCCGCCGGATCACGGCGCAGGTTCTCGGTCGAGAGCAGGTAGATGGTGGCCATCCCCACCTCGGCCTCGTCACACCAGTGGAGGAACTCGGCAATCTTGCGCGCACCCATCCGGTGGCCATGGCTGACGTCGGTGAACCCGTTCTCCCGCGCCCAGCGCCGATTGCCGTCACACATCACCGCGACGTGTTTCGGCTGCCCCAGCGATGCGAGCTGCTGGAGCAGTCGATCCTCGTAGACACGGTAGAGCAGTCCACGTGGCTTCACCCGGAAGAGATTACGCCGCACCGGTTGCCGGGCATCGCACCCGGACCATGACTCGACCCTCGACCGGGGTCGTGCTCTCGCGAGATGATAAAGGACGTGCCGAGAAGATTTCCATGCCGCCGCCTGGCGTGCCGCAACGGACGCCGGACCGATGACTGGATTCTGCGCTCGAACTGGGGGTTTGCCCTACTTACCCATGTCTGCGCGTACGGCGGCCTGCTCGCCGCGCTCGGACTGATCGTCGTCACCGGTGTGACCGAACGGCTCGGGCCGACGCTACCGACGCTGATCCTCGCGGTCGCCGGATGTTCGCTGCTGTCCAGCCTGGTAGGCATCGTCGTCGGCACCGAGATCCAGCGCCGGCGACTCGAGTGGTATCGGGCCGGGCGGACACCGACGCCGGCCGAGGCGCACGCCACGATGCGCCTGCCGGTCGTGATCGCCCTTCTCGACGCCGTGCTCTGGCTGCCCGGCCTCCTCGTTTCCGCCGTGATCATCCGGCCTTACGTAGGTGGCGAGCTCTACATTCCACTTCTCCTGGTTGCAGCCAGCGCCTTGATCGACGCCGGCCTGACCTACCTGTTGATCGACAAGACACTCGGCCCGGCCGCGGCCCGGATCGCCGCTGCCGGCACGTCGGCCGGCCACCTGGGTACCTCCGTGCTCGCCCGACTGGCGATCACCTGGACGTTGATCAGTGGCATCCCGCTGGTGGGACTGATCCTGATCCTGACCGACCGTTACGCGGCACCGGACCAACGAATTCGCGGCGCCCTGTACATCGCGATCACCGGACTGCTGCTCGGCATCGGCGCCACCGCAGGGCTCGCCCGCGCGGTGGCAGTACCCATGAGCCGCATCCGTTCGGCGCTCCAACGGATCGGCGACGGCGATCTGGACGCGAAGGTAACGGTGGACAGTCCCGGCGAGGTCGGCATGCTGCAGTCGTCGGTGAACGACATGGCCTTCGCGCTGCGCGAACGTCGCCGACTGCAGGAGGTGTTCGGCCGACACGTCGGTATCCATGTCGCCGACCGGGCGCTCGCCGACGATGCCGACCTCAGCGGGGACATCCGCGTGGTCAGCGCGCTGTTCGTCGACGTGGCGGGCTCGACCACCCTGGCCCAGAAACTGGAACCGGCCGAGTTCGTCGAGCAACTGAACCGCCTGCTGACCATCGTGGTGGCCGCTACCGATGCGGAATCCGGATTGGTGAACAAATTCGAGGGGGACGCAGCACTGTGCATCTTCGGGGCACCGACGACACACAGCGACGACGCCACCGCCGCGCTCCGGGCTGCCCGGAGAATTCGTGACGCGGTCCAGGTCGCCGGCGAGTTCGATATCGGTATCGGTGTCGCCCGCGGCCGCGTGTTCGCCGGCGATGTCGGTAGCAGCACCCGGCTCGAGTACACCGTGATCGGGGACCCGGTGAACGAGGCGGCCCGGCTCACCGACGAGGCGAAACATGTGCCACAACGGATCCTGGTGTCCGACGACGTCGTGACGAATGCCACACCCGACGAGCAGACCCACTGGACCCGGTATCGGTTGCTGCGGCTGCGTGGCCGCAGTACCGAGACGGCCAGCTGGACCGACCAGCGGCTCGGTCCGGCCGCGACCGACACCGTCGGTGCCGAACGCACGCTACTCGGCGCCGATCAATCCTGATCCGGCCAAAATCAGGGATAACTCTGCATGACACACCGTTTGCAGTAACAGAACTCGGCGCGTCGCCGGTCAATCGGGCACGAGGCGGTAAACAGTGGATAACACCCCCCATTAAACTCCTTTCGCAGGCTATCGTTATGGACGACCAAGATCACCAACGCAGAAGGAGACACCATGATCGACTTCCTGATGTCCGGTTCCGCGGCCACCGGCAACGCGGTCGGATCCATCGTCGGTGCGATTTTCAGCCTCTTCGGTGCCTTGATCTGATCCATCCGCGCTGAGCACGCGGTCAGCGGAACAGAGCCGCCAGCTCCTCCGGGGTGGTAACCGGTCGGTCGCATACTGTGCCTCGGCACACGTACGCGGCCGACCGATCCGCTTGCCGGGGTCGGTCGACGAGCAGCGGTACCGCGTTCGGCTCAGCGCCGACGATCAGCGCACCACCCGGCGCCAGCCGCCGCGCCACCGCCAACAGCTCCGGGTCGGCACCGCTGACCGCCACCTGCCACGGTCGGACCGCGGCCTCGCTCACCGCCAGCCAATGACCCGCCGACCGGGGCGCCCGAGCCAACACCACCGCTGCCCGGGCCCAGGTTTCGGCCGCCAACTCGGTGTATCGGACTGCCCGCTCGGGCCCGGACAACCCGGCCACCGTCTGCAACGCCTCGACCAGTAACGAAACACCCGCCGGAGTCGCGCCGTCGATCGGGTTGCGCGGGCGGACGATGAGGATGTCGGCGTCGTCGGCACTGTCGAACCATGCGCCCGGCTCGTCCGCAGCGGCAAAACACGTCGTCGCGACATCCAACAAATCCTGTGCAGCGTCGAGCCATTCCAGCTCCCCGGTGGCCTGATGCAACCCGGCCAGGCCGACCACCATGCTCGCGTAGTCCGCCAACACTCCCGGCGCCGAACCGACTGCGCCGTCGATCGACGCCCGCCGCAACCGCCCGTCGACCAGGTGGACGTCGAGCAGGTAGCGCGCACCCGCGACGGCAGCGGCGACCCACTCCGGCTCGTCGAGGGCGGCACCCGCCTCGGCCAACGCCGTGATCGCCAGACCGTTCCACTCCGCGATCACCTTGTCGTCGCGGGCGGGCTGCGGGCGGCGGTCACGTGCGGTTCGCAAGGCGGCACGCACCCGTCGATACCGCGCCTCGTCGAGCGGATCGACCGGCAGCTGCAACACCGACGCTCCGGCCTCGAACGTGCCGGAGTCGGTCACGCCGAACAACTGCGCGGCCCACGTTCCCTCCGTCGAGCCGAGTTCGGCAGCCAACGACGCCGGAGTCCACAGGTAGGTCGCGCCCTCTACCCCATCGGTGTCGGCATCCAACGCCGAGGCGAATCCACCGGTCCCGGTGCTCAAGTCGTCCAGGAGGAACCGGGCGACCTCACCCGCGACCCGGCGGGCCAGCCGATCGTCGGTACGTCGGGCCAGGTGCGCGTACGCACGCAACAGCAGCGCATTGTCGTAAAGCATCTTCTCGAAATGCGGAACCACCCATCGGTCGTCCACCGAGTACCTGGCGAAGCCGCCACCCAGCTGGTCGTATATTCCGCCCCGCGCCATACCGGTCGCGACCCGGGTGACGGCTGCCAGCGCCGCCGGGTCACGGGTCCGCTCGTACGTGCGCAGCAAACCCTCCATCAAGGCCGACGGCGGAAACTTCGGCGCACCACCGAACCCGCCGTGTTCGCGGTCTTCGTCGGCCAACGTCGTGGCCACGGCGTGATTCAGCAGATCCGGACCGAGCAGTGGGGCCTGCGCCGGCAATGCCGTGGACCGGGAACGCAGGCTGCCCACGGCCGCCGCGGCAGCCCGATCGACCTCGTCACGGCGGGTCTGCCAGGTCTCGGCGATCGCGCTCAACACCTGCCCGAATGCCGGCATCCCGGCCCGGGCGATCCGCGGGTAATAGGTCCCGGCGTAGAACGGCGCCCCGGTCGGGGTCAGAAAGCAGGTCATGGGCCAACCGCCCTGCCCGGTCATCGCGACGGTCGCGTCCATGTACACCGCGTCGACGTCGGGTCGTTCTTCCCGATCCACCTTGATGCAGACGAAGTGGGCGTTCATCGCTGCCGCGGTCGCCGGATCGGCAAACGACTCGTGCGCCATCACATGGCACCAGTGGCAGGCCGCATACCCGACCGACAGCAGCACCGGCACATCCCGCCGTCGCGCCTCGGCGAACGCGGCATCGTCCCACGGCTGCCAGTGCACCGGGTTGTCTGCGTGCTGACGGAGATAAGGGCTGAGCGCGCCGGCCAGGCGGTTGGTCATGTCCGCTGCGAGGTCACGTCGAGGCGGATCCGCCGGACGCGCCCGCATCCCGATCGGTGCCGTCGTCGGCGGCCTGATCGGGTTCCGGACGCTCCGGCTCGAACGTCTCCGGCAGGGCCCGAATATGCCGATTCATCGAGCGAACCAGCAGCACGGTGCCGACCAGCAAGAGCAACACGATGACCAGACCGACCGGCGAAGCCTTACCGAACTCCGGCCCGGTCGGGTTACTCGCCGGCTGAGCCAGCAGGACGATCACGGTCGAGCCGGCGATCACAGGTATCGCGCCGGGTCGATTCCGGCGAACAGGTCGTCCTCCGGGATGTCGGTCGCCACTCGGCTGCGAGCCAGCTCGAACTCTTCGGTGGGCCACACCTGCTGCTGCAACTCCATGGGAATCGCGAAAAAGTTGCCGTTCGGATCGATCTGGGTCGCGTGCGCGCGTAACGCGTCGTCGCGAACCGGGAAGTACTTGGCGCACTCCACCCAGGTGGTCACCCGGTCCATGTCGTCCGGGCGCCGAGCGATCCGGTCCAGCCATTCCGCCAACGGGAACGGCTCACCCCGAGCGACAAACTCCGCCTTGAATCGATCCAGTCGCCGCCGGCTGAAGGCGTGGTTGTAGTAGAGCTTCAACGGGGTCCACGGGTCGCCGGCGGACCGGAAGCGAACGTGATCGCCGGCCAGCTCGAACGCTGCCACCGACACCTCGTGACAACGAATGTGATCCGGATGCGGGTACCCGCCGTTCTCGTCGTACGTGGTCATCACATGCGGTCGGAACTCTCGCACCACCCGAACCAACGCCTCCGTCGCCTCGGCCGGCGGCACCGTGGCAAATGAACCATCGGGCAGCGGGGGCAGCGGATCACCTTGCGGCAGACCTGAATCGACGAAACCCAGCCAGGTGTGCCGAACGCCGAGGATGCGTGCAGCCGCAGCCATCTCCTGCCGCCGAATCTCCGGCATTCGCTCTGCGACACCCGGCGTGTCCATCGCGGGGTTGAGCACATCGCCCCGCTCGCCTCCGGTCAGGGTCACGACGAGCACGTCGACGCCCTCGTCCGCATAGCGGGCGGTAGTTGCCGCTCCCTTGCTGGACTCGTCATCCGGGTGCGCGTGCACCGCCATGAGCCGTAGTCTGCTCACAATCCTGATCTCATCTCGTCCGATTCCCACCGTGCCCGCGATCGATAAACCGGTCTGCGCGACAGCGCGTCGTTGCTCCTGTGTTCGCCGGCCCCTATATTTCCACCCCGGACCGCACGAGAGCCCGCGCACCCCACTCCGACCGGCTTCGGAGCACCCGTGAACGGGCTGACCAGGCAAATCGACGGCAAGTGGTAGAATAGGCGAGTACACGGCTCCGGAGGTTCGGAGCCGTGTTTGCTGCATAAACGGCCAGCGATTCGTTCTCGCGGAAGCACGATGTCGCGTGAATCGCGGGAGTTCCCCCGGGGGTGCCCAGGTTCGCTCCGCCGTACACATCGCTGTGCGCGGTTCCGGACCGACCTGGAGCCGCTCCGGGCGATCGAGCACCGAGTGACAAGGAGTGATCGAGATGACCGAGACCCAGGTGACCTGGCTGACGCCGGAATCGCACGACCGGCTCAAGAGCGAACTCGACCAGCTCATAGCCAATCGTCCGGTCATCGCCGCCGAGATCAACGAGCGCCGAGAAGAAGGCGACCTGAAGGAAAACGGCGGCTATCACGCGGCGCGCGAGGAGCAGGGCCAGCAAGAGGCCCGGATCCGCCAACTACAAGAGCTGTTGAACAATGCCAAGGTCGGCGAAGCCCCGACCCAGTCCGGAGTAGCCCTCCCCGGTTCGGTGGTCAAGGTCTATTACGACGGCGACGAGTCCGACAACGAGACCTTCCTCATAGCGACTCGGGAGGAAGGTTTGCGCGGGGACTCCACGCTGGAGATCTATTCGCCGAACTCGCCACTGGGTGGCGCGCTGATCGATGCCAAGGTCGGCGAGACTCGGGAGTACACATTGCCTAACGGCAGCACGATGAAGGTCACTCTGGTCAGCGCCGAGCCGTACCACAGCTGACCGAACCGCACCGGATCTACTACCCCCACCGCCGCCCGGCCTGAACTGCAGACCGGGCGGCGGTACTGATCGGCCTACTTGCCGGTCAGCTTGTCCTTCACAGCTTCGACGCCATCCTTGACCTTTTCGGCGGCGTCGGACACCTTCTGCTTCACGTCGGCCTCGGCTTGCTGCAGCCGGCCTTCGGACTTCAGATCCTCGTTACCGGTGACGGATCCGGCCGCCTCCTTGGCGCGCCCCTTCAGATCCTCGGCCTTATTTTTCGCGTCGTCAGAAATTGACACTTGAACCTCCTCTGGTGCCCGAGACACGTCGGGCAGCCGACAGTTGCCGGCCGCCCTCCACTCTACCGGCCGCCCTCGACTGCGCAGGCACCGAATCCAAGACACTTGCCTTATTTAAAAAGTTTTCGAAATATTGCCTTGGACAAGAGATTTGAGCAACTTCCGGCTGCCCGGGCCGACGTCGAGGAAAGAACGCCGACCACCGCCCGCGGTCGGAGTGTGACCAGGCTGACCCGACCTTGCCCAGTGTGACCCAGTTCGCCTCAGCCCAACGCCTGAGCCAGATCGTCGATCAGATCCGCGGCATCTTCGATGCCGACCGAGAGGCGCACCAGGTTGTCCGGTACCTCCAACTCGGACCCGCTGGTCGACGCGTGGGTCATCGCGGCCGGCAACTCGATCAGCGATTCCACCCCGCCCAACGACTCGGCCAAGGTGAAGATTTCGGTCCGGGCGCAGAACTCGCGCGCCGCCTCGACACCTCCGCTGACCAGCACCGACACCATCCCGCCGAATCGGCGCATCTGCTTGGCCGCGACCTCGTGCCCGGGGTGCTCGACCAGGCCTGGATAGATCACCTGCTCGATCTTCGGGTGCCGGTCCAGAAAGTCCACCAACGCTTCGGCGTTGTCGCTGTGTCGCTCCATCCGCAGCGGCAACGTCTTGATTCCGCGCAAGGTGAGGTAACTGTCGAAGGGTCCGGGAATCGCGCCGGCGCCATTCTGCAGAAAGCCGAACGCCTCGTCCAACGCTTCCGCCCGGGTGATCAGCGCACCGCCGACGACATCGGAGTGCCCACCGAGATACTTGGTGGTCGAATGCAGCACGACGTCGGCCCCGAACTCCAACGGCGCCTGCAGATACGGCGATGCGAACGTGTTGTCCACCAGCAACGTCGCCGACGCGGCCCGGGCGATCTCGGCGACCGCGGCGATGTCGGCGATGTTCAGCAACGGATTGGTCGGGGTTTCCACCCAGAGCAGTCGGGTGGACGGCCGCACCGCGTCGCGAACGGCGGCGAGGTCGTGCATCGGCACCACCGTGTATTCGACTCCCCACGGGGCGAGCACCTTGTCGATCAGCCGATACGTTCCACCGTAGGCGTCGTTCGGGATAATCAGGTGATCGCCGGGACGCAGCATGGCCCGCAACGCGCAGTCGGTCGCCGCCATGCCGGACGCGAATGCGCGCGCGTAACTGCCGGACTCCAGGGCCGCGAGGTTCGCCTCCAGGGCCGCTCGGGTGGGGTTACCGGTGCGGGAGTATTCGTAACCGGAGCGTAGCTCGCCGACCCCGTCCTGGGCATAGGTGGAGCTGGCATAGATCGGCGGGTTGACCGCACCGGTCCGCGCATCCGGCTCCGATCCGGCGTGCACCGCGACGGTGGCGAATCCGGGCTTTCGCAACTGCTGGCTCATGGCACCAAGCCTAGTGCTCGGTCTAGGTTGGGCAATTATGAGCACCGTCGACGAGTTGTTCGCGATCGATACGTTGTTGCAGCCCGAGGAACAACAGGTCCGGGACGCCGTGCGCGGGTTCGCCACGCGACGACTGCGCCCCCACCTGGCCGAGTGGTTCGAGTCCGGCACGTTCCCGGCTCGGGAGCTCGCCCCGGAGATGGCGGCGCTCGGCCTGTTCGGCATGCACCTGGACGGCTACGGATGCGCCGGCCTGTCGGCCACCGCGTACGGCCTGGCCTGCCAGGAGCTGGAAGCAGCCGACTCCGGCGCGCGCAGCATGGTGTCGGTGCAGGGCTCGCTGGCCATGACGGCGATTCACCGGTACGGGACCGACGAACAAAAACGTGAGTGGTTACCGCGGATGGCGGCCGGCGATGTGCTCGGCTGTTTCGCCCTCACCGAGCCGGACTACGGCTCGAACCCGGCCGGCATGCGCACCCGCGCGGTCCGCGACGGCAACGACTGGGTGCTGAGCGGGTCCAAGATGTGGATCACCAACGGCACGGTGGCCGACATCGCCGTCGTCTGGGCCCGCACCGAGGAGGGAATAGCCGGCTTTCTGCTGCCCACCGACACACCCGGGTTCGCTGCGCGGGAGATGCGGCACAAGCTGTCGCTCCGTGCCTCACTCACCGCCGAGCTCGACCTCGACGAGGTGCGGTTACCCGGCGACGCCCGGCTTCCCGACGCTCGCGGACTCGCCGGACCGCTGGGTTGCCTGTCGGAAGCCCGATTCGGCATCGTGTTCGGGGCCCTCGGCGCGGCCCGGGACTGCATCGCGTGCGCGATCGACTACACCTGCAGCCGCGAGGTATTCGACAAGCCACTCGCCGGTTATCAACTCACGCAGGCCAAGCTGGCCGACATGGCTGTGGCACTGGGTACCGGGCAGCTGCTCGCCCTCCACCTGGCTCGACTCAAAGAACGAGGCGAGCTCCGGCCGGAGCAGGTGAGCGCCGGGAAGCTGAACAACACCCGGGCCGCGCTTGCGATCGCCCGGGAATGCCGAACCCTGCTCGGCGCCAACGGGATCACCCTCGACTATCCGGTCTTGCGGCATGCCAACAACCTGGAATCGGTACTCACCTACGAGGGCACTGCCGAGGTGCACCAGCTGGTGATCGGGCAGGCGCTCACCGGATCCAGCGCGTTCCGCTGACGTGCGGTACCTCTGGACCGATGCGGCGGTCGGCCCCGGCGTACGCGGAATCGTCGCCTTCTTCCATGGCGGTGCCGAATTCGGTCGGCGGCCGGTCGATCTGCGTTCCCTACCGCTGCTTCGCACCCGACTGCTCCGCGCCGCAGCGCACCCCCGGCTTGCCGGCGCCGGCTTGGGAACAGCCCTGCTGCGATTCGGGATCACCGGCTGGAACGGCGCGGATGCGTCGCCGGTCGCCGACGCCCGCTGGGCCCTGGACGACCTCGACCGCCGTGCGCCGAGCTGCCCGATTGCGATCGTCGGACACTCGATGGGAGCGCGGGCGGCGCTGCACGTCGCCGATCATCCGAACGTCCGGGGAGTCCTCGGCCTCGCACCCTGGTTTCCACCGGACGACGACGTCCGTGCCGTGCGCGGAAAGCCGCTCGTCGCGGCCCACGGACGGCAGGATCGGGTGACCAGTCCGCGGGCGACCCGTCGACTGCTGTACCGCGCCGAATCGACAGGCGCCCAGGCCCGTTTCGTCGATATGGGCCCGGCCGGGCACTACATGCTGCGCCGACACCGCAGCTGGATCGACGTCGTCTGCACCGAGACGACCGCGATGCTCGACGAACCCGGATGATCTTTCGTCAGGGCTTGACCGCAACCGGCGGCAGCGGCACCACCACGGTATGCATGATCTTGTCGGCGAAGGTCTGCCGCTTGTCGTCCCACAACGGCCACAGGTAGCCGAGGTAGCAGGGCAACGCGTCCACGAGATGGCACAACGACCGGACGAACGTCATCGCGGCACCGATCGGGGCACCGGTTCGCTCGTCGATCACCTGGATCCGCACCAGACTCTTGCCGATCGAGGAACCGGTTCGACCCTGTCGCCACACCGTGTTCCAGAAGATGAACACCGCCGCGGCCAGGTACACCAGCAGCGAAACGACCTGGAACCAATCCGGATAGGTGCCCCAGCCGAAGAACAGAGCAGTGCCGTCGAACGCGGTGATCGGGACGCCTTCGGCGGTGACCGTAGAGATCGGCACATCACCGGTCAGCGCGAGCACGAGGAGCACCGGATAGTAGATCAACGACCCGAGAATTCCGTCGACAAACGTCGCCGCAACCCGAAGACCCCAGTGCGCGTACGCATTCCCCGACGGCTGCGCGGGCACCGACGGCATCCCACCGGAGTAGCTGCCGTACGGCAGGTAGCCCCGGGTCATCTCGGGTGACAATTGCGCCGGGTACGGTGGCGGCACCGACCCCTCGGGCACCGATCCCTCGGGCGGCTGAGTCACGCGCGTCGTCCTCTCATACCCCGGCGCTCAAGAAGCCGAGCAGATCGTGCCGGGTGATCACCCCGACCGGCTTACCATCCTCGACCACCATCAGCGCGTCGGTATCACCTAGCGACTTGGTGGCTACCGAAACCGGCTCGCCGGCACCGATCAGTGGCAGTGGTGGGCTCATGTGGGATACCACGGGATCGGCAAGGTGCGCCCGCCCCTCGAACACCGCCGACAGCAGGTCACGCTCGGACACACTGCCCTGCACCTCGCCTGCGGTGATCGGCGGCTCGGCGCCGACCACCGGCATCTGCGACACGCCGTATTCCCGCAAGATCTCGATCGCGTCCCGCAGCGTCTCGGACGGATGGGTGTGTACCAGATCCGGCAGGGAGCCGGACTTGCGCCGCAACAGATCTCCGACGGTGGGCACATTCGCGTTCGGGTCCAGCGGCCGGCGCAGGAACCCGTACGAGCGCATCCAGTCGTCGTTGAAGATCTTCGACAGGTAGCCCCGCCCGCCGTCGGGCAACAACACCACGATCAGCGCGTCCGGGTCCCGCCGAGCCACCTCCAAGGCGGCCACCACCGCCATCCCGCAGGAGCCGCCCACCAACAGTCCTTCTTCCCGGGCCAGCCGCCGGGTCAGGTCGAACGAGTCGGCATCGGACACCGCGATGATCTCGTCCGGAACGGTCCGGTCGTAGGCGGCCGGCCAGAAGTCCTCGCCGACCCCCTCCACCAGGTAGGGACGACCGGTGCCGCCCGAATACACCGAGCCCTCCGGGTCGGCACCGATGACTCGGACCGCGCCCCCGGACACCTCTTTGAGATATCGGCCGGCGCCGGTGATCGTGCCGCCGGTGCCGACACCGGCAACGAAGTGGGTGACCCGCCCGTCGGTATCGCGCCAGATCTCCGGTCCGGTCGTCGCGTAGTGCGACGCGGGCCCGGCCGGGTTGGAGTACTGATCCGGCTTCCATCCGCCGGGGGTCTCGCGCACCAAGCGGTCCGACACGCTGTAGTAGCTGTCCGGATGGTCCGGGGGCACTGCGGTCGGGCAGACGACCACGTCGGCACCATAGGCGCGCAACACGTTCCGCTTGTCTTCGCTGACCTTGTCCGGACAGACGAAGATGCATCGGTAGCCGCGCTGCTGGGCGACCAGCGCGAGACCGACGCCGGTGTTGCCCGAGGTGGGTTCGATGATGGTGCCGCCGGGGCGCAACAGACCGGACTGCTCGGCAGCGTCGATCATCTTCACCGCGATTCGGTCTTTGGCACTACCGCCCGGATTCAGGTACTCGAGCTTCGCTGCAACCACCGCATCGCCCGCGCCGACCACAGAATGGAGTCGCACGAGCGGGGTGTTGCCGATGAGGTCGACGACATGGTCCGCGATCTGCATGACGACATCGTTGCAGAGCGATGCCGCGTCTCGGCAATGCCCGACCCGGTAAATGCTCGACCGCGTAGATTTTGTCCGGACTGCAGAACCGCACAGGAGGCACCATGCCGGAGGCCGTCATCGTCTCGATCGCCCGTTCACCTATCGGCCGCGCCGGGAAGGGATCGCTGGTGAGTATGCGGCCGGACGACCTGGCCACGCAGATGGTCCGGGCTGCCCTGGACAAGGTGCCGGAGCTGGACCCCACCGAGATCGACGACCTGATCCTCGGTTGCGGCCAGCCCGGCGGCGAAGCCGGCTTCAACATCGCCAAGGTCGTCGCCACCCAGCTCGGCTACGACTTCCTGCCGGGCGTAACCGTGAACCGATACTGCTCGTCGTCGTTGCAGACCACCCGGATGGCATTCCACGCGATCAAGGCCGGCGAAGGCGACGTGTTCGTCTCGGCCGGCGTGGAGACGGTCTCCCGCTTCGCGAAGGGCACCCCGGACCACTGGCCCGACACCCACAATCCACTGTTTGCCACGGCCGAGGCGAGGACGGCGATCGCCGCTGAGGGCGGCGTCGAGTGGCACGATCCACGCGCCGACGACGCGCTGCCCGACGTCTACATCGCGATGGGACAGACGGCGGAGAACGTCGCCCAGGTCACCGGGATATCGCGGGAGGAGCAGGATCTCTGGGGGGTGCGATCACAGAACCGGGCGGTGGCAGCCGTCGAGGCCGGCTTCTTCGCCCGCGAGATCAGCCCGGTAACCCTGCCCGACGGCACGACGGTGACCGCCGACGACGGTCCGCGGCCCGGCACCACCTACGAGAAGCTGGCCCAGCTGAAACCGGTATTCCGTCCGGACGGCACGGTGACCGCGGGCAACGCTTGTCCGCTCAACGACGGCGCGGCGGCGCTGGTGCTGATGAGCGACACCAAGGCCAAGGATCTCGGGCTCACCCCGATTGCCCGGGTGGTCGCGACGGCCGTGTCCGGCCTCTCTCCGGAGATCATGGGCCTCGGCCCGATCGAGGCGGTACGCCGAGTGCTGAAGCTGTCCGGTCGGACGATCGACGACATCGACCTGGTCGAGATCAACGAGGCATTCGCGGTACAGGTGCTCGGTTCAGCTCGGGAGCTGGGGATCGACGAAGAGAAGCTGAACGTTTCCGGCGGCGCGATCGCCCTCGGACACCCGTTCGGGATGACCGGCGTCCGCATCGCGGCCACCTTGCTCAACAACCTGCAGACCTACGACAAGCAGTTCGGCTTGGAGACGATGTGCGTCGGCGGCGGTCAGGGTATGGCGATGATCCTCGAACGGCTCAGCTGAGCTGCAGTCGCCACATCGGAAACAAAAGCCGGAAAACGAAAAGGCGGCTGCCGGACACTCGTCCGAAGCCGCCCTTTTCGTTCGGGGCCGATCAGTCGTTCTGGAAGTAACTCAGCAGCCGCAGGATCTCCACGTAGAGCCAGACCAAGGTGACGGTGAGTCCGAAGGCAACGCCCCAGGCTGCCTTCTCCGGCGCGCCGGCCCGAATCATCTGATCCGCCGCGTCGAAGTCGAGCAGGAAGCTGAACGCGGCGATGACGATGCAGACCAGGCTGAAGATGATCGCGAGGGTGCCGCCGTCGCGCAGTCCGAAGCCGCCCGGGGTGAAGAAGCCGGCAACCAGATTGCCCAGCATGAGCACCAGGACGCCGATCATGGCACCGACCAGCATTCGGGTGAACCTCGGCGTGACCCGGATTGCGCCGGTCTTGTAGACGACGAGCATGCCGGCGAACACGCCGAACGTACCGAGTACTGCCTGCGTGATCAGCGTGGCGCCGCCCGCACCGCCGAACTCGACGTTGGCGAACATGAACGACAATGCGCCGAGGAACACACCTTCGGCCGCCGCGTAGCTGAGCACGATCGCCGGATTGTCCATCTTGCGACCGAACGTGGCGACGAGTACCAGCACCAACCCGATCAGACCCCCACCCACGACGAACGGTGTCGCCAAAGCGGTGTTCTGATCGGTGAGTACGTAGGAGATGACCGCAGCGAGGCTCAGGACGCCCAGCGTGATGCCGGTCTTGGTGACGACGTCGTCGATCGTCATCGCGCGCCCCGACTCCGGGCGGGCCCATGGATCGGCCGACCCGTACTCCTGCGCCTGCGGGCCGAACTGCTGAGTCATCTGGCCCGCGCCGGCAGCCGCCGACCCGAACGTGGCGTAGCCGCCGCCCTCTTGTTTCGGCAGGTTGCGGAACACCGGGTTGCTGGTGGTGCGCACCGTGCACATCCCTTCTCGTGGTGTAGTGCCCTTGTTTACCGTGAAAACGATCCGTTGCCGGCCCTTGTTCCCACTTACGGACAATTCGGACTCTACGCGTTGGGTGGATTTCCGGCGTGATTGCGGACAGAACGAGTGACCACGAACTTGGAACTACGAGCGATCACGTCGGTCGGCCCCACCGACCGCCACAGCAGGTCACGGTAACGCAGGTGGCCGTTGTACACCGTCCACAGCTCCCCGCCCGGGCGCAGTACCCGCCCAGCCGCGCGAAACATCTTCCGTGCCGTTCCGGTATGCACGGCCGCCTGCACATGAAACGGCGGGTTACAGACGATCAGGTCGGCGGCGGCGTCCGGAAACTCGGACATCGCATCGTCGCGGCGGACGCAGACCTGACCGCCGAGACCGTTCGCGGCAGTGGTCGCGACCGCCGACGCTACTGCCGCGGCCGATTGATCGGTTGCGACCACCTTCAGGCCCGGGCGGTCGAGCGCCAACGCGGCCGCGAGGATTCCGCTGCCACAGCCCAGGTCCACCGACTCGCCGGCGTCCGGCGCCATCCGGTCCAGATGGTTTAACAGAAACCTGGTGCCCCGATCGAGCCGCGACCCGCCGAAGACGGCACCATGCGATACCACCCGGAGACCGAGCTCCGGCAGATCCGCCTCGGCCGGGTAATGCAGCACCGCGCTCGGGCGGGTGCCGGCCGCAACGACAACTCGCGATTTCTGTCGCCCGCGGGTGGGCTGCACACTCCGGAACGATCGAGCCAGCACCTCGTTCATCGCCGGCGTGAGGTACTTGTCCCGACCGCCGGCGACGACCGTGACATCCGGTCGGGCATACCGGGCGATCACCTCGGCGATCTCGGTCAACTGCGCCAGCGATCGGGGAAACCGCAACAGGACCAGGCCGGCACCGTCGAGCAGCGCTGCGTCCAGGCTGTGCCGTCGATAACAACCGGCAAGACCCACCCGGGCGGCGTTGCGTGCCAACGCGAGCTCTCCGGTGAGTTCATCCTGATGGACTCGAATTCCATTCGCGCCGTGGGCGACCGCGGCACCAAGCGTAAGCGCCCCGTGCCGATCGTCGATGACGACAACCGTGCCCGGCAACGCCGCATCCAGTGCGGGACCGGCGACGTCGAGAACGAGTCGGTCCGCCGCATCGACCGCGACGAGGTCCGGCGCCTCGATATCCGGTCGGCGCGACAGCCCGGCGAACAGCTCGTCGAGTTCGACCACGACTCCATTGTCCCCGACCGATGGGCCGGCAGCGCACCGAGGCGTCCGACCGATGCTCGACTCGGTCGTAACGCAAACAACTTATGCCGAACAGCCGAACAGTTTCCGTTGCCGGACAATGTCATTCAGGTACAGCGTACGAATCTTGCTTCGATTCCCTTGCCATACAATCTATTTGCCAACCCGGTTCGCGACCGAAGATCCGATCGACCGTGACCCCGGACCCGGGATCCCCGCCCCGGGGTCACGGCGCGGTCTCACCCGGTGACCGACCTGACCGATCAGCACCGCGATATGACGTATCGGTCAGCGGGTGCGGCCCGATTGCGCGGATGCTGCGAGCCGGAACGCAGGGATGGTTCGCGCGACGTCGCGCGAACCGCCCAACTGCGATTTCATCGTGCACCTTCGTAGAGAGTTTGAGAACCCCTCCCCGGCCCTGAAAACCGTGGTTTCCCGGCTGTCTCGGGGCTCCTACAAGCGTAGCGAGCGGCCCTCGGAGCCGTCGATCACCGATGACAGGGGGCGGCTCGTCCATTCAGTTGGGAAGACTCAAACCTTCTTGAGCGCCGCCCAGGTGGATGAACTCGTCGCCTTGTACGGCGATGGACTGAGCATCGCTGAGGTCAGCAGGAAGTTCGGCATCTACACCAGGACGGCGGCCGCGCACCTGGTCCGTCGCTCGGTCCCGCTGCGTCAGCGAGGACTCGCAGCGGCGGACACTCCCGAAGCCGTGCGTCTGTACGAGGGCGGGCTGACGCTCGTGGAGGTCGGGTTGAAGTTCGGTGTCAGCCAGCAAGCAGTAAGAAGGGCGATGGCTGCGGAAGGCGTTGAGATCCGGCCCCGCGGCCGCCGATCGCTCTCCACGACTTGAGGAATCGAGGGGTGGGAGCGGATTGGCCCGACCGCGATGCCGATGACCGTACTGCCGGTCGCCCTCGTATTGCTCCTCTGCGGAGACTCACAGTCTCCGATGGCCGACTCCGTCGACTCGACCGACCAGGAGGTAAGCGAAGC
Organism: Skermania piniformis; assembly: GCF_019285775.1. Classification (GTDB taxonomy): domain Bacteria; phylum Actinomycetota; class Actinomycetes; order Mycobacteriales; family Mycobacteriaceae; genus Skermania; species Skermania pinensis. The sequence continues at coordinate 3,053,703 of NZ_CP079105.1, forward strand.
GTCGCTTCAATCCAGCGGCGTGTTGTTGCGTGATACTCGACCACAAATGAGGTAGCGTTGCACGCAATCGCTTCGAAGGGGCAGGCATGACAACCGCGACTCTCACCTCACCCGGTTCGCCTGACGGCGAACGCAGGCTACTGGCCTTCGGCCTCTCCACCGAGCTGATCCACACATGCTTGCGGCCCGGGTTGTCCCGGGCGTCGAATCGCACATCGATGGCGCTGCGCTCCACTCCCGGCACGGACATCTATCACGAGTCGATGGAGCAGCTTCATCAACGGCTGTCTGCGACGGGTTGGCGGCTGGTCTACGTTGACCATCAGCCGCGTCTTCTACACCCCGACGGCCTGATCTCGTTCACCATCGCTTCTGGTACGAATGTCGCCGATCCCGATCATCGTCGGAAGCCGCGCACGCGCCGTAAGGGCAAGGCGACACGTGAGTCGCTGGCCGGTCCCCGTGTGCAGATGGCGGCCCTGTTCGAGGTGCCTGAGATTGAACAGGAGCAGGAATTGGTGGCTGCCGCACAGGCGGCGCCCCTGTGGCTGCTGGTGCACGAGCGCACCGACCGTGGCCTCAACCTTGAACTGTCCCGCCCGGCGGAGATGACCGCCAGCGGAATCGTCACAGACTGGGACGATCGCATCGTCATCGGATTCCTCGACCTCGACGGCGACCTGTCGGTCTTCGACGATCCTGACGATGATGGGATCGATGTCGCAGTCGAGCCGATCTGACGACTGCACCTCCTGAGCATGTTCAATCCATCGCGCCTGAAGCTGGCTCGTCAACGTTTGGCGTTGACATTGACCAAACTCGCCGACCAAAGCGGCGTCTCTCTCCGATCGCTAACCAACTACGAGAACGGTAAGCTCGCCCCGAACGAGGATAATCTCCTCAAACTTGCCAGGGCTCTCTCCGTGCCGCCGAAGTTCTTCGATCGTGACACGGCCGAGACCATCCCGGTCGAGGCGGCCAGTTTCCGCAAACTCAGCAAGACCACTGCCACCAGACGCGATGCAGTCCTGGCCAGCGCAACTCTTGCCGTCGAGTTCTTCGCGGTGATCGAGTCAAAGTTCAAGCTGCCTGCGCCGGATACCCCTTCGTTTGACAAGCTCTCACCTGAAGAGGCGGCCGATCTAGTCCGTCACCGATGGAACCTCGGCGACCGGCCGATCCCGAACATGATCCACCTGCTGGAGTCGAAGGGAGTCCGGGTCGCGGCGCTCCGCCATGAGTACACGGACATCGACGCGTTCTGTTTCGTACGCGACAGCTCACCGTACGTGTTTCTCAACACCTCAAGGTCAGGAGAGCGGCAACGCTTCGACGCGGCTCATGAACTTGGCCACCTTGTTCTCCACGGCGAACAAGACATGGACCCAAGCACCTCCAAGGAACGAGAGGCAGAAGCCAACCGGTTCGCGGCTACCTTCCTGATGCCGCGCACGGCCGTCCTCGCGCAATCCATGCACAACGCGAGCCTCGAACGCATCCTCGCTGCCCGCTCGTTCTGGAAAGTCTCCGCGATGGCAATGACGCATCGGCTCCACGAACTAGACCTCGTGAGTGACTGGCAGTACCGCAGCACGTGCATGACTCTGTCCGAGCGGGGATACCGTTCGACAGAACCAGGTGGCATCGTCCCGGAAACTTCACAACTACTGCGCAAGGTCATGTTCGGCTCCGCCAGCAAAGTGAACGTCCGCGATGCCGCAAGCGACCTCGATCTGTATCAAGACGATGTTCGTGACTTCATCCGCGACCTTGTTCCGGTAGCCGCATGAAATTATCGCGCCGTGGCCTCGGTGGCGATCGCTCTCTTGTCGCTGGCCGAGTAGGCCACCCATGACTGATCGCATCAACGCGTTTCCGCTGGGGACGGTCGAGGGAGTCTCGAAGATCATTGGCGACCTTTACAGCGGGACCGAGCTCACCCGCATTACCGCTGAAGTGCCGCTTCGCTCCGACCCGGGCGAAGGACACACCAAATGGCGACGCCTCGCTCACGCCGTCTCCAACAACCAGGCGAAGACCGGCACCGGTAACGCACTGATAGGGCTTGTCCGGGCCGCCATGCGGCCAGAGCGAACGCTCGACCGCAAGCCGCGCGCCGACGTCGCTCGTGACGAGCTGAATCAGGTCCTGTCTTTGGTGAGCCTCAAGGTCCTCCCCGACGGCCGGGTCGCGAAGACCAAGAAGGCATCTACCGACACCGAAGCGCTGGCCCGGTCAGAACGGCTCCACAAGATACTTGAGCAGCGCGGTGCACACGTCGCGGTACTCGCGTACTGCCGTGAAGACCTCGTGCGCAAGGACTACTACGAAGCCGTCTTCGAGGCCATCAAAGGCCTGGGCGCGCGAATACGGTCCGAGACCGGTGTCGACGCTGATGGATACGCCCTCATCGAGAAGACGATGGCCGGCTCCGCGCCAACGCTTCGGATCAACCATGGCCGAACCCGAACCGAACGAGATGAACAACTCGGTATCGCCAATCTCGCCAAAGGTCTGTTCAGCGCTTTCCGGAATCCTGTGGCCCACGAGCCCAAGCTGTACTGGACGATGAGCGAGCTGGACGCTCTTGACGTTATGGGAACGCTGTCCATGATTCACCGTCGCCTTGACGCTGCCATGCGCGAGAACGGTGAAGGAGCCTGAGCATGGCCAGAGTCACCTCGACCGAGCTCACCACCCGCATCGCCAGCACCGACACGGCGCTCACACTGGGCGGAGTCGCCGTCGTGGGCGCAGGATTGTCGGTCAGCAGCCGATTCCCTGCCACCCGCGGTCTTACGTCTCTTCTGTGGGACGCTCTGGACAACGATCTGCCCGCACGATCGACTCTGGCGGTCGCCTTGGGACGGAACGACACAGAGGCGAAGTCACTCGTCGGCGACGCGTGGTCAGAGGTGGAGCATGCCTGGGCGACCGTCGCAGACAATACAGCCGCACGCACCAGGTTCCAGAACCAGTTCGCCAAGCTCGATGCGGAACGTAGCGCCCAACCCTCCGTCGCTCACGAAGCCCTCGCACGCCTCATCCATGCTGGGGTCATCGAATGCGTGGTCTCACTAAACTGGGACACTGCGCTTGAGCACGCCTATCAGCGGCTCTACGGGACCTCCCTCCCGGTGGGTGTGCTCTTCAAACCGCACGGGGATGCCGCGAGGCTGAGCGAGTCGTGGACTTTGCCGCATGAGCCCGGAGTGGTGTCATCCGAAGTGCTCGCAGTGATAGCGGAGCTCCGCTCAACGCACGCTCGGACGCTTGTTGTCGTCGGCTATTCAGAAAGCGACGAGGTCGTAGTGGACGAGCTGGTGCAGCCACTCGATCAATCTTGGCGAACGATCCGCATTGGACCGCACGCGGCCGGAGCGGACGACATCCGGGAGACGGCCGAAGTAGTTCTGCCGCTCCTGGCTGAAAAGTACATGCTCCAGGAGGATCGCTCGTCGTGGCACACGGTGACCTACGGCGGCAGCCGAGGCGTCGAATCCTGGCTAGCGGGAGAGCGTCTCGGCCCGCAGGATGTGGACGCCTGTCCAGAACTTGACGAGGTCGAAACCGTCATGCGATCACTCCAGCACGATCGCGCCGTGGTCCTCAACGGACCCACGGGCTCGGGCAAGTCGATCTGCGCCTACCAGGCCTTACGAAGCCTTATGAAAGACGGGTACGAAGTCCTACGGCTGCGTGACAACGCACGTCAGAAGAGCGTGCGCTCCTGGCTCACAGACTTGGCCGCCTTCCCGCACCGGAAAGTTCTGTTCATCGACGATGCGCAGGATCTCTCCACGGACGCAGTGCGCGAGTTCGCGGAAGCCGCCACCCCTGACCAGCTCGTGTTGATCGTCGGCATCGATCATGTGGCGGGCGGTGTCCGGACAGTTCACCTCAGCGCTCGTAGCGCGGTAACCCGCCTCGCCCAATATGTGCGGGAGCAACGCACAACGCTCTTTCCCCGCATTAGCGCTCTCGATGACCACGTGGGAACCCACCCCCGCGACTTCCACTTCGAGCAACGCATCGACATCGCCGAACGCGAGGCAACCTCCTGGCAGTTCGCCTACACGCTCACCGGCGGGTGGCGAAGGGTTCGCAGACAGGCGCTCGAACTCCGCGACCACAACCGGGCAGACCTAGCACTGGTTGCAATCGCTATCGCTCAAGTCGCCGGAGTCGACTCTGGAGTGGGCCAAAACGAAGTTGAGGCGTTCCTGCCCATTCTTCAACGAGACCGGCCGTGGCTCGAAGGAGCCCTCGAAGAGCTGCGCTCCCGGCGGCTGATCTTGGAGTCCGACGGCCGCATCCGGTGCGCCCACCTTCGAGCAGCGCTGAATGTCATCTCCTGGAGCCTTCACCCACCCCGGCATGTGTTCCCGCCCCACCGTCGACCAGAAGTGCCACCGATCGCGTCTGCGTCGTCGGCGCGCCAAGACACGGCACCGACAACGGCGGAGTCCGTAGGCACGACGCCATCATCTACATCGCAACTTCCCCGGTCGGATATCGAAGCCGACCGGAAGACCGTCGGCGCCCTCATCAAGTCCGTGCTCAGTTCATCGTCAACGCCACTGCGAGGATGCGCGTGGCTTATCGGCCGCAACATGGACACCGACCCGCGTTGGATACTCCGCCACGAAGGAGTGCTCTCGGACTCGCTCTACAACGAGCTTGCTCGACGGGCACTCACCGTCCCCGCGGACGGCGACATCACCGAGGCAGCGCAGCTGCTGTCCGAGCTCGTGACATACTCCGACGGCGCAGTGATAGATACGGTCCGCGCGCACACGGCGCAACTCAAACGGTGGTACGCAGCGATCGCACCCGAAAACGGCTGGGCCCTTGGAGACCTCGCCAACAGCCTGCGCCAGCTCGACGCCGAATTCGCCGCCCAAGTCGCGGGATTCACCGATGGGCAACGACTCGCACGCCTCATCCTGGACGGCGGCTGGCCACACATCTACTCAAGCTCACATGCACTCGACCGCCTATGCAACATAGGTGGCGAGCCGCTCCGCGCCTCAACAGGACCGCATCTCGACGAGACAGCCTTCACGCATATGCTCGATGCCGCCCCGCCCGATTTGGCACACATCTCAATGTTGATCGAGAACCTCGCGGCTGCCGACCACGACCTTTCTCTGCGACTCCTCGAACACTCCGCACGAAGGATCGCATTGTTACTTTCCGCTGATCCAGTCCGACGATGGAACGACCTGTTCGGCCTGATATTCCGTGTCCTTGGCTACGGCGCGATTTCCTTCGGCGACCGAACCAGCCTGCCGAAAAAATGCCGACCCGCTGCGCGCGCCCTTATCCGCGAACTCGACCGCGACAAAGTCGCACACACTCTCACCGGCCCACAGGACCAGTGGGGACAGATGAACTTCGACGTCTTTATCGGCCTGGTCGAGAAGACAGATCCCACCACGTTCACTGCGATCGCAGACCGGATCGACTTCGCGAGGCTCGAGAAATCACTGGCCGTTCCAGAAGGACGACCAACGCGGACGGGCCTCTACCTCTGCTTGCAGCTATCAGATCAGAAGCCCGACCACGTCCACGCGATCCTCGACCGACTGGAACCATCACTCACGGAACTCGATTCTTTCATCGCCTTCATCGCCCCCGACGTCGCCGCACGCGCGCTGCGACGAGGACTCCCGCTCGACCTTCAGCTCGATCACCATCACTGGGGCTGGGCGACCGCCGTTGTCGCTCGTCTCGCCGAGCACGATCCCGACCTTGGAAGAGAAGTAGTCCAGGCAAACAGAGACGGGATGATCGAGGGTCTCACCAACAACACAACGAGCCCCTTCGACAACCTCAGCAAGTGGGTAGAGCTCTGTGATCATCTCGACTCCGCCCTGATCGACGCCCTCATCGCAGAACTTCCCGAAGGGGCCGTGTCGAAATGGGATCGAGCCATCAAACGTCCGCAGCGCTACGGACACTGGCGTCGCGACCAGATCGCTCCTCTAGTTCTTCGCGCATCCAGGGCTGGCGGGCACGTCCAGTCTGAGGCTTTACAACTACTCCGGCGCTTCCCAACACTCGCAAGGGAAACGGCAGCTCCCTGATCGCAGGAGACGAGAGTGCGATGTTCTCACAATTCCTACCGATCAACATTTGCGTCAGAGTACGACCGTCGCGGGGAGTGGGATGGCGATTTCGCCGGACATGAATGAGGGGTGGGCGGCTATGCCGTCCACCCCTCATTCTGCCGGTTGTAGCTACGCTCCGATGGGTTGATAGCGAGCCGACTTCAAGGCGTAGTTTTGCCGGCGCACGCGGCGACGCTCGGCGCCCTCCTGGACGCGGATGCGGAGCAGGAGGGCGAGGCTGACCGGCCCCATCACGAGGAACTTGAGCGCGTTCCAGATGAACAGGAGCACGAGGAGGTTGAGCCAGCCGGGGCCGCCGTCCTCGATGATGCTGGTGCAGATGCTCGCGGCGAGCAGGTAGGGCGCCGCGAGGAGCATCGCGGGGATGCCCCACTTCAGTCCGCGCCGGGTGCGGATCAGGTCGAGCAGGATGTTGGTGGGCATGTAGCGCCGCAGGAAGTAGCGGATGCGGACACTAGCCGCCCAGAGCAGTCGAAGCATTGTTCTGCCCTCTCATCACACGTAGTTCTCCGTCGAGGAGGCAGTACGTGGATGATCGCCCCGAAGGGCCTTGTCCCGAGGGACCCGCAGAGAGAGGAAACCTGCCTCGTCTTCTACTGTACGACTGGTCGGCGACGGTCGGTAGAGAAGGCGCGGTTGCCTGAACCATGTCGGCGCTCGTCCCTACGCTGGAACCATGACTTTCACCGCCCTCCATCGCGCGCTCGGACTCGCACCCGCTCCGCTGACGGATGTTCTGCTCGACGCCGCCGTGGCTGCCGGAGTGGTGGAGGCGAACGATCTGGATTGGAAGTCGGAGCTCCCTCCAGCGAAGGGCCTGCCTCAGACAGACTTCCCGAAGGACGTTGCTGCGATGGCGAACAGCGGCGGCGGCGTCATCGTGTTCGGTGTGCGCGAGTCGCAGAAGGCGGCGGTCGAGCGAGTCGATGTCGGTGAGCTGGATGAGGCGTACGAGCGTTCCTTGCGGAGTGCGGCGATCACCGCCATCTCACCGCCCGTCTTCGGGCTCAACGTGCACCGCCTCGGAACCGCAGGGAGTCGAGCCGTCATCGTGGAGGTGCCCGCGAGCCTCGACGGGCCACACCTGATCTACAAGAACGACTACTTCGCCGCTCCGGTGCGCAACGACTCAGACACGGTGTGGATGAAGGAGCGGCAGATCGAGGCGATGTACCGCGCTCGTTTCGAGGAACGTCGGCACGCGACCGAGACGTTGGATTTGCTGTACGGCGAGGCTGTAGCGGGGCGGGACTCTGACAAGCGCGCCTGGCTGATCGCGGTTGCTCACCCTCGCATCCCACGCTTCCGCGACCGGCTGACGCGTGAGGAAGCCCGAGGGGTGCTGACGAAGACCGTGGGACTCGCCCTGACCTACGCCGGCCGCGGAGGCGTCCACCCGCTGGAGAACGTCGACCGCGACAATCCGCGCCCCGGCTTGCGCCGCTGGGTGGCTGTGAACGCGGCGACCGGCGAACGCTCGGTCTGGAGGGAAGCGTGGATCAGCATTCACCATGACGGCTCCGTCACGGTTGCCGCGGCGGTGGGCGGGCAGCGCATGAGCAGCGACGGGTACTTCGAGGGTTGGCAGGTGGAATCTGCCGCGATCGAGTGCGCCATCGCCGATCTGCTGGCGCTCGCGAGGACTACAGCGGAGACCACCGGCAACGACGAGTACGACGTGCGCCTTGGAATCGAATGGGCTGGTGAGAAGCCGTTGACGATCCTGACGAAGGACAACATGGGGTTCACCTACGATGGCGTTTCAGTCCCGCTGCACCGCTACACGCCGGTCGAGACCACTGTGAACGCCACCGAGCCGGCGGCAGATTTCTTCTGGCACGTTCACGACTTCGCTCAGGACTGTGTGAATCAGGGCGGCATCTCGAACGTGCTGATGATCCAGCCGCCGGCCCGCGACGAGCCGGCGTAACCCGGACTCGCCGCGAGTGCCGCACCGAGGCGGGTTCGCTTCGGCTCGCTGCGCAGGCGGTTTCGGCCTCGTCTATTAGGCGGCGGGGTGCACGACGGCGGGTTCCAGCGCCCAGTCGCGAACGCCCCTGCCGTCGACGAAACGCCATTCTGCGTGGCACTTGTCGCAGTCGATCCTCACGTCGTGCTCGCGGAAGCCAGGGATGTTGTCGTGCTCTTCGACGATCGTCCCGTCTCCGCATGGGCACAGGAACTCGTAGCGCTCTACTGTCCCGGCACCAGCGCCCCATCCTCCGTGGTTGTGTGCGTCTCCGCCGACCGGCTCGGTGCGGATGGGCGCGGGTGAGGGCTCTGTCCGCATCCACTCGGCGATCGAAGTGACCACGGCGTCATAGGCCTCCGGCGAGTGGGAGACCTCGTGGAAGATGGCCAGGAGCTCGTCGGCGGTGCGAGCGACGCGGTGGTCGCTGTCTCGGACGCCGGCTGCGTAGTCGCCGGCGAGATCGCCCACGACATCGTTGCGGCTGACCTGCTGGACGAGCCAGTCGTGGAACGGAGCCGGCTCTGCGACCGGCTCCGGCCGGAGCCAACCTTCGGTGATGAGTTCCCCGGCGGCAGCCCGCGCGAGCGCGGCGCGCAGGTGCTCGTACCCGGCGGGACGGTAGTGGTCAGCCTGCGGCCGGGTCTGACCCGAGCCGACCATCCGGCGCACGTAGTCGTGCTCGCGCTCCGAGACGCCGATCAGGAGGTTCGGACCGTCGCCGTCCGGGTCTGTGATCGGAAGTCCCAGCGCTGCCGCCGCCCAGATCAGGCGGCCGTTGGACACGTATGAGAAGTGGGGGCTGAGGAACCACTCTGCGGTGTGCTTCAGGGAGTAGCTGCCGACCTCTGGAACCTCGGAGCCCGAGGTGGGCGTGAACATCCGCAGCATGTCCGTGATGAGGGCAAGCTGGATGTAGTCGGTCTTGCCGTTGAAGCTCCACGGCGAGTCCGAGCGGACGCCGTTCTCGCCGAGGCGGGGAGCGCCGCCGTTGGCGCCGATCAGCTCGTGATCGTTGAGGGCGGCGATCAACCGTCGCGCGCTGACCCGTGGACCGAGGAGTCCTTGGGCCAGGGGGGAACTCATCTGCCGCAGCGCGGAGGTGTAGTTCGTGCCCGTGAAGGCTGACCAGGCGCGCGCGTCCTGCTGGAACGCGCGGCTCGGAGTGTTGTTGTTGGGAGTCATCTCATCTCTTGTTCCGGGCTATGCACCCCACGCCTGCCAGCCCTGTGACTTGAGAGAGGTCTCGAACCAACAGGTACTGCTTCTCTGGATTCCGCATCTGCGGTTGTCCTCGACGTCTTCGCCGCGTGGGGGGCTCGGACTCGGAGACAGGCAGTCCAGACTGCCTGTGCACAGCGTACCCACCGAGGCTCCACCCGTCCATCACGAACAAGCCGCTTCTGCGTGTGCCGGCGGCTGCTAGTAGTTGTCCACTGACTACGGAACGATTGAGACGTGACTGATGCTGAGCCGGGGCGGTCGGCCCACGAGGGTATGAAGGAGCTGCTGCGCGAGCAGATCGCGAAGCTGTATCTGGAATCGCCGGACTTCAATGGTGTTGCGGCTGCTTCGCTCATGACTGTTGCGGAGGAGTTCTCCGTAGACCCCGAGATCGTGCTTACCGAGCTCGTCGCGGAGGGTGCGGTGTACGCCAACTTCGGGCACGAGATGGTCAACCCGCACATCCTCGGATTCCCCCACCAATCAGCAGCGGACAACCTTGCAGAGGTCCGGCGGCGCGGCGGGATGCGTTCGGCTGTGCTGTATCCGACTCGTGCGACGCTTACTGCGATGGAGGCGGGTAGCCGCTATCCGAATGCCCCCTATTCAGCGGCTCTTGCCCTTGGGCATGCCCAGCTTGAGTCGGTGTTCTTTCGAGCCGATGTGCTCGGCCGATACCGAGATGACCCGCGGTACGACTACACCCTCGACATCGGCGGCGAGATCAGAGCTCGGGAGGGCACCCCGCTCGACACCTACCTGACGACGTTCAGCATCGGGTTTGATCGCGACCCGGATAGCAACGAAATCGTCGTTGGCGTGCCATTGCGCTATCTCCATGATCTCTCCCCGGCTGAGCAGTCGTACTGGAAGTCTTTCGAGCATGAGCGCCAGGACTGGGTGCTTCACCCCGATTGGGTGCGACCTCATCTCATGGGAGAGTTTCCGGAGCGGGTCAGCCCGTACACGGCGATCCTCATGGAGATGAGTCTTGCGAACGAGATTTGCGATGCGATCGGCTATCCAGCGCTCTTTCGGACTCTCTACGAAGGTGCTGGCCGCCCCACGGACTACGGTTACCTGATTCGCCCTACTCGACGCGAACTATCCAACTTCATCGAGCAGCTCAACAAGCTATTGATCGACAATCTCGACCAACGGTTCTTTCGCAGAGCTGGAATCTCGCTTACCGAGGAGAGGCGGGATGGCGAGGGCAATACCTATCAAGGCCAGCGCGGCACGATGAACATGCTCATCGAGTGGATGGAGCGGACGGTCAGGCACGATCCCGAAAACATGGTGCCCGCTGCAGCCACGATCCTCAAGGAGATTCGCCGAGCACGTTCTGACGCAGCTCACACTCTGCGTGAGAACGAATGCGACCTGGCAACATGGACAGATCAACGGCGTCTAGTTGTAGAGGCCTACTTCGCCATACGGACCGTGCGGCAACTCCTTCAATCCCACCCCAGAGCTTCGTCGGTCAGGGTGCCTGAGGAGCTTGACGAGCCGAGAGTCTGGCCGTTCTAGGATCACTCGGCCGATGCTTGCGCCGACTCCCGCTTCCCCTACAGCGTCGGACCGACCCGTGTTGACCCGGTGCGACTGGCGGGCTCCTGCGGCTGTCGTTCTGCATCGGCGAGGTTTCGAGCTCGCTCGAGTGCCGCTCGCGCGCGAGCCGCGTCGACCTTCTGCACGTCACTCTCGGCCGGCACGCCGAGCGGGTGTGGGCCAGTAATGCCGTAGCGATCGCGGTACGCCGCGACGATACGGGCAGCCTGCCGCCATGCGGCCGCGTCCCGCCCTTGCTTCGGCGCAACTCCGAGTGCTGTCGCCCAGCCGCGGCGTTCGTGCAGCGCGGTGTCGAGGATCGCGTCGGCGCGAGCTTCGATCAGGTCACGCCGTTCAGTTAGCGCCCGCCGGAACTCCGCGCTCATCGTGCCGGTGGCCTCCGGCATGAGCCCGGCGATCAGGCGGGGTGCCTTGCGCTCCCGCCCGGAGCCGGCGGGCCGGACGGTGGCTCGGGCGACGCGGTAGTGGAGGACGGCGGCGATGTCGTCGGCGTCCCCGAACGCCCGCCCCCGGACCAGGCGCGGCAGCAGCGTCTCGATGTCGTGGTGATTGGCCTCGGCGCGGCGGAGCTCGGTGGTGAGCGCGCCGAACGCGGGCGAGGTGATCGCGGCTTCGGCTTCGTCGTCGGTGAGGCCGGAGGCGTGGATGAGGAGTGCCCATCGGTCGTGCTGGGCTGCGGCGGCGATCGACTCGTATTCGGCGGCGAGCTGGGCGATCGACCCCCATGCGTCCTGTTCGGCGGTGATGGTCTCGTGGGCGGAGAGCTCAGCGCCAGCGTGCTGGAGGATCGCGGCCATGACGGTGAGCCCGGTCGCCTCACTTCGGGGACCGTCGTGCGCGGCGTCGGGCCGGTCGACGGCGAGATAGGCGCGGTTGCTCTCGGCGCCGCGGGTCATGGCGACGTAGAAGTTCTCCCGCGTCGTGGCCGCGTCGGCCAGGACGTGCGCGGTGTCGACCGTGACGCCCTGCGTCCGATAGGAGGTGATCGCGTAGCCGAGCTCGACATGCTCGGCCGCGTAGTCGGCCGGGATCACGACCGAGCCGCCCCACCGCTGGCCGGCTCTGCGGAGGGTGAGGGAGCCGTCGTCGCGGACCTCGGTGACCGTCCACCTGTTGCCGTTGCGGACCCAGCCTCGCCCGGCGCGGAGGCGTCGGTCGTTGTGGCGCGTGATGACGGTATCGCCGGCCGCGGCGCGCTGGCCGTTGTGCAGTTCGACCTCGCGGCGGGCGTTCACGGTGCCGTCCAGGATCAGTTCGGCGCGGGCACGCTCGCTCAGCGCCAGCACGGACTCGTTCGAGTCCGCCACCAGCACGCTTGCTCGCCCGGCGAGCATGTCCGCGCGCCAGGCAGCGTAGGCGGCCTCGATCACCGCCTCCGTGTCGCCCTCGGTGATGCGCTCGTGGGTCGCGTAGGCGTCGACGACCGTGGTGTCGCCGTGGCGCAGGCCGAGGGAGGCAGTCTTCTCCCACTCGTTCCTGAAACGGTGGATGTCGGCCAGTTCGGGGGCGTCGTCGCAGTCGTGGACGAGCATCGCGTAGGCCCCGGATGCGGTCGGTGACTGGAGCTGGGCGTAGTCCCCGACCAGCAGCGTCTTCGCCCCGGCTTCGACGGCGAGGGCGGTGATGCGGTCGAGGGAGACGGTGCCGGCCAGGGATGCCTCATCGATGATGACGAGCTGGCCCTTGCGGAACGTCTCGCCGTACATGATGTGGTTCTGCCACCACTTCGCCGTGTTCTCTGTAGCGATACCGAGGTCATCGGCAAGGACCTGCGCGGCGACCGCGGACGGCGCGAGACCGACCACGCTGCCGCGCCCGTGTTCGTTCTCCCATGCCCGCCGCAGGGCGTTCATCGCGGTCGTCTTGCCCGCCCCGGCCGGACCCACGAGGACGTCGATGAGCCGGCCGGAGAGCGCGATCTTCGCCAGCGCGCCCGCTTGGTCTGGGCCGAGGGTGCGGCCCTGCCGGTCGGGTCGGCGGGCGATGCGCTCCACGGTGACCAGGGGCACGGTCGGGCCGGTCGTGGTGCGGGCGCGGTCGAGGAGGCGGTCTTCGGCTGCCAGCAGCACCTCAGAGGAGAACACCGCCGAGTGCTTCGGTCGGAACACCGAAGTGCCATCCGGCCGCTGGAACGCCGCCGGGCTCGATGCGAGCTCGGGCGGGGTCAGCCGCAGCGAGACGGCCTCGGCGGCGTCGACCACGAGGCCGACGACGGCCTCCCGATCCTCGGTCGTGGCGAACCTGTAGCCGGTGGTCTGCCGAGCGGCCTCGGCCATCAGGTTCCAGCGCCGCCAGGTGGAGCGCTTCTCGCCGACCGCCTCGACCACGCTCCCGCCGAGCGACGCGATCACGTCGAGCGGGATGTCGTCGGCCCGGAGCAGCAGCGGCTCCTCGTTCGCCGTCACGCCCCGCGCCCACGAGGTCGCGTCCGAGCCGAGGACCTGCCCGGCGCGGTGCCGCCACGAGACGGTCAGGTCGGCGAGCGAGCGGACCTCCTTCTCGGGACGGGTGGAGAGGGTGGCCTGAGCGCGGAGCTTCATGATCGTCGCCGGCGACGGCCGCCGCCCATGCTCGGAGACGTAGCGGTCGATGAGGCGATCCGTCTCGGCGTCGATGTGCCGGGCGCGGGTGGAGAACTCCTTGACCAGTTCCTCCGGCACCGCGGCGATCGCCCACGCCGGGTTCCGATCCCGCCCCATGTCGCGGGCCTCCCACTCCACGCCGAATGACCGAGTGAGGTGGTCGGCGAAGACCGCCTCGTGCAACTCGGAGAGCGCGACGGTCGCGGCGTGCATTGGGCGGCCGTCGAGGGAACGCCACTTGCCGTCGAGGACGGTCTGCACCTTGTTCGAGATGACGACGTGCGTGTGCAAGTGCGGGTCGCCCGCCCGGCTGTCGTAGTGATCGAAAGCGGTAGCGATGAGCCCGGTGACATCGACTTGTGCAACCGCGCCGTCGCGGGCCGTTGCGCCGGTGCGGGTGGCTGCAACCTCCCGTTCCATGAACGCAACCACCTCCGCAACCGCCGCGTGGTGCGCATCCGCAATGAGCGCCTGCGTGCCCGCGTCCGCAACCGCCCAGAGCACCGAGGCGGACTTGGGGATTGAGAAGGTGAAGTCGTAGCCTGCAACCGCGCGCCGGGTTCCGCGGGCCCATTCCTCGGCCTCGATGACGGCGACTGCCTCCGCGCGTCCCACCGGACCGAGGCCGGGATCGAGAGCCGCGATCCGTTCCTCGATCCGCTCCGCCACCGACTTGTAGGCGGGATACGCCAGCCCGAGCGGGGCGCCTGTGACAGGGTGCTTGCCGAGACCAACGAGGAGTTCGAGCTGGGCTTCGGACACCTGATCGCCCTCCGCGATCATCCCGCCGAGTGAGGTGACCCCGCCGCCGAGCCAGCGACCCGGCGGGGTGCCCTTCTCGGCGTAGTAGCGGGTCAGCGGCGTCGAGAGGAAGCGGTCACCGTCGCCCGCGACGACGGTACGGAGCAGGTACTTGTACCCATCACCCGCGCTCATCACGCGCATCGAGACCGTCACCTCGCCCGCCTTTCTCCGCTCGCTCACGAGGTGAGCGACAGCCCGCCGAAGGCGGGCTCAACCTCGACCTGCAAGAGGCGTGGTACCTCTGAAGGAGGCGGAGACGAGATCTTTGGCAGGAACGCGGCGCGGCGCGGTTGGGTGGGCGCGGGAGGCGCGGCGAGCACCTGGCAGGTGACCAGCCCGGCCAGGAGTTCACGAGTGGACGACGGCCGGGGATCACCGATCCGTCGGAGTCCTCATGCGAGATACGAGCGACGAATCAGGCGACCGCCACTTGCGGGTCGGGTCGTTGTTCTCTGGCTACGGTGGACTCGACCTCGCCGTCGAGGAGGTCTTCGAGGCCCGAACGGTGTGGTTCTCCGAAATCAGCGAGCCTGTCGCTCGCGTCTTCTCTCATCACTGGCCCGACGCACCGAACCTCGGCGATATCACCGCCATCGACTGGAGCTCGGTCACGCCCGTCGACGTACTGTGCGGTGGGTTTCCCTGCCAGGACGTTTCCACGGTCGGGAAGATGGCCGGCCTGAAACCCGGCACCCGCTCCGGCCTGTGGGCGCACATGGCGACAGCGGTCGAGGCGTTGCAACCCGAGTGGGTCGTCATCGAGAACGTCCGCGGACTGCTCTCCGCTCCCGCGACCCGCCCGACCTCGGAAGGAGACGATGATGAGCGAGGCAACCCCGAGCCCGCAACCCCTGCCGGTGCAACCCCTCGCGGTGTGGAACCCGACCGGTGGCGTCTGGGAGACGAGTCAACTCGACCTCTTCGGGCGCTCGGCGCCGTACTCGGCGACCTGGCCGACCTCCGGTACGACGCGAAATGGATCGGCCTACCCGCTTCCGCCATCGGCGCACCCCACGCCCGCTTCCGGATCTTCATCCTCGCCCACCGCACTGTTCCGGACACCGCTGGCATCGGACTCCGCACGTGGCGGGGAGAGCCTGGACCAGGTCCGGGCGAGACGGGGCACCATCGCGCTCAGCCACCAGATCATCGACCTTCTCACCCGGCACCGGAGACCGTCCCCGGAGGACGCGGCGGCACTGATCCTGGACTTCTTCGACGCTGGGGACGCTACGGCGCCGCCATCACCCGATGGGAACACACCATAGGACGCCCCGCGCCGGCACCAGCGATCCTCAACGACACCGGAGGACCCCGGCCCGCCCCCGTGTTCGTGGAGTGGCTCATGGGCCTCGATTTGGGTTGGGTGACCCACCCGAGCCTCGGACTGACCCACAGTCAGCAGCTGACCGCGCTCGGCAACGGCGTCGTCCCTCGCCAGGCAGCAGCAGCGATCAGGACCCTGCTCTCGTGATCTGCGTGATCAGAGCTTCTCGTGGGTCGCGCGTTCCGACGCACTGGGGCACAGGGATTGTTCGTTCGCGCCCGCTGCGTTGTATCCCGAGCGCACTGGGCCCACGGCCGTTGCTGGCATAATGGAGGAAGCGTCGCGTGTCGATGGCGGACAGCGCCAGGCATGGAGGCGTGGTACGAAAGGCCAACGCTGTGCGCAGCGCTGATTCCACGACCGCATCTGCTCGGTCCAACTCTTCCAAAAACACTCCATTTATCTCATTCGCATTGCTGCCCGCCTTCGGGCATGTGTATCCCGTGATGCCCCTCGTCGAGGCCACCCAAGCTGCAGGCGCCCGAGTCCAAGTAGCGGTTGGGCGCCCGTTCAACGAGAACCTGCCGATGTCAACGGTGCTAGGCACAGATGTTGACCCGGCCGCCATGTCAGTGCCTGACCTCACGCGCGAGAAGTTCCCCGCCGTCGTCGATGACATGCCGACACGATGGGTCCCCGCCTACTTCGGCGTCATGCACGCATTGCCGACGGTTACTGCGCTGCGACGCGCCTGGCGTGCGGATCGGCCCGACCTCGTCGTCTATGACCCGGCGAATCCGGGTGCCGCCGTCGTGGCAGATGAACTCGGCATTCCGGCGGTTCTGTTCAGTGTCTTCCATTACTTCCCGCCCATGCTGAACTTGCCCGCCGTCACGCGACGAGCGCTGGACCATCCCGAAGTGGCTCCTTGGGAACCGGTGGCGGACCTTACGTACCGCAATCCCTATGTCGACCCAGTGCCTGCTGCTCTCCAACAAGGGCCAATCGCCGACTATCCCGAGGTAATCCCGATCCGCACTGTCCCCTGGGAAAACCGCGCAACCGATCTCGGGGCGGTGCCAAGTCGTAGGTCGGGTAGACCACTGATCTACTTAACACTCGGCACGGTGGTGGGCACGGCAGCTTTGCTTCGAGGACTCATCCTGGAAGCAGCCGAGGTCGGCGATGTGATTGCGTCGACAGGCCCGGGAGTCGAACGCTCCGAGTTGGCGGGTCTGCCAGGCAACGTGATTCTTCGCGAGTTCGTTCCGACTCGCGCGGTCATGAGCGTAGCTGACCTTGTTGTTCACCACGGAGGCATGGGCACCACCTTGGCCGCAGCTGCTCACGGGATTCCCCAGCTCATCGTGCCGCAGGTCGGTGATCAGTTCGCCAACGCGCAAGCGGTTGCTCGGGCCGGAATCGGCCAGGCACTCATTGGACCCAGAGCCGATGGCGCCGTCAGCGCCGCACTCACTACGCTTCAGGACGACGACTACACGCGTGAGGCAGCCCGGTCGGTAGCGCGCAGCATCGCTGCCACGCCCGGTCCTGATCGAGTCGCGGACCTGCTCATTTCGCGCGCGGCCCGGGGCCTGCACGGCAGCTAGTCACCAAGCTCGGCGGCACCTGCGATCCGATCGCGGGTGTGGCAGGTGCCGCCACCGATGGGACCTGGGAGCGACTTTGGTAGAGTGGTCGTAGCGTCGCGTGTCGGTGACGGACTGCGTCAGGCATGGAGGCGTCGGACCTGGAAGGTGGTCACAATGACCCTTTCCCTGCTCCTCACTCGTGAGTGAGGGCGAGAAGAACAGGCTTGTCGCCTGGAACCGCGAACTATCAGCAGCCCATGAACGACTGCGCCGAGCACTGCGTCTTGCGCGTGATGCGACCACGCTCAAAGACGTTGCTTCGGCACGCGCTGACCTCATGTTGTACTGCAAAGGGTTCTGCACGGCCCTAAGCGGTCACCATGTGAGCGAAGATGTCGCGCTGTTCCCTGAGCTTTCAGCGCGCTATCCGGCTCTTCGGACGACGATAGCGAAGCTCGAACAAGACCACGAGCTAATCGCAGCACTGCTCACACAGTTCGATCAGGCAATTGCCGCCTCCGCCACTCCGAATGAACTGTCCCTTCATCTGGAGGGGCTCTCCGCGATCATGGAGTCCCACTTCCAGTACGAGGAACGCGAACTTTCAGACACGCTCTCAAGACTCGACCTCGACGAGGACCCACGTGCCCTCTTGGGGCCTCTGTGAGGTGCCACGCGGCACAGTCGCGATCAGGCACACCAGTGATCGCGTATGTCCTGTCTCGATACTCCGAGACAGGTGCTCAGTCCGCTGATTGTGAGCGTGCGACTTCGACGTCGGTCCTGCCGCGGAAAGAACGCGCACGATCCCGATGACGCATCGCGCCCAAGTCAGGCAGCACGCAGAGTTGCCGTCGATCGCTGACCATGATGCGCCCCCACCTTGAACCGCCCCGGAGTGTCCGGAGACCTGTCCGTTTGGGAAGGATGGGTTCATGTCGGGGAGTACGTCGCGGAGGTATCCGCCGGAGTTGCGGGATCGGGCGGTGCGGATGGTCGCGGAGATCCGTGCGGGTCACGAGTCGGAGTGGGCGGCGATGGGTGAGGTCGCGCGCTTGTTGGGGGTGGGGTCGGCGGAGACGGTGCGTAACTGGGTCCGCCGGGAACAGGTCGACTCCGGTGAACGCGCTGGGGTGACCTCGGAGGAATCGGCGGAGCTGAAACGGTTGCGACGCGAGGTCGCCGAGTTGAAGCGTGCCAACGCGATCCTGCGTTCTGCGTCGGCTTTCTTCGCGGCCGAACTGGACCGGCCACAGCGTTGATCGTTCGCTACATCAGCGAACACCATGGCCACCGTGACGGTGGGGGTATGGCGTGGGATGTCCAGTCGATCTGCACGGTACTCAGCGAGTTGGGTGTGCCGATCGCCCCGTCGACCTACTACGAGCACCGGTCCCGGCCGCCGAGCCGACGGAAGGTTCGAGACCGGCAACTCGAGGTGCTGATTCGCCGGGTGTACGAGGAGAACTACCAGGTCTACGGCGCCCGGAAGGTGTGGCTGGCCCTGAACCGGGACGGGACCCGAGTGGCTCGCTGCACGGTGGAACGGCTGATGCGTGAGCTCGGGCTGGCCGGTGTGGTCCGTGGGGCGGTCAAACGCACCACGATCGCCGACCCGGCAGCGGCGCGGCCGGCGGACCTGGTCCGGCGCAGGTTCACCCCGGTCGCCCCGAACCGTTTGTGGGTCGCCGACATCACCTACGTGTCCACGTGGTCGGGGTGGGTGTATGTCGCGTTCGTGATCGACGCCTACGCGCGGCGCATCATCGGCTGGCGCACCGCCACCACGATGTCGACCTCGCTGGTGTTGGATGCGGTCGAACACGCGATCTGGACCCGGAACCGGGAAGGTCGATACCGGATGGACTCTGTTGTCCACCATACGGATAGAGGATCCCAGTACACGTCCATCCGGTTCGCAGAGCGACTCACCGAGACGGGTATCACACCGTCGGTCGGGGCGGTCGGTTCGTCCTACGACAACGCGCTCGCCGAGACGATTAACGGTCTCTACAAGACCGAACTCGTGCGCCGCCGCGGTCCGTGGCGCGGCATCGACCCGCTCGAACTCGCCACCGCCGAATGGGTCGACTGGTTCAACCACCGACGACTACACCGCGGCTGCGGCGACGTCCCACCCATCAACCTGGAGGACGCCCACTACGCTCAACACAGTGCCCAGCCACCCGCCGAGCACTCAAGACCGTAGGTCTCCGGACACTCCGGGGCGGTTCACCTCTCGGGGCATGGTCGCGCACGCATCGGACATCATGGTGCGAGCCCGAGCGACGCCGGGTGAGGTTCATCCTGATCCGAACCGGTTCCATCGTCTACGACGCCTATCAGCATGTCTGCGCAGGCGATGTCATCGTCATGGCGCCCGAGGCTCAGTGCCGGTTCGAGCCCGAGGGCCTGACGACAGTGACGACCGCCGAGGCCGACATGGACCTCGTCTCTGACCTCGTTCGTTGGCGTTTCGCGGCGCGACTTGCTGCGCGCACGGATGCCGCAGACATGTTGACATGCCGCTACCCGGACCCGGTCTTCGCTGTCCGCATGGGCGAGGAGCGGATGGGCATGATCTCACCCCAAGTGGACGAACTCGTGTCGTTGACAATCGACAGGCAGTTCGGGAACCGGTTCTATCGATTCGTCTCGGATCTCACCGCCATGCTCGACACGATCCTTCCCGTTCTCGTGCCTTCCGCCCGAGGCAACGCAACAGAAACACGAGTACGGCCAGCGTTTGCTGGACGCACGTGCACCGGCACCCAGCCTCAGCGTCACGAGGCGAGAACCATTGCGCTCGCCTTCCGGAAGAACCTCTCCAAGCGTTGGTCGTTGGCTGAACTTGCGGAGCTTGTGCATCTGTCGCCTTCTCAGGTCCGCCGTGTGATGATCGCCTCTTACGGGCAAACGCCGCTGGCGTACTTGAACAGGCTCAGAGCCGAAGAGAGCGCCCGTCTTCTCCGGGAGACGAACATCGCCCTCGTCAGCGCGTACCGTGAGGTCGGCTGGGCGAGCCGCAGCTACGCGGTACGCGTGTTCACCGAGGTCGTCGGGATGAAACCGTCCGAGTACGCCCGACGGCACCGACCCGCCGAGTAAGCAGATCGCCGGCATATCAAACTGACACGCGCACCGATCACGCCATGAGTGTCATCGATCTGGTCATTTTCGCGGCTTGATCGGACACGTCGTCGTTCGGGACGAGTACCTGGTGGGTGATCGTCGGGTTCACTGTTGCACCTGTCGGTCGTCGCGGTACCCAGCCGCGGTGATTGTCCCATCCTGCGCTGTGACGTCCTGACGTACCTGCCCTTCGACACCTGCCTGTCTCGGGCTGGTGTGACGAAGGGAGGCGGTCGTGGCGATCGAGACAACTCGAACTGAGCGGGACGCCAAGCTGGATGCGCTCCATGAGCGCCTCGCCGTTACGGTCGAGCAACTGGTGTCCGGGGACGATTGGCGACGGGCGCTGGAGTTCGCGGCACGGTTTCGCTCGCGGTCGTTCGGGAACTCGCTTCTGATCTTCGCGCAGCACGTGGACGCCTACGAGAAGGGCCGCGTGCCGGCCCCGGAGCCGTCGTATGTGGCGGGGTACAAGCAGTGGCAGTCGCTCGGCCGTCAAGTGTCCAAGGGGCAGCCCGGCTACATGATCTTCGCCCCGGTCACGGGTCGGTTCGCCTCCTCGACGCCGCAGGATGCGGAGTCGTGGCGGCGCCTCGGTCGGTTCGAGAAGCCGAAGGCGGGCGAGGTCGTGCGCTCGCGGATGGTCGGCGCGAAGCCGGCCTATGTCTGGGATGTCTCGCAGACCACCGGTGATCCGATCCAGGAGCGCCCGGTGCCGCACTTGCTGGAAGGCGGGGCGCCGGCCGGGCTGTGGGAGGGGCTGTCCGCACTGGTCCAGGCGGACGGCTACCGGGTGCTGCGGGTGGAGCGCGCAGAGCTGATCGGTGGCGCGAATGGCCTGACCGACTTCGCGGCGCGCACGGTCGCGGTGCGGACGAACATGGACCCAGCCGCGCAGGTGAAGACGTTGGCGCACGAGTTGGGCCATGTCCGGCTGCACGGCCCCGACAACCCCGATTGGGTCGGGCATCGCGGGATCGGGGAGGTGGAGGCCGAGTCGGTGGCGTTGATGATCGGTGCCGCGTATGGCATGGACACCAGCTCCTACTCCGTCTCCTACGTAGCCGGGTGGGCCGGCACCGTCGAGGACAAGGAGCCTGCGGAAGTCGTGCAGGCCACCGGAGAGCGGGTGCGGAAGACCGCGGCCGCGATCCTCGACGCCCTGGACACTGTGCAGCTCGGCACGGGCGACCCGCCTGGTCTGAGCCGAGACGCCGCGCCGCGACCGCGCGCGGAGCGCACGTCGCCGGCGCCCGCCGAGCCGAGCCGCCCTGCGGCGGCCGCCGCTGCAATGAGGGGCCTGTAGTGGACGCCGCCGAGGTGTTCGCCTCCGTCGCCGGTCTGCCGTTGCCGCGGGCCGCCGCCCGATTGGCCGCGGCTGGGGTGCCGGTGTTCCCGTGCGTGCCGGGCGGCAAGCGGCCGCGCGTGGAGCATGGCTTCCGCGAGGCGACCACGGATGCCCGTCAGATCGCGGCGCGGTGGCGGCGCTGGCCGTCCGCGAACATCGGCGTGCCGACCGGGCAGATCTCCAGTGTAGAGGTCGTCGATGTCGACCGGAAGTCATCGGGCACCGGATTCGGCGCATTTACTCGCGCCCGCGACGCGGGCCTGGTCGACGGCTGGCTGGCGGTCGTGCGTACGCCATCCGGCGGCGCGCACTTCTACTTCCCGACCGACCCCGACCGGCCACAACCCTCCTGGCAAGCCGCGAAGGCGCACATCGACTTCCGCGGCGAGGGTGGCTACGTCATCGTGCCACCCTCGGTCGTCGCCATCGGCGACCTGCGGGCGGGCTACGCCCTGGCCGGTGGTGTCGATCGGAGCATCAGCGCCGTGGACGCGAAGACCCTGCGCGATTTCCTCGACCCGTGTCCCAAGCCCTCGATAATGCGGACTCGGGGCGTGACCCACGACAGCGATGCGGAACGCCTGGCCGCATGGGTCGCGCTGCGCAGCGAGGGCGAGCGCAACCGCAGCCTGTTCTGGGCGGCGTGCCGTCTCGCGGAAGCCGGCCTCGATCCGGCCGTGACGCTGGACGCGCTCGGGCCGGCCGCCGAACACGCGGGCCTGCCGCCCCGCGAGGTCGCGGTGACGATCCGCTCCGCCTACCGTTCCACCCTCCCCGCCCCCCACTTGGCAGATACATCCGGGCAGGCCGAGGCGCCGCGACGCGGGCCGCGGATCGAAAGCCCGGTGCTCTCGTGATCCCCGACACGCCGCGCAGTGGACGGCTTGCGGTGGTCACCGCCGTCGCCGGGACGGTGCTGATCGCGGCCGGCGCGTTCTGGCTGTCCTTCACCGCGCTCGCGGACCTCGCCCGCCGCTCCGGAGTCAATGCCGGGCAGGCGTGGGCGTGGCCGGTCATCGTGGACGGGCTGATCGTCGTCGCCACCGTCGCGGTCGTTGCTCTCGCCGGGCAACGCACGGCCTGGTATCCGTGGGTGCTGCTGGCCGGTGGGGCGCTCATCTCGGTCACCGCGAACGCGGCGCACGCGGTCGTCGCCGCCGATGCCGACGTGCCCGGTGTGCTCGCCGCCTGCGTGGCCGCCGTGCCGCCGCTGGTGCTGCTCGCCTCGACGCACCTGACCGTCGTGCTCGTCCGCTCCCAGCCCGGCACGCCCGCCGCGGAGCTCGCACAGGTACCCGTGGAGCCGGCGGCGGCAGAGGAAGCCGCAGTACCTGAGGCGTTGGAGCCGGCGGGCCGGCGGGGCGTCGCGGCGCGGCTTCGGGACGAGGGCTGGTCGAACAAGCGGATCGCCCGGCACCTGGGGGTCGCCCCGTCCACGGTCGGGCGGTGGTTCCGCCGTCCCGGGCTCGCGGTCTCGGGAGCACCTGCCATGCAGGAGACCGCAGAGGAGCTGAGCGAATGAACGCCACCGAGCACCTGGAACCTCGCCGCGAAGCCGAGGAGGAACTGGCAAGCGCTCGCACCTCCTCGCAGGAGGCGGCGACGGCCGAGGTATCCGAGCTGGCCCGCCACAGGGACCCGTCTGTCACGGAAGAGGATGGGGCGGCTGCCACCGCGAAGAGGAAGACGCGGGGAGTGGAGTGGGTGCGTCCCTCCGACCTGCTGGTCTCCCGCAGCGCCCGGCTCGCTGGCCGGGGCATCGATTTCCAGGCCGAGCTGTCCCGCAGAACCCGGCGCCTGCCGGAGCAGACCTACCGGGCGACGCGGACCGGGGTGCGGACGATGAGCGAGCGGGCGCGGAAGCTGCCGCCGGTGACGGCGTTCGGCCGGGGTTCCGGGGAGCGGTTCTCGTGGGTGTCGCGCTCCGGGATCGGGCTGAGGTGAGGTAGCCATGCGCGCCCCCGGCACCACGGCGACGTCGGTTGCTGGAGGACGCGTGCGCACCTGCCGTTCAGGAGGTGCCACGATGCCGACACGACTGGACGCCCGCGAGCCGCGGGAGAGCTTCGAGGACCCGGAAGGGCTTCGCGCCCTGCTCGACCGTCTGCACGCCGCAGGCCGCGGATCGTGGCGGGCGGACCCCGAGGCCGCCGCGCTGATGCGGCACGCGGCCGAGAAGTACGCGGCGCTGGCCCGCAAGCACGGCCTCGACCCGTGGGAAGCCGCCGCCGCCGCGTTCGACGCGATGCGCACCCCCTCGGTGCGGCGGGCCGAGGACCCGTGGGCGATGGTCACCCGAGCCGTGCAGGTGACCTGCATCGCCGAGGAGCGCGCCAACGGCCTGCTGTGCTCCGTGCACCAGGCTCGCCGTCCGAGGTACTCGGTGTTCCACGACGCCGAGCGGTTCAGCGACCGGGAGAACCTGCTGACCGACTACCACCCCGCCTTCCGCGTCGATCCCGCCGATCCCGCCGAGGAGGAGCCCGCGTGGGGGCCAGAGCCGTCGACCAGCGTGGCCTCCGCGGTCGAGGACACGATCGCGCTGCTGGCCCTCCTGGGCTGGGAGCCGGGCGTCGCGCGGGCCGGAGTCGAATATGTCGCCTCCCGGCTGGCCGAGTCCTCCTCGCGCGCGTCGGCGTTCGAGATGCTGCGCCGCGACCGTCACGCCCGCGCCCTGCTCGACCTGCCCGGCGCATCCTGGACGACCCTGCTGCGTGCGCTGCTCGGCGCACCGGACCCGGCGCTCGCGCACACCGTCGCCGGTCGCGGGGTGCTACTGCGCCTGCTGATCGGCGAGCCGCTGCGCGCTCTCCTGCTCGATGACGAGCTGGTGCTGGCGGTGAGCCTGGCCGCCCCGCGCCGACTCCGTGGGGGTGAGCGCGGGTGAGTGCGCCGGACGGGCACATCGAGCTGGAGCGCACCGTCGACTCGATCGTCGTCGGCCACCGCCACCGCGAGGACCTGGGCGACCTCGACCCGCTGGTCGCCTCGATCCGCCGCGACGGGCTCCTCCAGCCCATCACGATCACCCCCGACGGGCACTTGATCTGCGGCGCCCGCCGCCTGGCGGCGATCAAGCGGCTGGGCTGGAAGACCGTGAACGTGTGGGTGCGGTCGGGCATCTCCGACCGCCTCGGGCGGCTGCTGGCCGAGCAGGACGACAACCTGCTCCACAAGCCCCTGACCCAGCTCGAATCCGCTGCCCTCTACCGGGAGCTGAAGACGCTGCTGGCCGAAGATGCCGCCCGCCGCCAGGAGGCAACCCGCTTCCACCCCACCGAGCAGGGCGGAGAAGACGGTGGTGCCAACTTGGCACCACCGCAGTTCGAGCCGGGCAAAGCCCGCGCCCAGGCAGCCCAGATGGTCACCGGCCGCAACTCCTATACGACTCTGGAACGCATCGGCCGGCTCGAAGAACTCGCCGCCGACGAGACCCAGCCCGAGCAGGTGCGTCAGCGCGCCGCCGAGGAGTTGGCGGTGATCCGGGCCGGCGGCGGCGTGGTCGCCTCGCATCAGCGGATCAATGCCGAGCTCTCCTTGGCCGAGCTCGACCAGCTCGCCGCCGACACGGCCCAGCCGGCCGGCGTGCGGGAGCGGGCCCGGATGGAGGCCGCCGCAATCCGTGAGGCTGCACAGGCGGAAAAGGCGGCGGAGCTGGAACGCCTCGCCACCGATGCCCTCGCCCGTGTCAAGGGCGGGCGCAAGGCGAAGCGGGAGAAGCTGACGCCGGTCGTGCCGGGCGAGCCGATGCCGTTCCCGCTGCGAGTGTTCGTCCTGACCTGGGATGAGCTCGACGGATGGTGGCTCCACTACGACCCGGCCGAGGTCGGCCCGGCGCTCACGCCCGAGCAATGGGAGCGGTTCGAGGCGACGGTGACCGGCACGCTCGCGTTTGCCGAGGCCTCCCGCGCCGCCCGCGATCACCGGGCCCAGGACATCGCCTGAGCTGGTCGCCGGCCGGGCGGGCAGGCGCACCTGTCCTACGACATCTTTCGCCCACATCCCGGAGGCACCCATGGATCAGCCCGCCGAGCCACGCCGTCGCCGTCTGCTCATCGCCGCCATCGCGGGCGGCCTCGCCCTGCTCGTCGCGGTCGGCGTCGGCATATACGGGCTCGTGCGCGGCCCCGGCGACCGCATCGCCGACCCGGCGTCGTCCGGCACCGTCACCGTCGCGCCCTCGTCTCCCGTGCGCACTCCGGCCGCGCCCGCGCGGCTGCCCATGACCGGCGACGCGGAGGAGTTCGCCCGCGCGGCAGCGACCGCCCTGTTCACCTGGGACACGCTCTCCGGGTCGGCGCCCGCCGACTACGCGCAGGTGCTCTCCGATGCGGCCGATGACTCCGAGGCCGACGCGCTCGCCTCGGACGTGCGCGCCTATCTCCCGACCGCGGAGGCCTGGGCGCAGCTCACGACCTATCAGACCCGCCAGTGGCTCACCATCGACACCGCGACCGTGCCCGAAGCGTGGGAGGCGGCCGAGGCACAGGCCGCACCGGGCCAGCTCCCGCGCGGCGCGACCGCCTACACAATCACCGGTGCCCGGCACCGCACCGGCGTCTGGGGCACCGAGCCCGTCGAGGCGACCCGGCCGGTGTCGTTCACGGTGTTCATCGCCTGCGCCCCGCCGGCCCCGGAGTTCAGTGCGAGCCTGTGCCGCCTGCTCCGGCTCTCCGGGCTCGACAACCCGCTGCGCTGAGCGGGGCGTCTCGTGATGAAGAAACTGCTGGCGCTGGCCGTAGCCCTGATCTTGCTCGGCCCCTCGGCGGCGCTGATCGGAGTCGGCGTGCTGATGAACCCGGCCGCGACCGCGGCCTGTCTGCCCGGCTCGCTGATCGTCGGCGAGGTGCCCGACTCGCTGACTGCCACCACCCGGGTCGGCGAGATGGTCACCCTGAACAAGACCCAGCTCACCCACGCCGCCACGATCATCACGGTCGGTGCCCGCACCGCCGGCGTCGGCCGCCCTGGCGTGGTCATCGCGCTCATGGCCGCGCTCACCGAGTCGACCCTGCGGATGCTGGCGAACACGAGCGCCTACCCCGAGTCGGCGAACTACCCGAACGACGGCGACGGCGGCGATCACGACAGCTTGGGGCTGTTCCAGATGCGCCCGGCCTCGGGCTGGGGCACCGTCGCGGAGCTCATGGACCCGACCTACCAGGCGAGGGCCTTCTACGGCGGGCAGACCGGCCCGAACTACCCGTCCCCGAGGGGCCTGCTCGACATCCCCGGCTGGCAGCAGCTCGACCCCGGCGCCGCCGCCCAGGCCGTCGAGGTCAGCGCCTACCCCGACAGGTATCAGAACTACCAGCCCGTCGCGGAGGCCATCCTGGCCGCCCTCACCCGGCCCGTCACCTCCGGCGGCGGGGGCGGAGACTCGGCGCCGGTCGTGCCGGAGACGACACGGCTGGTGTTTCCGCTCCCCGAGGGGAGCTGGGTGCGCACGAGCCCGTTCGGGTGGCGAGACGACCCGATCACCGGCGAGCGGGCGTTCCATGCGGGCTCCGACTTCGCCGCCGTGGACGGCACTCCTATCTACGCGATCGCGGATGGGGCGGTGGTGTTCGCCGGACCCTCCGGCGGCTACGGGAACCTCATCGTCATCGAGCACACCGTCGCCGGCCAACGCGTCGCCTCCTACTACGGGCACATGTGGGACACGGGCATCTACGTCTCCGCCGGCGAGACTGTGACTGCTGGGCAGCACATCGGCGACGTCGGCTCGAACGGCAAGTCCACCGGCCCGCACCTGCATCTGGAGATCCACCCCGGCGGGTACGGCGCCGATCCGGTCGACGCCGATGCCTGGCTCACCGACCACGGCGCCGAGGGCATCACCCCGAGCGACGCCGCCCCGGCGGCCTGCACCGCAGGAGGTGCGTGATGGACGTGTTCCCCGACTTCGGCGGCGTCGGCGCCGCGGCCGAGCTGCGCTCCATCGTCGGCGCGCTGCTCATGTTCGTCCTCGTCACCGCCGTCCTCATGCTCATCGTCTGCGCGATCGTGTGGGCCGTCGCTTCCGCGCACGGCAACTACCACGCGGCGACCCGAGCGCGTACCGGCCTGTGGGTCGCAGTCGGCGCCGCAGCCCTGGCCGGTGCCGGGGTCGCGTGGCTGAACTTCCTCCTCGACGTCGGCACCCGCCTGTAGCGCGGCCGGCGCCGCCCGGAACGTGCGGGCGCACCTGACCGGCGAGAACCCATCTCGACCAGTCAAGGGAGCAACCGTGATCGACATCGACCCCAACGGGACCGGCCTGCCCGGCATCGAGCAACTGCGCATCATCGTCGGCGCGGTGATGACCGTCGGCCTCATCCTCTCCGTCCTCGCCCTCATCGTCTCGGCGATCGTGTGGGGCTTCGGCGCCAACTCCTCGAACCCGCACCTCGCGTCGCGCGGCAAGGTCGGCGTCCTCGTGAGCTGCGGCGCCGCGATCATCTGCGGCGCGTCGGTGACCCTCGTGAACTTCTTCTGGAACGTGGGCCAAGCGGTATGAGCCGCACGGAGCGCAGCTCGGCTGACCGGGGGCCGGGCCGATGAGCGTCTGCGATGTCCCGGTCATCTCCTCCGTCTGCGACACCGTGGGCGAGGGGGCCGCGTCGCTGATCGCGGCCCCCTTTGACTGGCTCGCACAAGCGATGGGCCAGGCCGCGGCCTGGCTGTTCGAGGCCGTCTGGACGGTCTTCGACACCACGACCCTCGTGGACGTCACCGGCGCGCAGTACGTCGCCGTCTACAACATCCTGTTCGGCGTCGCGGTCTTCCTGTTCCTGATCTTCTTCTGCCTCCAGCTCATCACCGGGCTCATCCACCGCGACCCCACCGCCCTCAGCCGTGCGGCTCTCGGGCTGGCGAAGTCGGTGCTCGGGTCGTTCCTGGTCATCACGCTCACCGCGCTGCTGCTGGAAGTCACCGACCAGCTCTGCGTCGGGATCGTGCAGGCCACCGGGAACACGATGGAAGGGATGGGCGACCGGATCGCCCTGCTCGCCGCCGGGTTCGGGGCCATCAACATCGCCGCGCCCGGCGTCGGCGCGATCATCACCATCTTCCTCGCCGGCCTCGCCATCAGCGCGGCGGCGATCGTGTGGTTCTCCCTCCTCATCCGCAAAGCGCTCCTGTTGGTCGCCATCGTGTTCGGCCCCATTGCGCTCGCCGGGGCAACCTGGGACGCGACCAAGGGGTGGTTCGCCAAGTGGGCGACGTTCGTCATCGCCCTGATCTTCTCCAAGCTCGTCCTCGTCGTCATCTTCCTCGTCGCGATCGCGCAGGTCTCCGCGCCCATCGAGCTCGACCTGGCCTCCATCAGCGACCCCATCGCCGGTGTCGTCCTCATGGCGATCGGCGCGTTCGCGCCCTACATCACCTACAAGTTCCTGTCGTTCGCGGGGATCGACATGTACCACGCAATGAGCAGCGAGCAGGAAGCGAAGCAGGCCCTCAACCGGCCCGTCCCGATCCCCGCCGCGCCCTCGGGCGACAGTGCGAAGAAAGTGCTCGACGGCGGCGCGCCTCCCAGCGGAGGAGGCGGCAGCGGAGGCGGTTCGAGTTCCTCCGGGGCCGCACCGAACGGCGGGGCCCCTGCTGCGGCTGCCGGTGGTGGCGGAGCTGCGGCCGGCGGAGCCGGAGCGAGCGGTGGCGCCGGGGCTGGCGCTGCCGGAGCCGGAGGTACCGGGGCAGGTGCCGCAGGCGCGGGTGCAGCGGCCGGGCCGGTCGGTGCCGCTGTCGTCGTCGGGGCCGCGGCGGTCAAGGGAGCAGCGACCGTCGGCCCGAAGGCCGGTGGCGCGGTCGGCGGCGCGGCCGAGAGCCACGCCGGCGCTGCCACCGAGCAGGCATCCCCGCCGCCCGTCCCGCCGTCGCAGGACACGCCTGCGACTCGGCCTGCCCCGTCCACGCCGTCGTCCGTGCCGCCCGCATCGTCGAGCTCGGCGCCGAGACGGCAGGACCCTCCGCCCCCGCCGTCCGCGAAGCCGACAGGAAAGGAGTAGGCCGATGGCCTCCAACACGCACAGCGACTACCCACTCGCCCCGGTGCAGTTCTCCCGCCTCACCAAACGCGGGGTCATGCTCGGCCTGTCGTTGCCGCAGCTCGTCGTCCTCGCGGTCGCGGTGCTCTCCGTCGTCGCCGGCCTCTACACCGGCGGTGGCATGGGTCTGGCCTGGACGTCCCCGGTCTGGGGCATTGCGGCCCTGGTTGCGGTCATCCCCGCCGGCGGCCGCAAGCTCATCGAGTGGGTGCCCATCGTCGCCCGCTGGATCGGGCGCACCTACCTCGGGCAGCTCATCTACCGCCGCCGCGTCATCAAGCCGCGCCCCGCCGGCACCCTCGCCCTTCCCGGTGACGCCGCGCCGCTGCGGGAGTGGGAGGACCCCGAGACCGGCGCGGCGATGATCCACGACCCGCACGCCCAGACCCTCACCGCGATTCTCGGCGTCTCGCATCCCGCGTTCGTGCTCCTCGATCCCGGCGAGCAGCAGCGCCGCGTAGGAGGGTGGGGCCGCGTGCTCGCTTCGGCCTGTCGCTCAGGGCGGATCGCCTGTATCCAGGTGTCCGAACGGACCCTGCCGGACTCCGGCACCGGCCTGGCGGAGTGGTGGCGCACGCACGGCACCGACGACGGCTCCTGGGCCGCGACCACCTACGCCGAGCTGATCGAGCGCGCCGGCCCCGCCGGAGAGCGGCACGCCACCACGATCAGCCTCGCCCTGGACATGAAGGCTGCCGCCCGGCAGATCAGGACCAGCGGCGGCGGGATGCGCGGCGCCGCGGCCGTGCTGCGTCAGGAGATGAGCACCCTCACCACGGCGCTGCGTGCAGCGGAGCTCACCTCGACCGGGTGACTCACGCCAGGCGAGGTCGCCGTCGTCCTCCGCTCGACCTACGACCCGGCCGCCGCGCCGGCCTTGGAGCGGCACGGGGCGCTCGGCCGCGACCTCGCCACGGCCGGCCCGGTCGCGGTGACCGAGACCTGGGACCGGCTGCGGTCGGACTCCGCGTTCCACGCGGTGCTGTGGGTCACCGAATGGCCGAGGTCCGCGGTTTATCCGGGGTTCCTCGCCCCGCTCGTGCTGTCCAACGGCATTCTGCGCACCCTCGCCCTGCACTACACGCCGGTTCGCGCTGACCGGGCGGCCAGGGACCTGCGGAAGAAGAAGACCGAGCTCATCAGCGACGCGGCCCAGCGTCGCAAGATCGGGCAGGTCGAGGACACCGCCGCCTCCGCCGAGCTCGATGACGTGCTCCAGCAGGAGGCCGACCTGACTGCCGGCCACGGAGTCCTGCGCGTCACCGGCCTCGTCTCCGTCTCGGCGCCGACCGTCGACGACCTCGACGCCGCGGTGGCTGCCGTCGAGCAGGCCGCCATCCAAGCGAGCTGCGAGACGCGGCGGCTGGTCGGTCAGCAGGCGCAGGCGTTCACCGCCGCCGCGCTGCCGCTGTGCCGGCCGGTCTGACCGGATGCACCTGCTCACCGATCCCCAAGTCCCGTGAAGGAGTCCCGACCATGCCGACCTTCGATGACCCGCAAGCCGACGCCGCCGAGGCGTCGGCCGCGCTGCGCGGCCTCGCCCACGCAACCCGCGCGATGCCCGAGCCCGCCGCGACCTACTCCGTGATCGGTGACCTGCTCGCCGGGGTCCGGTCGCTGCGGCAGGTGCTCGACCAGCTCGCCGCCGCGCACGTCGACAATCGCGTCCTTGCCCACGACGACGCCGGAGACCAGGCGGCCGGCGCGACCTCCGCGCTCGCGGCGGCGGACGAGCTGCACCAGGCCGGCGCGCTGCTGGACACGGTGGAGCGGCGGCTGGATGCCGCCTCCCAGCACTCCGGCCGCATCGCCTGGCAACCGGCTGCGCCCACCCCCGAACCGGCCCGCACGACCGCGCACATCGGCACGCTGACGCTGACGGTGTGGCCTGACGAGCCGCTGGGCGAACACCAGCGCTACGCCTACCGCATCGAGGACTCCGCCAGCGGGGAGACGATCGAGGGCCGGGACCTGTTCACCGGCACCGGAGCCCCGGTCGATCCCAGCCGGGCGCTGCGCGAGCTCGGCGTCGACCTCAGCGCCGCGGGCGAGGCCCGGAACTACGTCCTCGACAACCCCGGCACCCATCCCGAGAACGAGGGCCTGTTCCCGGAGTGGGCCGCCGACGCCGCGCTGCGCAGCTACACCGACCTGACCGTGTTCGCCGAGTTCGATCCGGCCGCCCTGGACGCAGAGCAGGCGCCCCTGACGGAGCCGGCGCTGCGGTGGATCAGCGTCGTGTTTCTGGACGGCTCCGAGGCCGACGAGGTGCTGGACCTCATTCGACGCGAGGGCACCGATGCGGCGATCGAGCATCTGGCTGGCTTCGACCTCGGCGAGGAGACCGCGCAGGCCGCGCTCGAGAACGGGTACGTCTACAGCACCCCGCCGACAGGCGCCCTGGATCGCACCGCGACCAGGGACATCTACACGCTCACCTACAACCCGTTCACGGGGCACATCGCCCTCCTCCGCGAGCACGACGCGCTGCCCGATCCCGTGCTCCTCAGCATCGAGACCCCGGCGCCCAGCGCGGCCTCCGCTCAGGCGCCGGCAGCCGAGCGCGAGACGGCCCGGCGGGTCGGCCGGGCCGGCGCGGAGACGGATTGGTTCGCCCGCCCGCCGGTGTCCCCGAGCCACGGCCGGGGGCTCGTGCTGTGACTGAGCGGGACGAGGGTCGGCTGCACACGAGCGTGCTGATCGGCCCGAACGGCGAGCGCCGGAAGCACCGCAAGGCCCGCCGCCAGGCGGCGGCGCAGGTCGAGGTCGACGCGCGGGCGGCCCGCAAGGCCGAGGCCAAGGCCAAGTGGGAAGCCGAGCAGGCCGAGAAACGCGCCACGGTCTTCCTCCCCGCCGCCGGGGAGGCGGGGCCCGCGGCGCTGCGGACGCCGGGCCGGTTTCGGCTGCCGCGTCACCAGGACACGTCCGCGACGCTCGCCGGGCAGTACCCGTTTCTCGCGGAAGCTGGCCTCGGCTCCTCGGGGGTGTTCGTCGGTCAGGACCTCTACAGCGGCGGATCGTTCGTGTTCGATCCGTGGGAGCTCTACCGGCGCGGCGTCATCACCGCGCCGAACATCGTGCTCGCGGGGATCGTGGGCAGCGGCAAGTCGTCGCTCGCCAAGAGTCTCTACACGAGGTCGCTGCCGTTCGGGCGGCGCGTCTACGTCCCCGGCGATCCGAAAGGGGAGCACACCCCCGTCGCCGAGGCGGTCGGCGGGCGGGCCATCGTCCTCGGCCACGGCCTGCGGAATCGGCTCAACCCACTCGATGAGGGCCACCGACCCTCCACCGTCAGCGACGCCGAATGGGCCTCGCAGGTCACTGCACGCCGCCGCGACCTGATCGGCGCGCTCGCGGAGACCGTGCTCGACCGTCCCCTCTCCCCGCTGGAGCACACCGCAATCGACCTCGCCCTGGCCGACGCGGTGCGCAGCGCGGAGGTGCCGATCCTCCCGATGGTGGTGGACCGGATTCTCGCCCCGAACCCCGCCGACGACGAGGACCGGCGGCTCGCGGAGGACGGCCGTCTCGTCGGCCACGCCCTGCGCCGCCTGGTCGCCGGCGACCTGCAAGGCCTGTTCGACGGCCCTTCGACGGTGCGGTTCGACCCGAGCCTGCCGATGGTGTCGCTGGACCTGTCGCGGGTCGCGGAGAACTCACCCCTCATCTCCGTGTTGATGACCTGTTCTTCGGCGTGGATGGAGTCGGCCCTGTCCGACCCGAACGGCGGGCAGCGGTTCGTGATCTACGACGAGGCATGGCGGCTCATGCAGTACCCGAGCCTCCTGCGGCGGATGGACGCGCAATGGAGGCTCGCCCGCCACTACGGGATCAGCAACATGCTCGTGTTCCACAAGCTCTCCGACCTCGACAACGTGGGCGACGCCGGGACTGCGATGCGCGCGCTCGCGTCCTCGCTGCTGGCCAACGCCGAGGTGCGGATCGTCTACCGCCAGGAGCCCGACCAGCTCGGCTCGACCGCGCTCGCGCTCGGGCTGACCGGCACCGAGCAGAAGCTGCTCCCCGGCCTCGGGACCGGGCAAGGGCTCTGGCGGATCAAGGACCGCAGCTTCGTCGTGCAGCACCAGCTCCACCCCGCCGAGCTCGCCGCGTTCGACACCACCGCCCGCATGACCAGCGAAACCCGCGAGTTCACGAATCCCGACGTGGCTTCACGAATCCCGAAGGCTCCGGGAGAGATCCGATGAGCCGGCCCCGCTACAAGCGCGCCGCCGGTGAGCACGCTGCCGAAGAGCCAGAGGCTCCAGTCGTCCTGCCGCACGTCGTCATGCAGGTCGCCGAGGACGGCACGATGACCGTCGCCGTCGACGGGGCACCGCACCTGCCGGAGCCGTTTGCCCCGCGCTGGCGGCGCGACTCGTTCGCCGCCGTCCTCGACCGGCTCACCGACCAGCACCGATCCCCGGTGCGCGTCGAGGTCCGCGAGGCGGACGGGACCGTGTTCACCGACATCATCACGCCTTTCCGCCGACGGGCCGTGCCCGAGCCGCCCGCGAGACCCGCCGCGTCGGCGCCGCTCCCGGTGCTCTACGGGGAAGGGTTCATGCCCGGTGAGGATGTGGCGATCGCCGTGGTCGTCGCCCACGGCGACGCCGCCCCGGACGGCACCATGCGCGGCCTCGTCACCACTGAGCAAGTCGCGGGCAGCCCAACCCGCGAGGTCATCCTGCTTGGCCGCGTCTCCGGCGCTGTGACCATCGGACACCCCGAATGAGCACTCCACGCCCTGCCGGTGCCTTCGGGGACGAGCTGAGCAACCTCGGCATCGGCTTCCTCATCGCGGCGGCGATGCTGGCCGGCATCCTCCGCGGGGCCGGTTCTGTCGCCGCCTGGATCACCGGCACAGGTCAACCCTCGGGCGGGGTCGAGGCCGGCCTTGGGGTGCTGCTGAACCCCGGCGACCCGGCCGTGCCGCTCGACGCGCCGGGGCTCAGTGCCGTCGCCTACTGGATCACCGCCGCCGTCCTCATCCTCGGCGCCGGAACGCTCGGCTGGTGGGTGTGGCGGTTCTTCCGCGAGCACGGCCGTCAGGTCACGGCCGACCCGTATCGCATCGCCGGGGTCGCCACCCGCTCCGAGGTCGCCAGGGCGGCCTCGGCGAAGGCGCTGCTGCGGCGCGCGGAACACCTGCGTCCCTCGCTCGCCAAGCCCCGGCCGGAGGAGGTCGGATACCGGATCGGCGCCTCGCGCGGCAGCGGGGTCTGGGCCTCGGTAGAGGACTCCATCCTGCTCATCGGCCCGCCCCGCTCCGGCAAAGGAGCCCACGTCGTCATCAACGCGATCTTGGACGCGCCCGGCGCCGTCATCACGACGAGCACCCGACCCGACAACCTCACCGCCACGTTGCGGGCACGGGAGACGATCGGCCCGGTCGCCGTCTTCGACCCGCAGCACCTTGCCGAAGGCGTGCCCGCCGGGCTGCGCTGGTCACCCATCCGGGGATGCGACGACCCCCTGACTGCGATGATCCGTGCCACCGGCCTCGCCGCCGGCACCGGCCTGTCCGCCGGCGGCGTCGAGGGCGGCGGGTTCTGGGAGGGCAAGACGAGGACGGCGCTCCAAGCCCTGCTCCACGCCGCCGCGCTCGACCACCGCGGACCCGACGAGCTGTTCCGCTGGACCCTCGACCCGTCCGCCGCAGCCGACGCGGTGGCGATCCTCACCGCCAACCCACGCGCAGCGACCGGGTGGGCGGAGTCGTTGCAGGCGATGATCGACTCCGACCCCCGCACCCGCGACTCGATCTGGCAGGGCGTGTCCCTCGCCCTCGCTGCCCTCGCCGACCCGCGCGTGCTCGATGCCGTGAGCCCGAGAGAGGGCGAGGACTTCGACCCCGAAGCGTTCCTCCGAGCTCGTGGCACCCTCTACCTCCTGGCGACCGGAGCCGGCGCGAACAATAGCGCAGCCTTGGTCGCCGCGTTCGTGGAAGACGTCGTGGAGGCTGCCCGGCGTATCGCCGCGGTCAGCCCCGGCGCGAGACTCGACCCGCCTGTGTTACTGGCACTCGATGAGGTCGGCAACTTGGCACCCCTGCCGTCGTTGCCGACGCTCATGGCCGAGGGAGGCGGCACCGGGATCACGACGATGCCCGTCTTGCAGTCGCTCGCCCAAGCCCGCGAGAAGTGGTCGGAGAACGCGGCCGGCGCGATCTGGGACGCAAGCATCGTCAAGATCATCCTGGGCGGCGCCTCCAACAGCCGCGACCTGCACGACCTCACCACCCTCATCGGCGAGCGAGACGAGGTGACCGACTCAACCACGGTCGGAGACCACGGCTCGCGCTCTGCGCAACGCTCCATCCGGCGGGTGCCGATCATGCCGCCCGACGCGATCCGCACCCTGCCGTTCGGCACCGCCCTGGTGTTGCTGCGGGCCGCGCCACCCATTGTCACGAGGATGCGCGCCTGGACGAACCGACCCGACGCCGCCCAGCTCCGTGCCGACAGAGCCGGCATCGAGGCCCTTTTCGAGCGCCGCTCGTAGGAGTCGGCGGGCGCACCTGCCTGGCATGAGCGGCCTATCGGGCCGCGGTGAATGTCAGGAGGACGGTCGCATGACTGAGCGCGAGACCGAACCGCTCTGGGGTTACATCGCCTCGGAGCCGGACATCAAGTCGACGAGGAACGGCAAGGCGCGGTTCTTCGCGTTCGTCGGTGAGCCGCAGTACCGCGACGAGCCGGACGGCTCCCGCGCGAGGGTGGGTACGCAGTATCGGCCGATG
Organism: Skermania piniformis; assembly: GCF_019285775.1. Taxonomy (GTDB): domain Bacteria; phylum Actinomycetota; class Actinomycetes; order Mycobacteriales; family Mycobacteriaceae; genus Skermania; species Skermania pinensis. Next base: position 3,090,099 of record NZ_CP079105.1, read on the forward strand.
GTGGCCTACGGGCCTGCGGCCGAGGCCGCGGCGAGCAAGTTCGCCCGCGGGGACAACTTCGTCGCCGTCGGCTACAGCCGCCCCTACTCCTACAAGAAGGACGGGAGGGACATCTCCGGTAAGGAGTTCGTCGTCCTCGGGATCGGCCACGACTCGCTGCGGACGAATTACGACGTGGACCGTTCCGTCCGACCCGCCCGAGGCACAGGCGGCGAGCCGGCGGCTGTCGCCGCGAAGCGCGGCCAGGAGGTGCCATCCGAGTTCACGGCAGCCCGGACCTCGACCTCCGCCGGCCAGACGATCGCGCTGTGAAGGGGACGCATCATGGCTGAGAACGAAGCGATCCCCGAGTTCGAGGAAACGGGCGAGGACCCGGTCGGCGAGCGCGACCCGGTGCTCCCGCCCGAGCCGCCGCACCCGATCAACTGGAACCTGCTGACCGCCGACGAGGCCGAGGCCGAATGGCTGGAGCTCAACCGCTGGGTCAACTGGCTCCGCACGACCTACGGCCTCCCGGCCAGCGTCGTGCCGCCGTTCTGGCACCGGCACTCCGAGCTCGTGTGGGAGCTGTCCGCTCTGCACCTGCACTGGCTGGCGGCCTACGACGCCGAGCAGAACGCGAGCGCGCCGCTCGGCTGGCACCGCGACTTCGCGGACGCGCGGCAGCGGCTCCGCGATTGGGTTGCCGCCTGCGGCACGCGGCTGGACCGCGACCGTCCGACCCGGCAGACCGCCTGGCCCGGCGAGGACCCCGCCGAGCCGGTCGAGGAGACGGTGATCGAGAACCGCGACGAGGACTTCGTGGCATGGATGCTCGCCGATGTCGCCGCCCGTCGGCAAGCCGAGAACGAGTTCTACGCCAACCTGGACCCGAGCACCGGCGAGCTGCACGGCTGATGGGCTCCTACGTCAGGAAGACCGAGCGCCGTGCCTACCAGGATCGGTCGTTCTCCGTGCGGGCGGTGCACCGCGAGCCGCCGGACCTCCACAAGCTGGCGGAGCTGCTGATCCGCCTGACTTTGCAGGAGACCGGCCGCGGCCGTGCTGAGCGCCGAGCGGTCGAGCCGCCCGAGACGTATCGCCCTACCGGACCCGCGATCATGGCCGTGTCAGAGACGACCGGGTAGAATCGTGAACAAGCAAGCCTCGCGTCGGCGGGGTGTTGTGGTCCTAACCCCGCCGTTCTGACGGGCAACCTAACGTGGCCGATCCGGCCTAGTCCTAGAGCCTCCGGGCTTCTCTCACGATCAGCACCCCTCGGGCGTTCAGCCCGAGCGCGAGGGCCGATTCCCGTGAGAGAAGGCCCGCAAGTGACTTCCGCGTTCGCGCGTACCGCCGATCCGGTGCGCAGTCTCATCGACCCGCCCCAGGGCACCGCCCTGGCCGTGTCCTATCTGCGTGTCTCCACCAAGGAGCAGGCGGAAAAGGGCGGCACCGAGGAGGGGTTCTCGATTCCCGCCCAGCGGGAGGCCAACCGCCGCAAAGCCGAACAGCTCGGCGCGGTCATCGTGGAGGAGTTCATCGACGCGGGCGAGTCCGCTCGCAAAGCCGACCGCCCCGAGCTGATGCGGATGATCCAGTACGTCAAGCAGCACCGCGTCGCCTACTGCATCGTCCACAAGGTCGACCGGCTCGCCCGCAACCGCGCTGATGACGTGACCATTCACGTTGCGCTCCAAGAGGCCGGCGTCATGCTCGTCTCGGCCACCGAGAACATTGACGAGACGCCCTCCGGGATGCTGCTGCACGGCATCATGTCGACCATCGCGGAGTTCTACTCCCGCAACCTCGCCACCGAGGTCATCAAGGGCATGACGCAGAAGGTCGCCACTGGCGGCACCCCCTCGAAGGCGCCCATCGGCTATCTCAACGTCCGCGTCCGCGACGAGCTGGGCCGCGAGGTCCGCACTGTGCAGCTCGACCCCGACCGGGCGCCGCTGATCGAGTGGGCGTACAAGGCCTACGCCTCCGGGAACTGGACCGTCAGCCAGCTCCACGACGAGCTCACCTCGCGCGGGCTGCGAAGCCTCCCGACGCCGAAGCATCCGTCCAAGCCGCTCGCGGTGTCCTCGGTGCACCGGATGCTGACGAACCCGTACTACAAGGGCGATGTGATCTACCGTGGCGTCGCTTACAAGGGGGCACACGATCCGCTCGTCCCGGCGGAGGTTTGGTATCAGGTGCAGTCCATCCTCACCGCGCACAAGAGCGCGGCCGAGGCGACCCAGGTGCACGACCATTACCTGAAAGGCACCGTCTACTGCGGTGCATGCGGCTCCCGGCTGATCGTGTCGAACGCGAAGAACCGACACGGAAACGTCTACCCGTACTTCGTGTGCTCCGGCCGGCACTCCAAGCGCACCGACTGCTCCCGGCAGGCCATCCTCATCGAGGACGTGGAGCACTTGATCGAGGACTACTACCAGCGCGTGCAACTCGCTCCGGCCCGGCGCGAAGCACTAGCCGGGATGCTGCACCACGAGTTCGACCGGCTCATGTCGGCCGAAGTGGATGAGCTCGCCCAGCTCACCGCCAACCGGGACCGGCTGGAGCACGAGCAGGATCGGCTCATGCAAGCCCACTACGCCGACGCGATCCCGCTCGCCGTCCTCAAACGAGAGCAGGACCGCATCCTCGGCGAGCTCGACCAGGTGAACCGCCGGCTCGACGCCCACCACGGCGAATACACCGACGCCCGCGCCCACCTGGACGACGCCCTGAACCTTCTCGGGAACTGCGCCGACATCTACGCCCGCTGCGACGACGCCAACCGCCGCCTATGCAACCAGGCGTTCTTCGCGAAGGTCTACGTCGAGGAGGACGACAAGCTGCGTGTCGAGAACGCGCGGCCGTTCGAGATGCTGCTGGACCCCGATGTCAACGCTGGCGCCCTGACCTGGGCTGCGAACGCCGACAAGGCCCGAACCCCGGCCCTTGATTCTTCGGGCCAAGGTTCGAGCCTTGTGCGTTGGGTGCCCCCAGTCGGACTCGAACCGACACTGGGCGGATTTTAAGTCCGCTGCCTCTGCCGATTGGGCTATAGGGGCCGAGATCGGTCAAGCGTAGCTGGAGTTGCGTCTCCGGGTCCGACTGACACCGGACTCGGAAGGTGCTTGACTGTCTTCAGGACTGTCGCAAGCGGGTAGCCCGAAGGTTGGCGGTTCACGTCGAAGATGGCGTTCACAGAGGAGTCCGGGCCTTCATGAAGACCTACCAGCAGAGATACACACTGACCCGTCGGCTGTCCGCCGGATGCGCAGCCGGGATCGCCGCGTCGTCGGTATTCGTCGCGCCGAGCTCGGCAACCCCGCACCAGGCCCCCGTACCGGTGCTGAGCCAGGTGAACGGCGCCGACCAGATCGACACGAAGTATGCCGAGTTCGGGGGGGCTTCGACTCCGTTGGGGCAGCCACGCGGTGAGGCATTCGCGATCACCGGAGGCGCCGGACGCAACTACGACGGCGGCACCATCTATTACTCGCCGGAAACCGGCGCGAAGGTCATGTACGGCGTCATCTTGGAACGGTATCGCGCGTTCGGTGGCCCGGCTGGCGAGATCGGCTTCCCGACCACCGACGAGTCCGAGTTGCCCGACAACGCAGGGCGTTACAACGACTTCGCAACTCCCGGCGGCGGCACCATGTACTGGACGCCGGCCAACGGAGCCTGGCTGGTGCGCGGTCCGATCCTCGCCGCCTACAAGCAGTTGGGCGGGTTGACCGGCCCGCTCGGCGCACCGATCGCCGATCAGACCGGCGGCCAGGGCGGACCGGTATCCCAACGCTTCAACGGCGAGAACGGAACCGCCCAGATCAGCTGGAACCCGTCGACGGGATTCACCACGATTCCGGCCGCGCTTGCCACCGAGCTGACCGACGTCAAGGTGCCCAACCCGGACCTGCCCATGCCCGAGGGCGCGGTGACCCAGCCCGACGGCTCGTCGGCCTACCCGGACGGCTCGGTGAAGCTCGCGGACGGCACGATCACACTGCCGGACGGCAATGTCGTGCTCCCGAACGGCACCCTTCGCCTGCCCGACGGCTCGGTCAACCTGCCGGACGGCGCGACGCAACTACCCGACGGTTCGATGCGGATGGCCAACGGGGTCATTCGGCTGCCCGACGGATCGTTCCAGGTTCCCGAGGGAGCGGTCCAACTACCCGACGGCATGCTCCAACTCGCCGACGGCACAATCATGTATCCGAGCGGAGCGACCAAGGCTCCCGACGGCACATTCGCGCTACCCAGGCTGGGTACCGAACTCAGCGGTCCGACCGCGACCGCCGACGACTCCGACAGCAGCACCGCGTTCCCGTGGAAATGGATCATCCCGTTGCTGATCGCGCTGGCCCTGTTGGCGCTGCTGGCGTACCTCATCTGGTGGCTGCTACGCCGACGCAAAGGCTCCCGAGACGAGAAGGACGTCCGACTGGCGCGCGCCGATCAGGCGACGCCGCCCACGGCGCGCAGCTTCCCGGAGGTCGACCTGCCGGATCGGGGCGACACACGGCGTGCCGAACCGATCACCACCGAGCACGAGTCCTTCGACTGGCGTACCGGCGCGATGGTCGCCCGCGCCGGTGCAGCCGGCCTCGGCGCAGCCGGAGTCGGCAAAGGGCTGATCGACCGTGATGCGCGGCCGCACACCGATATCGACACCCCGGACGTCGAAGTGCAGGCCCATGCACCAGACGTGGACATCCACACACCCGACGTCCGGACACCCGGCGTGGACGTCGACGCACCCGAGGTCGACCCGTCCGGCCACGACACCACCTGGAAAACCGGCGCCATCGGCGGCGCCCTCGCCGCAGGCGCAGTCGGCGCCGCCGGACTCGGCCGCAAACTCGCCCGCGACCGCATCCACGCCGAAACCCCCGACATCGAAACCCCCACACCCGACATCCACACACCTGACGTCGAGATCCCCACACCCGACATCCGGACACCCGACGCAGACATCCACGCACCCGACGTGGACATCCGGACACCCGACGTCCGGACACCCGACGTGGACATCGACGCACCCGAGGTCGACCCGCCCGGCCACGACACCACCTGGAAAACCGGCGCCATCGGCGGCGCCCTCGCCGCAGGCGCAGTCGGCGCCGCCGGACTCGGCCGCAAACTCGCCCGCGACCGCATCCACGCCGAAACCCCCGACATCCAGACACCCGACGTCGACATCCACACACCCGACATCGACCTCGACGCACCCGACATCCACACACCCGACGTCCGGACACCCGACGTCGACGTCGACACACCCGACATCGACGTCGACCCGACCGACCACGACACCACCTGGAAAACCGGCGCCATCGGCGGCGCCCTCGCCGCAGGCGCAGTCGGCGCCGCCGGACTCGGCCGCAAACTCGCCCGCGACCGCATCCACGCCGAAACCCCCGACATCCAGACACCCGACGTCGACATCCACACACCCGACATCGACCTCGACGCACCCGACATCCACACACCCGACGTCCGGACACCCGACGTCGACGTCGACACACCCGACATCGACGTCGACCCGACCGACCACGACACCACCTGGAAAACCGGCGCCATCGGCGGCGCCCTCGCCGCAGGCGCAGTCGGCGCCGCCGGACTCGGCCGCAAACTCACCGGCAACCCCGACGGCACCCGCGCCCCCGACTCCGGCCGGGACGCAACTCGCACCGTCGACAGCGACCCCTACACCGAGGTCAGCGGCTCAGTCGAAGACCACCCGGGAGCGGGGAACTCGGTAGCCGGCAAGTCGGCAACGGAAAGTTCGGTAGCAGATCGTTCGGCGGTCGAGGATCGCTCACCCGAGGTCGACATGGCGTCCCGCGAACCTGCACGAGGCGACGGTGTCGGCGGGGTCGGCTGGCGGGCCGGCGCCCTTGCGGCAGGCGGAGTCGGCGCCGCCGGACTGGGTCGCAAACTCGCTCAGGACCGGATCCGCACCGACACGGGCACCGATACCCCTGAGAGGGTCGAGGTTTCTGGTACACCTGCGCTACGCGGCGGAAACCTCGATCCCTCCCCCGGCGCTGCACCACCCCAGGCACACCTCACCGAGAGCGGGGGCAACGTGGAACGAGCCGACAGCGTGGAACGAACTGGCAGCGTGGAACGAACGGGCAGCGTTGACAGCAGAGACGGGGACAAGAGCATCGGGTGGAAGGCCGGCGCACTGGGCGCCGCCGCAGTTGTCGGGGCCGCCGTCGTCGGCAAGCGACTGACCGGCGACCGGTCACCCGACAACGATGCCGACTCGGAGCCGGATCAGCCGGAGGTGACAACGCGCACCGCATCCACGCCGGCACCGCTCACGCCGCCCGACTCGGACAAAGCTGATCTCGACGAAGCAGCTGATCTCGACGAAGAATCAGGCGGCTTGGGGATCTCGACAGTCGACGAGTCCGGGATCGTCATGGTCGTCGAGCGGCTACCGGAACGCAGCGACCGGCCGGCTTCACCCCGCCGCCCGGATCAAACCGGCGACTCCGGAGCCAAATTCTCGGTGTTCGACGAGCCGGAGAAGCCTCGGCAGCCGGCTCGGTCCAGCCGCACCGCTGAGATCCTCGACGGCGATCCGAGCCGGGAAGACGACGCCGCCGACACGAGTGCCACCGTCGACACGAGCGTCGTCGATGCGGAGCACGGCACACCCACCGACAGTGCCGTACCCACCGACAGTGCCGCACCCACCGATAGCGGCACCTCAGGGAGCGACCGGACCAGCACGAGCGGTGTCGTTGCCGCCGAGCACACCCACGGAACCGACTGGCGTGCCCGGGCGACCGAGTTACGAACCACCGCGCGGGACCGAGCCAGGGAGGCACTCGGTCGAGACGAAGGGCTCGACCACGACCGGACGGGAGGACGATCCGGACACCGCGGCGCCACCTGGCGGCAACGACTCAGCGAGGCGGCAGTGGCCGGTGCGGCAGGCGCCGAACGACTGAGCAAGCGAGTCCGGGAGCGGCTGGAACAGGACCACGACCCGACCGGACCGGAATCGGCGGGGCTGCTCCACAGCGCGACGACAAGTGCGAAGTTGCCGGCCGGCGCGCACGCCCCACTCGACGACGGCACGCAGCCGACCGGCTTCCCGATCAAGGGCAACTCCGACTCGATGCTGTACCACTTGCCGGAAACCCGGTTCTACACCTCTACGGTCGCCGAGATCTGGTTCGCCACTGCCGCCGACGCGGAAGCTGCCGGATATCAGCTACCGCAGTCTCAACGCGGCAGCGGGTACCGGCCCTAGCCGAACGGCGCGACCCGACGAATCGTCTTCGCCGCCTCCGTCTTACGGGATGGAGGCGGCGATGCCGTCGAGAATGTCGTGCTCGCTTACCAAAAGCTCGGTGATTCCGGCACGCTCGTGCAGCTCGTCGGCCAGCACGGCGGTGATGAGCGCACCGGCACCGATCACGTCGACCCGGCCGGGGTGCATCGGGCCGAGAGCCGACCGCTGTTGCCGGTTCATCCCGACCAATCGATCGGCGACCCGATGGACCTCGGGCAGCGATACCCGAGACAAATGCACCCGCGCCGGGTCGTACTCGGGCAAGTCCGCCGCAACCGCTGCAATGGTCGTGACCGTGCCGGCGACGCCGACCCAGGTACGTGCCTGCGACACCGGAACACGTTCGAACGCGGCAGCCAACCGACCGCCGACGAACTCCCGCGCGGCAGCGATCTCGGCAGCGGTCGGCGGGTCCGACGGCAGACAACGCTCGGTCACCCGAACGCACCCGACGTCGGCCGAGTACGCCGACTGCACCCCGGACGCATCGCCCAACACCAGCTCGGTCGAGCCGCCACCGAGATCCACGACCAGGAACGGACCGGCATCGGCGGGCAGCTCGCCGACCGCGCCGGCAAACGACAGCCGCGCCTCGTCGTCACCACTGATCAGTTCGGCGGTCGCGCCGGGAATCAATGCGCCGAGTTCGGCCTGGGTCATCGCGAAGAAGTCGGCCCGATTCGCCGCATCCCGGGCCGCCGAGGTCGCGACCATCCGGAGCGCCTGCACGCCGGCCTCGCGCATCGTATCCACGTAGGCGCGCAACGCCACCCGGGTCCGCTCGATCGCCTCGGGTGCGAAGGCGCCGGTCGCATCGACCCCTTGGCCCAATCGCACGATCCGCATCTCTCGGTGCAGATCGACCAGTTTTCCGTCGACCCGGTCCGCGATCAGCAGACGGATCGAGTTCGTGCCGCAGTCGATGCCGGCAATACGGCGAGTCACAGTCGGTCCTCCTCGAACTCCGGCCAGTCGGCCGGCAGTGCAGTTCCCCGTAGCGGCCCCCGCGCGGCCCGGGCGACCGCTTCGTCACCCAACGGGTTCACGCCCGGCCCCCGAGCCAAGGAATGAGCTGTCAGGACATGCAGGCATTTGACCCGGTCGGGCATCCCACCGCCGCTGAAGGTGGTCCCGAGCGGCTCGATCGCATCCCGTTCGGCCAGGTAGGACAGGTGTGCCCGACGATACGCGGCGGCCAGAGCCGGATCGATTCCGAGCCGCTCGTTCATCGACCGCATCAGACCGGACGACTCTTGCCGCCCGGCCTCAGCAGTCAGCCGTGGGTCGGTCAGGTAATACAGTGTCGGGAACGGCGTGCCGTCGGGCAACCGGGGAGCAGTCATCACCACCCCCGGCGCCCCGTCCGGACACCGGTAGGCGACCCGCAGCAGACCACGCGGGACCCGCCCGAGTTGCTCGGCGATCGCGGCCAGATCCGCCGCGGTAGGCCCGCTCACCCGGCCGGCGGCGGAGCCGGTGCGGTCGGTTGCGGCTGGGCGATCGTGCGCCACAGCTCGGTGTACCACGGTCCGGCCTTCGGCGCCGGTCCGGCACGACGGGCTTGCTCGGCCTCGTACGCACCGGGCAACTGGACCTGATACGGGACCTCCCCCGGCTGTACCAAACGCAGCCGCTGTCGCGCCTCGGCCCGGACGAAAGCCGGGTCCTCCTGTTGATCCCGTTGCGCTCGAAGCTGTTCCAGATCTTGATCGAGCTCGACCCGTTGCGCTGCCAACTGCGCCGCTTCGCTGCGCTGCGCCACATACGTCCGCAGCGGGACGGCGAGGGTCAGGGCGAGGGCACACACCACGATCGCCAACGTGATCGCCCGACCGGCGGACAACCCGAAGAACTTTCGTTCGGTCGGCGCCGCACGCCCCGCGCCGACGCGCCCGGGGCCCAAACCTCGGACCAACTCCGTCATTCGGGACGCCGGGACCGAACCCGGCCGGGAGCTTCGCTCTTCACTTTGTCTCGGTTTCGGCCGGACCCGCGCATGCGGCTCACGCGCTGCTGGGCTTCGGCGTGCTCCCCGCCTACGCCGATCATCCATCGCTCAGCCTCCAGCGACCTCGGTGACGAACCGCGGGAACGCATCCGGACCGGCGTACCGGGCGGCGTCGCCGAGCGCATCCTCGATCCGAAGCAACTGGTTGTACTTGGCCACCCGCTCGCTCCGGGCCGGCGCGCCGGTCTTGATCTGACCGCTCCCCACCGCGACCGCCAGATCGGCGATGGTGGTGTCTTCGGTCTCACCCGACCGGTGGCTCATCATCGTCTTGTAGCCGTTGCGATGCGCCAGCTCGACTGCGTCCAATGTCTCGGTCAGCGTGCCGATCTGATTCACCTTCACCAACAACGCATTTGCCGCACCCCGGACGATGCCCTCGTCGAGCCGTTCCGGATTGGTCACGAACAGATCGTCACCGACAAGCTGAACCCGGTCACCGATCTGATCGGTCAGGGCCACCCAGCCGGCCCAATCGTCCTCCGCGAGCGGATCCTCGATCGAGACCAGCGGATACTCGGCAATCAGCTCGGCGTAGAAGTCGGCCAATTCGGCCGCGCTGCGATCGGCTCCTTCGAAGGCGTACCCGGTACCCGCCGTGTAGAACTCGGTCGCGGCGACGTCGAGCGCGAGCGCCACATCGGACCCGAGCGACAATCCGGTCTTACCGACCGCGATGCCGATCAGGTCCAACGCCTGCCGCGTCCCGGCCACGTCCGGGGCGAACCCCCCCTCGTCACCCAAACCGGTCGCCAGGCCGTTCTCCTTGAGCACCGCCTTGAGTGCGTGATAGACCTCCGCACCCCAGCGCAGCGCCTCCTTGAACGTGGGCGCACCCAGCGGCGCGACCATGAACTCCTGCACGTCGACCCCGGTGTCGGCATGCGCGCCACCGTTCAGAATGTTCATCATCGGCACCGGCAAGATGTGTGCGTTCGGCCCACCGAGATAGCGGAACAGCTCCAGCCCGGACGACTCGGCGGCCGCCCGCGCAACCGCGAGCGACGCCCCGAGCAGGGCATTGGCACCCAGTCGGGACTTGTCCGGAGTTCCGTCGAGATCGAGCAGCGTCTGATCCACCGTGCGTTGCTCGATCGAGTCCAAACCGATCAGCGCCGGACCGATCTCGTCCAGCACGCCGTCGACCGCTTTCTGCACGCCTTTTCCGCCATACCGTGAGCCACCGTCACGCAGCTCCACTGCTTCGTGTTCACCGGTCGACGCGCCGGAGGGGACCGCAGCCCGGGTCACGGTACCGTCGTCGAGGGCAATCTCCACCTCGACCGTCGGATTGCCCCGCGAGTCGAGAATTTCGCGCGCCCCGACCTGCTCGATGATCGCCATGAACCAGCTCCTCCAACGACGGCAACCGACACCCGTTCTCGCCGAGCCTAACCGTCCGCGCCCGGATCGGCGTGCAGAGGCGCGCCGGACCACCCTCGCCGAGACGGCCGGCGCCGGCACGACGTAAAGTTTTCCCATGGCCGTCGCGGACAAGTCTCATCCGAATCTGGACGTCCTGCCGGAGTGGCCGACCGAGACGATAGCCGTGTTGGTCACCACCGACCCGGCGCCCCATGCGATCCCCGTCTCGTGGCCGGTGCGCGCGGGAGACAAGCGAATCTTGCTCAGCCTCAGGCATAATCGGGGTTCGCTGACCCGGTTGCGGGCCCGCCCGGAGGTCGCGTTGGTCGTGCTCGCCGGCGGCGATGTCGCCTTGTGCGCACGCGGATCGGCGCGGATCGTACGCGAAGATGTCGACGGCACCGGCGAATACGCCGCCGTGGCGATCGACGTCGACGCGATCGACGATCACCGCCAAGGCGCGTTCGCGATTATCGAAGGAATCCGGCGAACCGTCGTCGATCCGAACGAACTACACGCGCTGGAGCGTCGCGCGGCAATCCTGCGCGAACTCGCCGGTTGATCCGATTTCGGAATCAGCCGATGCCGACGCTGTAGCCGGCTGCTTTGTCCCGAACGCTCCGCAGATACGCGCCGGACCGGTTGTAGGTGAGCAAGGCCCGCTGCCAGCCCTCGGCGCTGGTCAGGTCGCCGCCGCTGACGCACAGATATCGCGCCGCGGAGAGCGCCGCGTCGTCGATGCTGTCCGGATCGGCGATGCCGTCACCGTTGGCGTCGACGCCCCAGGTTCGCCAGGTCTGCGGAATGAACTGCATCGGCCCGACCGCCCGGTCGTACTTCGAATCCCCGTCCAGCACACCGTCGTCGGTGTCGACGACGGTGGCAAGACCCGGACGACCGTCGAGCGATAGGCCACGGATGGGCGGCGAAACCTTGCCGTCGGCAGCCACCGCGGCACCGCCATGGGTACCGTGCCCGCTCTCGATCGCGCCGATCCCGGCAAGGGTGGTCCAACGAATCCCGCATTCGGGAGCCGACCGCGCGAGAACGGCGTCGGCGTAGCCGTACGCCTCCAGTGCGGTCGCCGAGATACCGAGCTCCGCGGACCGGCCGGCCGCCCACTCGGCGAGCTGATCGGCACTGCGGCCCGGCGCGTCGATATCGATCGCGGGCACCGGCACCCCCGGCCCGGGCGGCACCCCCGGTGGCACCGACACCCGTGATTGCGACGCGCAGCCCACGACGAACACCGTGACCGCCAGGCCGAGGGCGGCCGTCCCGATTGTTCCGATTCGCACATTTCCATCATCGGGGATTGGCCCTTCGTCCGGGCTTTCGCGCAGTGTACGCTCAGCTGTACATGTATAGGCTCGCCTAACTAGGTGTGCCTATCCTCGTTCTCGTGCCGGGAGGCCTGTTGCGTTCCTCGATCCGCGTCGCCGTCGCCGCTGTTGCGCTACCCCTTGCTCTTGCAGCGTGTTCCAGCAGTGACGACTCGTCCAGTTCCTCGACGTCCAGCACCGCCGGTGCGAGCACGACGACATCTTCGGCATCTTCGGCGCAGCTCGACACGGCCGCTGCCGCCTACAAGACCTACGTCACCGGACAGACCGCGCAGCTGGTGCCGGCGGTGACCGCCTTCGCCGCAGCGGTGAAGGCCGGCGATGTCGACGCCGCCAAGGCGCAGTACCCCACCTCGCGCACGTTCTACGAGTCGATCGAGCCGGTGGCGGAAACCTTCCCCGATGATCTCGACCCGCGAATCGATCTCCGCGAGGCCGATCTGGAGCCGGGCGCAAAGTGGACCGGGTTCCATCGGTTGGAGAAAGACCTCTGGGCCCAGGGCCTACAACCGGACTCGGGCGCGATCGCCGATCAACTGGTGGCTGACGTCACCGAGCTGGATCAGCGGGTGAAGGCCCCGGACTTCACGTTCGACCCGGCCAAGACCGCCGGTGGCGCGGCCGAGTTGCTCGAAGAGGTCGCCCAATCCAAGATCACCGGCGAGGAGGACATTTTCTCACACACCGATCTCTGGGACTTCCGGGCGAACGTGGACGGTTCCCGGGCCGCGGTCGCCACCGTCCGTCCGATCCTGGATGAGCGGAATGCCGAGCTGGGCAAGCAGATCGACAAGCAGTTCGGCAACGTGGACCGAGAGCTGGATCAGTATCGCTCGGGCGACGGCTGGGTGTCCTACGACACGGTGACCGAACCGCAGCGCCAAGCGCTGTCCCAGCGGCTCGACGCGTTGCTGGCTCAGGTCAGCCAGGTGCAGGGTGTCGTCGGCGGCTGACCCGGTCGACACTGGGGGTGGCCCCGGTGCAGCGTCGTCCGACGAATCGACGTCGACCACCGAACCAGCCCGCGCCGGTATTTCCCGGCGCGGGCTGTTCGGCGCCTTCGGCGCCGGCGTCGCACTGGCCGGTGCCGGTGCAGTCGCCGGCTACGCGACCGCAGGGCGTACCGACGCCGCCGACTCCGATGTCGTGCCGTTTCGCGGGCCGCATCAGAGCGGCATCGTCACCGCGGTACAAGACCGCATGCACTTCGCCGCGTTCGACGTCGTCACCGATTCCCGAAGCGCGTTGGTCGCCCTGCTGGCGGAGTGGACGATCGTCGCCGAACGGCTGACGCGGGGAGCCGAGGCCTATCCCGACGGCGCAGTCGACGGCAAGCTGCTCGCGCCACCCAGCGATACCGGCGAAGCGCTCGGCCTCCCCGCCGGCCGGCTCACCTTGACCATCGGATTCGGACCGTCGCTGTTCGGCACGGCCGCCGCCGACCGTTTCGGTATCGCCCATCGACGCCCCCGGGCGCTCGCCGACATACCCCATTTTCCCAACGACAAGCTGGACCCGGCGCGCAGCGGCGGCGACATCGCCATCCAAGCCTGCGCCGACGATCCGCAGGTCGCCGTGCACGCCGTGCGCAACCTGGCCCGGATCGGCGTCGGCACGGTGGCGGTCCGGTGGACCCAGCTGGGTTTCGGTCGTTCCTCGTCCACCTCACGAAGCCAGACGACGCCGCGGAATCTGATGGGCTTCAAGGACGGCACGAACAATCTCGACGTGACCGACGAGTCGGCCTTGACCGAGCACGTCTGGGTCGCCCCCGGCGACGATCAACCGTGGCTGGCCGGCGGGAGCTATCTGGTGGCCCGACGGATTCGGATGCTGATCGAGGGTTGGGATCGCGCCACCCTCGCCGAACAGGAGCGAGTGTTCGGCCGCACCAAGGGCAGCGGGGCGCCGATCGGCCGCCCGGCCGAATTCGACTCGGTCGACCTGGCTGCCACCGGGCCGGACGGGCCGCTGATCGACCCGAACGCGCACATCCGACTGGCGTCGCACGAGTCACTCGGCGGGATCCGAATCCTGCGCCGAGGCTACAACTTCACCGACGGAACCGACGGTTTCGGACATCTCGACGCGGGGCTGTTCTTCATCGCGTTCTGCCGCGATCCACAGCGCCAGTTCGTTCCGATGCAGCGCGCGCTGGGTCGGTCCGATGCACTCAACGAGTACATCCAACATGTGGCTTCGGCCCAGTTCGTCGTCCCGCCCGGGCTGCTCCCCGGCGAGCATTGGGGCACCCGCCTCTTCACCGACTGAGTCGGCCCGTCCACCTGCCGAATCCCGGCTTCTCCAGGTGAGAAAAACAAACTCTATGTTCAGTAACTGTCGATTTTCGAGGTTACAGTTTGGTCTCTAGCCCTATTATCCCTAGCCTCCCGGGCATAATGAACCGCCTAGCCGGGATCCCGTCGGCTATCGCTCGATTGCCGGGACCTCCTCGAGGCGAAGGGAAGCAGGATGCAGTGCCGATTGTGCGGATCTACCCAACTGTCGAGCGTCGTCGACCTGGGCGCCACGCCACCATGCGAGAGATTCCTCGCCGCGACCGATCTCGACCGACCTGAGCCGACCTTTCCACTGCACCTGCGCCTCTGCGAAAGTTGCCTGCTCCTGCAGATTCCGGCACTGATCACGCCCGCGGACACGTTCACCGACTACGCCTATTTCTCCTCGTACTCGGACAGTTGGGTGCAGCATGCACGCACCTTCGTCCGCGACGCGGTCGGCCGACTCGGCCTGACCGGCGACTCGTTCGTGGTCGAGGTAGCCAGCAACGACGGGTACCTGCTGCGACACGCGGTCGACGCCGGCGTTCCGTGCCTGGGCATCGAGCCGGCCCGGAACGTCGGTGCAGCGGCCCGAGCGCACGGAGTGCCGACCGAGACAGCCTTCCTGGACGAGGAAACCGCGGCGCGGATTCGCCGCGGGTATCGGCCGGCGAACCTGGTCGTCGCCAACAACGTCTACGCCCATGTACCGGACCTCCGTGGATTCACCAGGGCGCTACGTGCCCTGATGGCGGACGACGGCTGGCTGAGCATCGAAGTGCACCACGCGCTCAACCTGGTCATGCTGGGCCAGTTCGACACCATCTACCACGAACATTTCCAGTACTACACGCTGCAGACGATCAGCCGCGCGCTCGGCATGGCCGACTTGACCGTGGTCGACGTCGAACTGCTTTCGACGCACGGCGGTTCGCTCCGAGTGTGGGCCCGACCGACCCCGGTCGCCGACCCCCCGAGCGCGCGGATCGCCGACATCCTGCGCTTGGAGGCTGCGGCGGGTCTGCACGAGGTGACCGGATACGAATCGATGCAGCGACAGGCCGAGTCCGCTCGCGCCGATCTGCTGCGCTTCCTGCTCGATTGCCGGCGAGCCGGCAAACGCGTGGTGGGCTACGGCGCACCCGGCAAGGGCAATACCTTGCTGAACTACTGCGGGATCCGAACCGATCTGCTCGAGTACACCGTCGATCGCAACCCGTACAAACACGGTCGTTACACGCCCGGAACCCGGATCCCGATCCATGATCCGGCACGACTGGAGCAAGACCGGCCCGACCTCGTGCTCGTACTGCCATGGAATCTGGCGACCGAGCTCACCGAGCAACTGTCCTACATCGCCGACTGGGGTGGACAGCTGGTCTTTCCCCTGCCCACCCTGCACGTCGCCGAACTCCACGACACTGTCGAGCTGGTCCCGTGAAAGTCGTATTGTTCTGTGGCGGATACGGAATGCGGATGCGGTCCAGCTTCGACGACGCGATACCCAAACCGATGCAGATGGTCGGGCCGCGGCCACTGATCTGGCACGTCATGCGGTACTACGCGCACTTCGGGCACAAGGAGTTCATCCTCTGTCTGGGTTACGGCGCAGCGCACATCAAGAGCTACTTCCTGGCCTACCAGGAGTCGGCATCGAACGACTTCGTGCTCCGGCACGGTCAGGTCGAACTGCTGCACTCCGATCTCAGTGAATGGTCGATCACCTTCGTCGACACCGGCGCGGACTCCACGATCGGCGAGCGCCTACGCCGGATACGACCACACCTCATGGGCGAAGAATATTTCTTGGCGAACTACGCAGACGTGCTGACCGATGCTCCGATGGACCACGTGATCGAGCAGTTCCACCGATCCGGCGCTGCTGCATCGATGTTGATCGTGCCACCGCAATCGTCGTTCCACTGCGTCGAGATCAGCGAAGCCGGTGAGATCAAGGAGATCGTATCCGTCTCGAAGCTCCCGATCTGGGAGAACGGCGGCTATTTCGTGTTGAGCCAGGCGATATTCGACCTGCTGCCGCCGGGCGGCGACCTGGTCGAGGATGCTTGCGGCACCCTGGCCGCGCAGGGCCGGCTGTTCGGGTACAAGCATCTCGGCTTCTGGAAGCCGGCCGACACGTTCAAGGAGCGCGCCGACCTGGAGGCGAGCTACCACCGCGGAGAACGACCCTGGATGGTATGGGAGCAGGAAGCTTTCAGCTCGTGATCGACCTGCACACCGGCCGACTGCGCGAGGTCGCGGTGATCGGCGCGCATTGCGACGACATCGCGATCGGATCGGGCGCCAGCCTGCTGGCGATGTCTCGTGCTCATCCGGGGCTGCGCGTGCAGGCGCTGGTGCTCTCCGGCAGCGGCACCGAGCGGGAAGCCGAGGAGAACGCCGCACTGGCCGCATTCGCCCCGCAGGCCGATCTGCGGGTGACGGTGCTCGACCTGCCCGACGGCTACGCCCCGGCGCACTGGGCCCGGATCAAGGACGAGCTGTCCCGATTCCGGGCGCGGACCGATCCGCAGCTCGTCTACGCACCGCAACGCGGTGATGCGCACCAGGATCACCGCACCCTGGCCGAGCTGGTGCCGACGGTGTTCCGCAATCACCTGGTGCTGGGCTACGAGATTCTCAAGTGGGAGACCGATATGCCCACGCCGACACTGTTCCACCCGGTCACCGCCGAACTCGCCGTCGAGAAAGCAGGGTTGCTGCGCTCCTGCTATCCGTCGCAGGCCGACCGCGACTGGTTCGACGACGCGGCATTCCTCGGGCTGGCACGACTACGCGGCGTGCAATGTCGCCAGCCCTACGCCGAAGCATTCGTGGCCGAAAAGTTGACCGTGGGATTTCGGTAGGCAGCGGTAACCGACGACGAGCAGGAGGGGCACGAGGATGCGGGTACTTGTGACGGGGCATCGGGGCTACCTCGGGACGGTGATGGTGCCGGTGCTACAGCAGGCCGGCCATGACGTGATCGGCCTGGACAACGGCTACTTCGCCGACTGCGTACTCGGTCCGGCACCGCGTGATCCCGCCGATATCCGGACCGATCTCCGCGATATCACCGGCGACCAACTGGCCGGATTCGACGCCGTGATCCATCTGGCGGCATTGTCCAACGATCCGCTGGGCTCGCTGGATCCGCTGCTCACCTACGACATCAACCATCACGCCGCCACCCGGCTGGCCCGGCTGGCCCGAGACGCGGGCGTGGCCCGGTTCTTGTATGCGTCGACCTGCTCGGTGTACGGCGCCGCCGGGGACGGACTGGTCACCGAGGACGCTCCGCTACGCCCGTTGACCCCGTACGCGGAGAGCAAGGTCCGCGTCGAGGACGACGTCGCCGAACTCGCCGACGCCGACTTCACTCCGGTATTTCTGCGCAACGCAACAGCATTCGGCTTCTCCCCACGGCTACGCGCGGACATCGTGCTGAACAACCTGGTCGGGCACGCCGTCCTGACCGGGGATGTCCGGGTACTCTCCGACGGGACACCGTGGCGCCCACTGGTTCATGCCCGCGACATCGCGGCTGCGTTCTCGACGTGTCTGACGGCGCCGGCCGACGTGGTCACCGCGCGCGCGTACAACGTAGGCACCGAAGCAAACAACCTTACCGTTGCCGAGATCGCCGGCGCGGTGGTCGATGCGGTATCCGGGTCTCGACTGGTGATCACCGGCGAAAACGGGCCGGACCCGCGTTCCTACCGGGTCGACTTCGCCCGCGCCCGTAACGAACTCGGCTTCGTTGCGGACTGGTCGATTCCGGCCGGCGCGACCGAGCTGCACCAGGCGTACACCGCATACGGACTCACCGACAGCGACTTCGCCCAGCGGTTCACTCGGCTCCCGCAGCTACAGCGACTCCGCGACGCGGGCCTGGTCGATGCTCGGCTGCGGGTGGCCCGGGCCCAGATCCCCGCGATCCCATGATCGGGTGCCGCGGCTGCGGAGCACCGCGGACCGACCGGGTGTTGGACCTCGGATCGATCCCCGCCGCCGACAACTTCCCGCCCGCCGACAGTGCCGTCGGCGTAACGGACCGGGCGTATCCGCTGGCGATGCAGCTTTGCCCCGCTTGTGGATTGGCCCAACTGGCCGCCGACGAGACGATTGCCGACGAACCACGCGGAATCGAACCGCAGGCACTGCGCGACCAAGCCGTCGCCGCGGTCACCGCGGTCGGCCGAGCCGGCCGGCTGTCCGGGACCACGGTGCGCGAGTTCGGCAGTCCGCACGGCGGTACCTGGCTGCCCCTGCTGACCGATCTCGGGTATCGACCGACCGGCGGCGTGGCGGATGTGGTCGTGGATTGCTTCGGCAGCATGCACGACGCCGACCAGCGAGCCGCCTTCGTCGCCCGGGCGGCCGGCACCGCACCGGACGGCCTGCTGCTGATGCAGTACCACTCGCTGGCCACGATCGTCCGTGAGGGACAGTGGAATTCCTTGCGCCACGGGCACTTCGCATACTATTCGAGCACCGCGCTGATCCGGCTGCTGGGCGCGGTGGGGATGAGCGCGCGCACCGCGTGGGAATTCGATCTCTACGGCGGCACCGTACTGATCGCAGCACAACACGGGCAACACCCCCCGGATGCACAGCTGCGCCGGCTACTGGCTGCGGAGCGGGCATTCGGCATCACCGACCCGGCCGTGGTCGGCCGACTGCAGCAGGCGACCGACCGGCATGTCGACTGGTTACGCACCTGGCTGCGCGCCGGAGCCGCGGCCGGCCGGCGCAGTTACGCCTACGGCGCCGCCTCCCGTGCCGTCGCACCACTCGCCCTGGCCGGGGCCGACCGCACACAACTGATCGCCGTCGCCGACGCATCGCCGGCGAAGCACGGTCGACGAATGCCCGGCACCGACATCCCGATCATCTCGCCGGACGAGCTGCTGGCCGCCGCACCGGACCGGGTGCTGCTGACCTTGCCGGATCTCTTTCCGGAGGTAGCACAACGTTTTCCGGAACTGCGCGGCCGCTGGCAGGTCGACCCCGGGCCGGCCGGAGCCGGTCACCTGGCGCGCACGGCGGCTCCGGGATGACCGCCCCCGCCCAACCACGCGACCAGATCGGCCCAGCTACCGGCCGCCCGGTCCCGCGCCGAGATCACGGTCACCGGTTCCGGCCAACCGATCCCGAGATCCCGATCGTCGTAGGCGACTGCGATGTCCTCGACCGGATCGTGCGGTCGGTCGATCCGGTAACACACGTCGGCGACCGCGGTCAGCGCTTGAAATCCATGCAGATATCCGGGCGGGACGTAGAGGGTGCGGAACCCGTCGTCGTCGAGGAGGAATGCCTGGTGCCGGCCGAAGGTGGGCGAGCCCGGCCGGATATCGACCAGCACGTCGTATACCGCGCCACGCGCACATCGAACCAACTTCGCTTCACCCCGACCGGCCCGTCCGTGCATTCCCCGCACCACCCCGCGCACCGAGCGCGACTGCGAATCCTGGACGAACGCCGCAGCGGCCCCCGGTCGGCCCAGATGGGCATCGAACGCCGTCGCGTCGAACGTCCGGGTGAACAGCCCCCGATCATCTCGAAAAGGTTGCGGAACAAGAACGATGACGTCGGCGAGCTCGGTGTGCTCGATCTGCATCGAGTCATGCTCGCACACCCGGTCGAACGCCCCCGCGGCACCGTCGCGATGTCGGCATGACGACGCCGGGCCGCTCGTTCGCCAACTCCGACCGCCTGCGGCAGCGACTGCACAACCTGATCCCGGGTGGGGCGCACACCTACGCACGGGGCGACGACCAGTACCCCGAGTTCCACGCTCCGGTGCTGAAGCGTGGTGCCGGAGCACGGGTATGGGATGTCGACGGCAACGAGTTCATCGAGTACGGCATCGGCCTCCGGTCGGTGACCCTGGGCCACGGATACCGCCCGGTCCTCGACGCCGTCGCCACCGCGATCGCCGACGGACTCTCCTTCACCCGTCCGACCGAGCTGGAACTTGCTGCGGCAGAAGACTTTCTCCGGCTGGTGCCGACCGCCGAGATGGTCAAGTTCGCCAAGAACGGCTCGGACGCGACGACCGCGGCGGTACGGCTGGCCCGCGCGGTGACCGGATGCGAGCTGGTCGCGATCTGCGAGCAGCCGTTCTTCTCCACCGACGACTGGTTCATCGGCACCACCGCGATGTCCGCGGGTGTGCCGCCCAGCACCCGAACGGCGACACTGCAGTTCCGCTACAACGACGCCGATTCGCTGGCGGCAGTGCTCGCCGCGCACCCCGGTCAGGTTGCCTGCGTGCTGCTGGAGGCCGCCACCGCCACAGCCGAACCCGAACCCGGCTTCCTCGAGTCGGTGCGGGCGTTGTGCGATCGGTACGGTGCGCTGCTCGTGTTCGACGAGATCATCACCGGATTCCGCTGGTCCGAGCACGGGGCGCAGGCCGTGTATCGAGTAGCCCCCGATCTGTCGTGCTGGGGTAAGGCGATGGGCAACGGATTTCCGATTTCGGCACTGGCCGGCAAGCGCACGTTCATGGACCTGGGCGGCTTGAATACCGATTCCGACCGGGTATTTCTCTTGTCCACCACACACGGCCCGGAGGCGGCGGGACTCGCTGCGTTCCGCGCAGTGGTACACGCGTACGACGTCGGTGACCCGATCGGACGCATGGAGACGGCCGGCCGGCGACTGGCCGCCGCGGTGAATGCGGCGGCAGCCGCCGCCGGGCTCGCCGACTACGTACAGGTGATCGGCCGGCCGGCGTGCCTGGTCTTCGTCACCCGCAACGCCGACGGTGTACCCGACCAGGCCTTTCGCACACTGTTACTGCAGGGCCTGCTCTCCCACGGCGTGCTCGGCCAGTCGTTTGTGCTGTCCGCCGCACACACCGATGCAGATATTGCCGCCACCGTCGTCGCGGCCACCGCCGCGTTGCAGCCCTACCGGGCGGCGATCGACGCCGGCTCGGTAACCGGGCTGCTGCGCGGCCGACCGGTCGCTCCGGCGGTGCGCCGCACAGCAGCGCCCCGGCGCCTGATCCGAGACCCGACACCATGATTCGGGGAGCTACTCGGCCGTAGCAGCCGTCCCGGTCCACCGGTCGACGGTCAGCGCCCACAGCAGACAATCCCGCCGTCGGCCGGCCGCCGCCAGGTAACTCGTCATCGTGCCCTCGCAGACGAAGTCGAGACGGCGAATGAGCCGAAGCATCGGCTCGTTCGCCGGATCGATCGGCGCGACGATCCGGCTCAGCCCGAGTTCGGCGAAAGCGAAATCCACCATGGCACCGATCGCCGTGGTCGCGACGCCCCGCCGGCCCCACTGTTCGCTCAGCCAACCACCGATCTCGCCTCGACCGTCGGCGGCCTCGACCCAGAGGCTGCACTGGCCGACCAGCGTGCCGTCGATATCGACCACCCACTCGTAGGCCGTTCCGGTTCGTGCCCGAGACCAGGCATCCAGACAGTGCCGCGCCCACACCCGGTCGCTGTGCCGGCGCGCCCAGTCACCTCCGTCGGACACCCAGAAACTTTCGATCCGTGCCTGATCGCGCAGTCGGATCCGCCGCCAGTCCGGGCCGTCGGCGAACCGGGGCATCCGCAAGGTGACCACGATCCCGTCCGGCCCGGTCCGATTCGGGACTGCCCGATTCAGGACTATGCGATCGGATCGGTGCCGTAGGTCGCCGACGGTCCGTCTGATCGGCCGGGTGTAGTAGGCCGCCATCGCCACCGTCGTGGCGGCCAGCCGCTGTGCCCGTCGCGCGCGTCCGGGGCTTTCGATCACGTCGTCCGCCGACATCGCCTCTCCTCACGCCATTCGTCGCAAGGTCGCTGCGACATGAGGCCCCGAATATCGATGGTGCCACAGATCGGTCACCGAACTGTGAAAGCGAGTCACCGGGCGGCCGGGTAATCCGCACTGAAGTATCGTTCTGCCGTGACCGCAATCAGATCCAGCACGCCGTCCCGAGTGCTCGTCACCGGCGGCGCCGGATTCATCGGCGCCAACTTCGTCCACCAACTGGTAACCGATCGTCCCGACACGACGGTGACGGTTCTCGACGCACTCACCTATGCCGGAAACAGTGCCTCGTTGACCCCGATCGCCGATCGTATCCGGTTCGTCCACGGCGATATCGCCGATGCGGAATTGGTGGACGATCTGGTCCGCACAGCCGATGCGGTGGTGCATTTCGCCGCCGAGTCACACAACGACAATTCGCTGGCCGACCCGTGGCCGTTCGTCCAGACCAACATCGTCGGCACGTACACCTTGCTGGAGGCGGTGCGTCGGCACGACGTTCGCTATCACCACGTATCGACCGACGAAGTCTACGGCGACCTCGAGCTGGACGATCCGCAGCGATTCACCGAACACACCCCGTACAACCCGTCCAGCCCCTACTCGTCCAGTAAGGCCGGCAGCGACCTGCTGGTGCGCGCCTGGGTCCGATCGTTCGGCGTACGCGCGACAATCTCCAACTGCTCCAACAACTACGGCCCGTATCAACACGTGGAGAAGTTCATTCCGCGGCAGATCACCAACGTGATCGACGGAGTGCGACCGCGGCTCTACGGCGAGGGTCGCAACGTCCGCGACTGGATCCATGTCGACGATCACAACCGTGCGGTACGCACCATCGTCGAGCAGGGCCGGATCGGCCAGACCTATCTGATCGGCGCAGACGGGGAGTTGGACAACCGCACCGTGGTCGGATACATCCTGGAGGCATTCGGCCGGGACGCCGACGACTTCGACCACGTCACCGATCGTCCCGGGCACGACCTGCGATATGCGATCGATCCGACCCTGCTCCGGGAGGAACTCGGCTGGCAGCCGCAATATCGCGACTTCCGCGACGGGTTGGCACAGACGGTGCAGTGGTACCGCGACAACGAATCATGGTGGCGGCCCAGCAAAGCCGCTACCGAACGGGCGTACACCGCACAGGGCGAACGAGTTCGCTGAGCCGGACGGCCGCGACCGGGCAACACCTCAGTGGAGCGCGAATGCCTCCGCCAAGCCCGGCGCGGCCGCATCTTTCGCCGAACGTAGAAATTCCAGCGGCCGGCCGTCCCGGCCCACGGTCGGCCAATCGATGCCGATCTCCGGGTCGAATGCATCCAGGTCCCGGTCGAGTTCCGGGGTGTACTCCAGCGAGCACAGGTACATGATCGTCGAACCGTCTTCCAACGACAGCACGGCGTGCCCGAGGCCGGAGCTCAGGTACACGGCGCGGCGGTCGACGTCGTCCAACAGCACGCTGTCCCACCGCCCGAAGGTCGGCGAGCCGGGCCGTAGGTCGACCACGACGTCGAGGAACGCTCCGCGCACACAGGTCACGTACTTGGCCTGGCCGGGTGGATCCTCGGTGTAGTGGATGCCACGGAGCACGCCGGCCGCCGACACCGAGCAGTTCGCCTGCAGCAACTCGAGCGGGGCACCGACCGCAGCGTCGAATTCGGACGCCTTGAACCACTCGAAGAACCGGCCGCGATCGTCGCCGAACTGCTGCGGAGTGAACTCCCATGCCCCCGCGAGCGCGAGCGGCCGTACCTGCACTGTCACTATTTGCCTTCCCTGGTAAGGAGATTCAACAAGTACGTGCCGTAGCCGGACTTCACCAACTCCTCTGCCCGAGCGCGTAGCTCGTCGTCGCCGATGAAGCCTCGACGCCAGGCCACCTCCTCGGGCACCCCGATCCGCAGGCCTTGGCGCTGTTCGATGGTCCGGACGTACGTCCCGGCATCGAGCAGCGAATCGACGGTTCCGGTATCCAACCAGGCGGTACCGCGGGGCAGCACCTCGACCTGCAGCCGCCCCTGCTCCAGGTAGGTGCGATTCACGTCGGTGATCTCCAGTTCACCCCGATCGGACGGCTTCAGGTCGGCGGCGATCTCGAGCACGTCGTTGTCGTAGAAGTACAGGCCGGGCACGGCATAGTTGGACACCGGTTCAGCCGGCTTCTCGACCAGCGACACCGGCCGGCCGGCCGGGTCGATCTCGACCACACCGTACCGTTCCGGGTCCGATACCCAGTAGGCGAAAACCGCACCGCCATCGATGTCTTCGAACCTTTTCAGCTGCGTCCCCAAGCGCGGGCCGTAGAAGATGTTGTCGCCCAGGATCAATGCCACCGACTCGGTGCCCACGTGGTCGCGGCCGAGCAGAAACGCACTGGCCAGGCCGTCCGCGACCGGCTGCACGGTGTAGCTGATCGAGACACCGAAACGACTGCCGTCGCCGAGCAACCGGGAAAACGACGGGCCGTCCGCAGGAGTGGTGATGATCAGGATGTCTCGGATACCGGCCAGGATCAGAGTGGACAGCGGATAGTAGATCATCGGCTTGTCGTACACCGGCACGAGCTGCTTGCTGACCCCGTAGGTGATCGGGTGCAGCCGCGACCCCGTGCCGGCAGCCAGGATGATGCCCCGCATGACCTGCTCTCCTGTCGTTGGTGAAAGGGCTTCGGTGAAAGAGCGTTTCAGCTACGGCGGCCGAACAGCCGGTTACCGGGATATTCGGCGATCACGCCGTCGAGCACGCGGCCCAACACCGGCCCGGCGACGTCGACCGCGAATCGGCGCTGAAACTCCTTCTCCGCGATGGCGCCGCGGCGGGCCGCTTCCTCCGGGTCGGCCAACTCGTCGAATACCCGCGTCAGCGCGTCGACGTCGTCGACCGGCAGCGCCGGCTCACCGGCCGGCTGGAACTCGGGCAACGCACCCTGATCGGACACGATCGGCGCCACACCCAGCTGCATGGCGAGCACCTGCACCCCGCTCTGGGTGGCAACCCGGTAATGCACCAGCGAACCCTTCGCCGCGCTCATCGGCGCGATGACGTCGTCGTAGGAGTACTTACCCTTGATCCACCGGACATGTTCACCCGGCTCGATCGGCATCGTGCCGTCCCCGATCAGCACCAGGTCGTCGCCCTGCCACCCGGGACCGGAGACATGCCGTTGCCACGCACGGAATATGACATCGAGGTTCTTGTATTCGTTGAGTCGGCCCACCAGGACGAAATCGTGCCGATCCGCAGCCGGCACGAACGGGGGTACCCGATGTGGATCGAGATCGCTGGTGAGCGGCACCACCGCATCCGCCCCGACCGCGTCGGCCACATACGAACTGAACGACACGGTCCGCTTCGCCCGCGCATTCCAGGTGTCGAAAACCGCACGGTCCCACAACGGCCGCTCTTCCGACGCATCGTGCGGCCGGTCGTCGTGCACCAGGTTGACCCGGGGCGCGAGCCCGGCAAACGCGATCCACCGAGGATCGAGCACGATCTCGGTGATCACCACGTCCGGGTGGAACTTCCGAGCCCGGCGCAGCGCCGCGAAATAGGGACGCCAGGTCTCCAGATGGTGTGGACGCGGGTTGAGCACCCACTCGTAGTCGCGCGCCGCGTCCGACTCCGGATGGTTGTTCGAGGTGACCAGCACGACATCGAAATCGAGCGCGCGCAACGACTCCACGTAGACCCGGGCCAGCGGTCGCATCCAGGGCGACAGCCAGAGCACTCGTCCACGAGACATTGATCAACCCACCTTTCGGATAGCCGCTTCGTATGCCTCGACGAGTGCGTCGGGCGCCAGATCACCGGTCACCAGGTCGTCGGCGAGCCGGACCGGCGTGTCCGATTCCGCCAACCAACGCCGATACTGCCGGCCTACCCGCCACCCGGTGGCGAAAGCGCGCTCGGCACCACCGCCACCGGCGATCAGCAGGGCCGGACCGGAATGCAGTGGCGCGATCGGCGACCACCACGGCAGCCGGATCAATCGGATCGAGTGCGGCACGTCGCCTACCTGTAGCCCGAGCCGCCGCAGACAGACCAACTGCACCTGGTGGCCGCGGCGGTCCAACTCGATCGCCGCCGCGACCCGCCGCCGGTCGGTCACCTCGTCGGCCAGACTTCCCACGACGATCACGACGGTCGGTGGGTCGCCCGGCCCGGACCCGCCGCCCCGCCGCAGTCGATCGACCGCGGACCGCCCCGCGAGGTATACCTCGGAGCGGCGGCGCCCGTAGTGCTGCTCCAGATTCAGCGCGATGTTTGCCTGTAGCAGGTCTTTCGAGCGCGAACCAGCCGTCGGGTCGGTGGCGACGGTGCCGTGCCCGGCGTGCTCGATGCCCGCATCCGAGGTGAGCAGCAGCCGCCATCCGGCGGCCCGGGCACGATGCTGCCAGTCGGACTCCTCGCCGTAGAGGAAATAGTCTTCGTCGAACGCACCCAGCGCATCCCAGGCATCACGGCTGATCGCCAGGCACGCCCCGGTCAGGTAGCCGTCGACCTCACGCGGTGGCTCGCCGTAGAGATCGGACAAGGGGGTGCCGCGGAGCCGCTCACCCAGCCGGGTGCTGGTCACCAGGGTCCGGATCAGCCCACGGCGGCGATGCGCGACATCCCACGGCCGGCTGGCACCCGAGCCCGGATCTCCATGGATCTGCGGCGCAGCCGCTGCCACGTCACCCATCGCGAGCGCCGCTCGAGTGGCGTCCAGCGGACCGAGCAGGACGGCATCCGGATTCAGCAGGAGCAGATCGTGCCCGGGCGCTCGACGGGCCAACGCATTGACCCCGGCCGCGAACCCGATGTTCTTCTCCCCGACGTGCCAACCCACCCACGGGTAGCGCGGCGCCAGCGCTGCTACCTCGGGCCGGTCCGGACCGGAGTTGTCCCACACCAGGGTTCGCACGTCGCCCAGTTGCTCACGAACCGAATCCAGGCAGGCACAGAGATCGTCGGCATTGCGATAAGCGACGACCAACACGGCCAGCGGGCGGCGACCCGGGGTAACCGAAGCCGAAAAATCCGGCGAATGCTCGGACTCGACACGCGCACCAGTCAACGACTTGCCTCCACCGAAGAATCGTCCTCGGCGTCTGCGTTCCTGGCCATCATCTGCCGGACGACGCCGAGCTTGACCGGGCCGATCACAAGGTTCGAGATCAGATATATGCCCGCGGCACAGGCTACCACGACCAGGACCGGCAGCAGATCCCGAAGAAGGTATGCAACCGCCGCACTGGCCAATACCGACGGCAACAATCTGAGCATATACAGCCACGACATCCGGAACGGGCTGCGGCGACTCAACCGCCAGGAGACCACCAACAAGCCGATGACCTCGCTGGTGCACAAGGCCATACCGGCGCCGACCGCGCCGAATCGGCCGGCCAGGATGAAGTTGAGCGCGATGTTGGCCGCCAGATTCGCCACGTTCAGCCGGAGCAGGAACGCCTGGTCGTGCGCGGCGAACACGGCTTGACTGATCACCGACGTGAGGAACGAGACCGCCACCGCCACACAGAGCAGCGACAATGTCGGAGCGCCGTCGGCGACGAACTCCGACGATCCGATCAGCTCGACGATGTGTGGCGACAGCAACGAACCGATCACCGCGATCGGCACGCCGATGAACAACATCGCCTCGACTCCGCGCTCGACGAAGCGAGCGAACGCGTCGCGGTCTCGCGCGAACAAGCTGGTCGTGGTGGACAACGTGGACGACAGATAGAAGGTGGAGACCGCGGTCACGGTGAACGCGAGCGAATAGGCCAGGCCGTAGACACCGACCTGCTCCGAGGTACTCACCAGACTCAGGATCACCCCGTCCGCTCGCCAATACGCGATCGCGATGATCAAAACGAGCGTCTGCGAAGCGCTTTCGCTCAGCAACTGGACACTCTCGGACCAGGACAGGATCGGTCGCACATCGATGATCCGGCGTGCGGCGACATACTGGATGACCAGCTGCGCGGCCGGCGGCGCCAACTGAACCACCGCGAACCACACCACGTCGGCGTGGTAATACACCAAGAACACGGTTGCGCCGAGCGAGATCAGACGACCGGCCAGATCGGCTGCAGCCACCGCGCGAAACTTCACGTAAGCCAAGAACACCGGCTCGAAACATGACGCGAGGGTGGTCACGGTCAGCCCGGCCGAGATGATGAGCAACATCTGGGTCACTTCGTCGGACCCGCGATAGACCAGCCACCCCGTCTGCGCCGTCAGCGCCGCCAGCGGCAACGAATAGACCACCGAGATACCGATGTTCACCCGGACCAGGCGCTCCAGGTTGCCGCCGCCGCCGGTCGCCCGGCGGACGATGACCGCGCCGATACCGAGCTCGGTAAGGCTCGCCCACAAGCCGACGAACACGATCGCAGTGGTGAGGTGACCGTAGGACTCCGGCCCCAGGTAGCGGGTGGTGAGCGCGACGGTCACCATCGAGGCCGCCATGCCCAGACCGCGAGTACCCAGCTGAACAGCAAAAGCTTCGGCCATACTGCGTTTGGAGGCCGGACCCAGCGTCACGTGCCCGTTGACACTGCTATGGTCGCGACTCGAGCCATTGGACATCGGCCGTTCGGGGGCCTGTCGCAAAAGATAGGATTCAGCCGATGCGAATCTACGTCCCACTCGCGTCGGGCTTATCAGCCCAACGCTGGGCCGAACGCCACTGTCGTGGCGAGGTTCCCGATATGTCACCGTACGGCCTCCACAAACTCGGACGTTTCGGCGACGAAATCGAATTCGGGACGAACGAATTCGATCGCGTCACGCGGATCGTTGCTGCATCTTTGCGCCGCACCACGGGCGGCCTCGAACTTGCAGAAGACGTCGTACGCCGGGCCCGATATGGCAGGCGCAACGACACCGATGTCGTTCTTGCCTACGACGAGCGTACCGGGCTGCCTGCTCTTCTCCTGCCAGCACACCCCCGAGTACCGGTAGCAACCGGAATCGGCTGGCTGACCACCCGCGCACGCACTCCGTGGCTACAGGCGCGCCTGGCGGCCCGGAGCCTGCCGGCCGCGGCAGCCGTGTGGGCACAGTCCCGGCCGGTGCTGCCGATCATCGGCCGGGAGTGGTCGGTCGGCACATCACGACTGCATTACATCCCACTCGGCATCGATGCCGAGTTCTACACCGAACAAGACGAGCCGGACGAGCCAGGCGTGATCGTCAGCGCCGGGGAGGACCGCTACCGGGATCACGATCTCCTGATCGAAGCCGTCCGACGAGTGCGCGGAAACCATCGAGCAACCCTTCGTCTGGCGACCAGCATCAAGGTCGTTCTTCCGCCCGAACTGGGCATTCTGTACACCGGCCGGCTCGACGGCCGGATCCGGAACTGGTACCGGCAAGCAAGCGTGGTCGCGATCGCGCTGCACCCGACGGTCACCGGGTCCGGCCTGACCGTCGCACTGGAGGCGATGGCCAGTCGCCGCGCGGTGGTGATGACCGACAATCCCGGCGTATCGGACTATGTCCGACATGGAATCACCGGGTTGCTGGTCCCCCCCGGCGATCCGGCTGCATTCGCCCGGGCGATCGACGAGCTGTTGACCGACGACGACCGACGCGCGGCGATGGGCGCCGCTGCTGCGGCCGCGGTGCGCACCCACTTCACTACCGACCACATGGCCGAATCACTGGCGAAAATGCTGAACTCGATATGAATCGGCCCGTCGACAGATGCATCGACCGGTGACATCCGGTAACTTCACCGTAGCTCGCCGCAGTAGCGCAAGTACCGTGGACTCTGTCAGAGTAGAACATCGAGTCTCGAAATCGGACAGAAACATACTTCTGGTTGGTAACGCGTTTACAACAGCGACCCTCGTCGGCGCGGGTTTGCGCAGCACCGAGATGGCACAACAGCAGCAGACAGCACTTGCCCGATCCCGCCAGCTACTGACAGGAATCGACAATGAACGTCGGTGATTTCATCCGGGGCCTGACCCGCAGACCGATCGCGCTGGTCGTGATCGCCGGCCTCGCCATCGCGGCGGGAGTCTTCGGTTGGACTTCGGCGAAGGTGAACTACCAGACGAAGGCCACGTTCTACCTGATTCCGCCGGGCGCGGGGAGTCCGGTCGCCACCGACAACCCGTTCATCCACCTGGACAACAACATGGCGCACCTCACGGTGATCGCGGTCTCGATCGGCGAGTCCGATCCGGCTCGAAAGCTCGTCACCGACCAGGGTGCCAGCCCGACGTACACATTCGTGCACCTGGCCGGCGACGGCAGCGCCCAGCAACTCAGTTCGCAGGCGTCGGTGACCATCACCGCCACCGATCCGGGAGCGTCGCAACGGGCCACCACCGCGTTGCTCGACTACATCTCGGCCGAGTTGGAGCGGCAGCAGGTCGAGGCCGGGGTCGCCCGACCCTTCGCCGCGCGGCTCCGGATCGCGGTAACCCCGGAGGCGGGCTCGCCGGCGCCGACCAGCCCGGTCCGCTCGGCCGCGATGTTCGCCGCAGCCACCGTCATCGCCGGTGTACTCGTGCTCCTGCTGATCGAAGCCGCGCTGAGCGTGCTCCGGCAGCGCAGCAACACTCGCGGTCGGCCGGAAACCGTGACCGCGGACCACGCCGAGCCCCGACAGATCGACTACGCCGCCGCCACCGGCCCGATCCCCGCTCCGGCTGCCCCGCCGCAACCCCAGCCGGCTCCCGAATCCGTACCGGTTCCCGAGCCGACGCCACGGGTCGAACCGGCGCCCCGGCTCGCCCCGGCCGCAGCAGCAGCGCCGCCGCGGCGGATGGACATGCCCGCGCCGCCGCCGCGGATGCCGGCACCCGCACCGCCCGGCGGGTTCGGCGGCTGGTTCTCCGACGCCGAACGCTATTCGAGCCTCGACCGTACGCCGGCCCACGCACAGCCGTTGGTCACCAACGATTCTCGTCCGAACAACGGTGAATTCGCCGCGCCGTCGGCACAATCGGACGGGATGGCGGGTTGGTCCGGAGCGCCCGGGCGACCGACCGGCCACCGGGAGAGCGGCCGCCGCCGCCGGGCGCGGCCGACCAACGGACGCTCCGCGGGCGAGTACGAATCGCCGTGAGTTCGCTGCGCGCCGGGACACCGACGTCTCCCGGATTGCCGACCCCCGCCGGACTGCGGGGATTGGACCTGGAGCACCGGGTTGCGACGGCCACCAGCTGGCGCGCCTGGCTGCGAACCGGACCCGGAGTGGGCGGTCGGCTGATGGCCGGCATCGCGCTGGCGCTGCTCGGGATGCGCCAATCGTTCTCGGTGCCCGGGGCCTACGGGGTCGGGATGACCATGCTGCTGCTGATCGCACTGGTCTGGTACGTGGTTGCCTTGGTCGGGTTGCGTCATCCGATCGGCGCGCGGCCGATAGCCGTGGTCGTGGCGGCCTACCTGGCCACGTCGATGGCCTCCTACGCCAACGCATTCAGTCGCGGCTTACCTGCGGCGTCGGCCAAGGACGCCGATCGGGCCCTCACCGCGGACTTCTACCTGATCGGGAGCTTGTTCTTCATTCTCGACATGATCCGCACCCGAGCGGATCTGGAGATGTTCCTGCGGGCGTTGGTGATCGGCGGCACGTTCAGCTCGGTCATGGGTCTGGCGCAGTTCGCCACCGGCGTGGACGTCGGCGCCATCGTGCACCTCCCCGGCTTGGTCGACACCGGCAACCTGCTGTCCGCCGGGCTGCAGCGAGAAGGACTCAATCGGCCGCAGGGCGCGGCCGGACATCCCCTCGAGCTCAGCGCCATCCTCACCATCCTGACCCCACTCGCGGTCGGGCTGGTGTTCTCCGCCCGGGCCCGGCACGAGCGGATCTGGCCGTGGGCCGCATGCACCGTCCTACTGCTCGGCGGCGCCTTGGTGACGGTGTCCCGCTCGGCGATCGTCGGCTTGCTGGTGGCGGTCGCCGTGATGTCCTGGCGCTGGCCGATCACCCGGGTTGCGGCGATCAGTGTCGGTGGTGTCCTGGTCGCGATCGGTGCCGTACTCAGCGGGCTGAAAGTGGTATCGGCGCTGGTCGCGACATTCGTCGGATCGTCGACCGATACCTCGATCGGCTCTCGGGTGACCGGGGTGTCCTACGTCGCCGAGCATTATCAGGAACATCTGCTGCTCGGCCAAGGCCTCGGCGTCTACACCTCCCTCGGCCAGCCACTGCTCGACGACCAGTATCTCGGTCGACTGATGGAGGCCGGGGTGCTCGGCCTGGTCGTCTACGTCCTCCTGCTCATCGTGCCGCTGGTGCTCGCATTCCGGGCGTCGGCCTCACGCGATACCAGCACCGCCGAACTCGCCGGCTCGATCGCCGGCGCGCTGGCGGCACTGATGGTGATCAACCTGATTCTGGACACCGCCGGCTTCTCGCAGATCTGGGCGCTCACCTGGATCCTGATCGCGCTGGCCGGCGTGGTGTGGCGGGCAACCGCCGACGAACGACAACTGATCGTCAAGCCGGTCCGGCGGTAGCCACGACCAGCAGTCGCCGCCAGTCGGCCGGAGCCAACGGTGCCCGCGCGCCGTCCCGCTCGGCGGCGGCGGCATCTTCGGCGGCCCGCACCGCAGCGGCGAACGAGCGCACCGCGCTGCGTAGGCGATGTTCGGCGCCGACCGGATCGCCGGGCCGAATGGTCTGCAGGTCGGGCGGTACCAGGTCCGCCGGCAGCCCGGCCCGTCCGGCCCGCTCGATCACCTTCTCCGCAAGCGCGAGTGCGGGCAGGTCCGGAGCGATTCCGTCCAGGCAGGAAGCACGCTGTTTCTCGGCCGCCTTGCGCTGCTCCCAGGCCTGCTCCTGGTACCGCACATCGATCGGCCCGGACACCGTGGGATCGCTCAGGTGCGGACTGCGCCCGGTCAGCTTGGTGATCAGTCCGGCGGCCACGTCGTCCACGGTGAACCGGTCGGCCGCCTCGGCGATCCGCGCATGGAAAAGCACCTGCAGCAGCAGGTCGCCGAGTTCTTCCCGGACCGCGGCCGGATCACCGGACTGGACGGCGTCGATCAGCTCGTAGGTCTCCTCCAGCAGGAAGGGCAACAACGACTCGTGGGTCTGGGCTACCTCCCAACCACCGAAGTCCCACAGCCGGTCCAGCAGTTCTGCGGCGTCGCCCAACACCTCGCCGGTCATACCGCGACCGAACCTTTTGCCTTGCCGTCCAATTGCACCAACAGATCCGCGACGAACTGCAACAACTCGGTGTCGCGGACCCGGGGGGCGCCCACGCTGTCGGTAACCCGTGGCAGCGGAACCTGGACGACCGATGTGGTGGCGCGATATGTGGCACTCGGGTAGAGCCGTTTGAGCCGCAGCTGCTGGGAGTCGGCCAGGTTCAGCGGTCCCAGCTTCAACGTCACGCCGGTGACCGCGACCTCGGTGACCCGGTGACTACGACAGAGCAGTCGCAACCTGGCCACCGATACCAGCCGACCGACTTCCACCGGCAACGGGCCGTACCGGTCGATCAATTCCTCGACCACCGCGGCCAGCGCACCGTCGTCGCCCGCCGCGGCCAACTTGCGGTAGGCCTCGAGTCGCAGCCGATCGCTGGTGACGTAATCCGGTGGCACATGCGCGTCCACCGGCAGGTCTATCCGCACCTCCGCGGGCGTATCCGAATCCGGGATCGGGTTACCGTCCGCGGCCGCTCGATACGCCTCCACCGCCTCCCCGACCAACCGCACATACAGATCGAAGCCGACCCCGGCCACGTGTCCGGATTGTTCGGCGCCGAGCACATTTCCGGCACCGCGGATCTCCAGATCCTTCATCGCCACCGCCATGCCCGCGCCGAGCTCGGAGTTCTGTGCGATGGTGGCCAGCCGGTCGTAGGCGGTTTCGGTGAGCGGACGCTCCGGTGGATAGAGGAAGTAGGCGTATCCGCGCTCCCGGCTGCGGCCCACCCGACCACGTAGCTGATGCAGCTGGGACAGTCCCAACGCATCGGCCCGTTCGACGATCAGGGTATTCGCGTTCGAGATGTCCAGGCCGGTCTCGATGATGGTGGTACAGACCAACACGTCGTACTCGCGCTCCCAGAATCCTTGCACGGTGCGCTCGAGCACGTCTTCGTTCATCTGCCCGTGCGCGACCACGATCCGCGCCTCGGGTACCAGTCCGGCGATCCGGGCGGCGGCCTTGTCGATCGAGGACACCCGGTTGTGCACGTAGAACACCTGACCGTCGCGCAGCAGCTCCCGCCGGATCGCCGCGGCCACCTGCTTGTCGGAATAACCGCCGACGTAGGTGAGCACCGGGTGCCGTTCCTCCGGGGGGGTGAGGATGGTCGACATCTCCCGGATCCCGGCCAGGCTCATCTCCAGCGTGCGCGGGATCGGGGTGGCGGACATGGTCAGAACGTCGACGTGGGTGCGCAGCGCCTTGATGTGTTCCTTGTGTTCGACCCCGAATCGCTGTTCCTCGTCGACCACGACCAGGCCGAGATCCTTCCACCGCACGCCGGTCTGCAGCAGCCGGTGGGTACCGACCACGACGTCCACGCTCCCGTCGGCAAGACCGTCCAGGGTGGCGCGGGACGCGGCCGGATCGGTGAAGCGGGACAGCCCCTTCACCGTGACCGGAAACGCGCGCATCCGCTCGGTGAACGTCTGCAGGTGTTGCTGAGCCAGCAAGGTGGTCGGCACCAGCACCGCGACCTGTTTGCCGTCCTGGATCGCCTTGAACGCCGCGCGTACCGCGATCTCGGTCTTGCCGTAGCCGACGTCGCCGCACACCACCCGGTCCATCGGTACCGCGCGCTCCATGTCGGCCTTGACCTCACCGATCGCGGTCAACTGATCGACCGTCTCGGTGAACGCGAACGCATCCTCCATCTCGCGTTGCCACGGCGTGTCCGGGCCGAAGGCGTGACCCGGAGCGGCCTGGCGCGCCGCATACAACTGCACCAGCTCGCCGGCGATCTCCCGCACCGCTTTGCGCGCCTTGCGCTTGGTGTTCGCCCAGTCCGAGCCGCCGAGTTTGGACAAGCCGGGAAGTTCGCCGCCGACGTATCGGGACAATTGGTCGAGCGCGTCCATCGGGACGAAGAGCCGGTCCCCCGGCTGGCCGCGCTTGCCTGCGTACTCGATGACCAGATACTCCCGGCGCGCGCCGCCGACGGTGCGTTCGGTCATCTCGACGAACCGACCGATCCCGTGCTGATCGTGAACTACCAGGTCACCGGCGTTCAGTGCGAGTGGATCGACCTGATTACGGCGTTTGGCCGGCAATCGCTTACCGTCGCCGACCGCGGCTACCCGGGAGCCGGTCAGATCCGACTCCGTGAGCACCACCAAGTCCGATCCCGGGAACACCGCACCGCCGCGCAACGGACCGCACAGGACAGCGACCACCCCCGGCTGCGGCGTGCTGCCGGGCTCGGCGACCGCGGCCGGAACCTCGGCGTCGGCCAGCTGTTCCACCATCCGCTGTGCGGTGCCCTGACCGGCCACGACCAGCGCCGCCCGGCCGTCCGCGCCGAGGTGCCCGCGCAGCTGGGCCAACGCAGCCGTCAGTTCGGTGTCGACGCCCCGCGGCGCCGGTGCGGGCGTGACGTCGAGTGTGACCTCGTCGGCGGTCCCTGCGGCCAACGGGCCGACCGTCCACCACGGGTGCCCGCCGGCCACTGCTGCTGCCTCGGCCTGCGGTAACCCCCGGTACGCCGAGGCCGCAAGATCCAGCCCCGCCGCGGTGACCGGCGCGTCGGAGCCGAGCGAGGCCGCGGTCCAGGACGCCTCCAAGAACTCGGCACCGGTCCGGACCAGATCCGCAGCCCGGGTGCGCACCCGCTCCGGATCACAGATCAGCACGTGGGCGCCTCGCGGCAGCACCTCGGTCAGCAGCTGCAGCCGGCCCGAGACGAGCGCCGGCAACAGTGCTTCCATCCCGTCCACCGGAATGCCCGCGGCCAGCTTGTCGAGCATCTCCACCAGGGCCGCGTCGGCCGCATTCGCCGCGGCCAACTCCGCGGCCCGAGCGCGCACCGACTCGGTCAGCAGCAGCTCGCGGCACGGCGGCGCGATCAGCTCGGATACCGACTCGTCGACCAGCGAGCGCTGATCCGCCACCGAGAACGGCCGCAGTTCGGTGACCTCGTCGCCCCAGAATTCGATCCGCACCGGATGATCCGCGGTCGGCGGGAAGACGTCGACGATGCCGCCGCGAACCGCGAACTCGCCCCGTCGACCGACCATGTCCACGCGGGTGTAGGCGAACTCGACCAAACGCAGGATCAGCTCGTCGAAGTCCAACTCGTCGCCGACCCGAATAGTGATCGGGGCTACCTCACCCAGCCCCGGCGCCATCGGTTGCATCAGCGAGCGCACGGTCGTGACCACGACCCGCAGCGGCGCACCTTCTTCCGGGTGCGCGAGTCGCCGCAACACCGACATCCGCCGGCCGACGGTATCCGCCCCCGGCGACAATCGTTCGTGCGGCAGGGTTTCCCACGAAGGGAACACCGCGACGGCAGCACCGATCAGCGCTGCCACCTCCGCAGCCAGATCGTCGGCCTCCCGCCCGCTCGCGGTGACCACCAGGACCGACGCTTGCTCGGCGAGCACGCTCACCACGAACGGGCGCACCGCATCCGGGCCGATCAAAACCGTAGTGGCGGATCCGGCGAGTTCGGTAATCGGGACCGACGACGGATCTGCGCGAGCGAGATCGGCGAGTCCGGCCAACGGCGGTCGGGTGGAAAGCACGGCGCGATTCTAGGAGACGCTACGGATCACGGCACACCGGCCCAGGGCCGGATCGACCATCGAGATCAGCGCGGCGGCTCGTAACGGCGCAACCGACGAGCAGCGAACTCCCGAAAGTACGAGAGCTTTTCGTCCGGCACCAAGGACGGGAGCAGAAAATACCACTGCCGTTCCATTCGAATCGGCATCTGATCGATCGAATCGGTACCCACCGCAACGATATGCACTCCCGCGGTGAGCTCTTGCCACAGCGTGCCGACGACCTCCGGGTCGAGATCCTGTTTCAGGTCGCCCTGCTGTATCGCCCGCTCGGCCAGCACCCGATGCGTATCCGACCACGCCTTGGTGATGTTGTCACCCGATGTGCCGCGATAGTCACCGATCTGATGGTTGAGCTTCAACATCGCGCCGACCATCGGGTCGTTGATCGTGAGATCCGCTACGACATAAGAGATTCCGATGCAGGCTTCCAACGCCGGGACCCGGCTGTCGAAGAATCCCTTGCACGCCGCGACCAATCGCTCGTTACCTTGATCGACTACCGCCCGAGCCAGCTCTTCTTTCGATCCGAAATGAAAGTAGAGCGCGCCCTTGGTCACATTCGATTGCGCGATGATCTCGCTCAAACTCGCGTTCGCATACCCCAGCCGCAGAAACACATCGGCTGCGCCGGCGAGCACCGAGTCGCGGGTGATCTCCGCGCGCGCTTGCCTAGCCATAAGTTCCGCCTCGTCATTCCACACTCAGCTCGCGATCATCGCCCCGACCGCGCACACCGATCGTACGAACCGTACCACCGAGTACGTGACCATCATGCACCAGTCGTGCCGTCGTTTCGCGAATTTCCGGTTACCCATCCGGTGCGAGGTTCGCACCGGATACGAGTCATGCAGAGCCTAACCGGGGATCAGGCTCGAGATTGGTCAACCCATTCCAACACAGGTTCACCAGATGTGCGGCGACCACCTCCTTCGGTGGTGTCCGCTCGTCCAGCCACCAGGTGGCCGTCGTGGAGACCATGCCGACCAGAGCCTGTGCGTATAGCAAGGCCAGCTCGGGAGGTAATCCCCGCCGGCCGAAGTCGCCTGCCAGAATATGTCCCACCTGGCCGACCGCCTCGTTGAGCAAACTCGAGTAGGTACCTTCGGCCGCTGAGACACGCTGGTCCCGTACCAGGATACGAAAACCGTCGGTGCTTTCTTCCACGTAGGTCAACAAAGCGAGCGCGACCTGCTCTACCCGGACTCGGGAGCGGTAGGAGGTGAGCGACGCGGTGATCATCTGGTGCAGCGTCGACATCTCCCGGTCGACGACGACCGCGAACAACCCCTCCTTGCCGCCGAAATGCTCGTAGACGACCGGCTTGGAGACGTGGGCTCGCTGGGCGATCTCCTCGATCGAGGTCGCGTCGTAGCCCCGTTCAGCGAACAGGCCGCGGGCGATCATGACCAACTGCTCCCGCCGCTGGGTTCCGGTCATCCGGGTCCGCGGCCCCCGCTCGGCGGGCCCACCCGACTCGGCAGGCTCGACCATCACTCCTCCAAGTCCCGCCGGGTCGCGGCGTCACCAGGTCAACGCTATTGCTGTTGATACCCCCGACGTCCGCCGGCGAACCTACCTGGAGTGCGTACCGTCGTCAGCGGGCAGACCAGCGGTTCGACGTATCCGGCGTCGGCATGGGAGACTCTGTGCGCGTCGCGGGCAACGGGGCTCGTGCGCAGCTACGATCCGCCGTAGTGTAATGGCAGCACCTCTGATTTTGGTTCAGATAGTTCAGGTTCGAGTCCTGGCGGCGGAGCGGGTGAGAAGCAGATCGTGCGCGAGCTTCCGCGCGTCATCCGGCCAGTCGAGGGAGCTTTTTGATGGCTGAGCAGACCGCCGTCGTCGTCTTAGCGGCGGGTGCCGGCACCCGCATGCGGTCCAAGACCCCGAAGGTGCTCCATCCGCTGGCCGGGCGCAGTCTCCTGGCGCACGCCCTGCACGCCGCCGCCGAGATCGATCCGCAACACCTGATCACGGTGGTCGGGCACGATCGGGAGCAGGTCAGCGGAGCCGTCGCGGAGATCGGTACCGACCTGCGGCGCGACGTCAGCCTGGCGGTTCAGGAAACCCAACTCGGCACCGGACATGCCGTGCAGTGCGCCCTGACCGTGCTGCCGGCCGATTTCACCGGCGACGTGCTGGTGACGTCGGCCGATGTCCCGCTGCTCGACGGGCACACGCTGGCTGCGCTGCTCGACGAACATCGCAGCTATCCCGGCCGATCCGGCGCGACGGTCCTGACCTTCTCCCCGCCCGACCCGAACGGCTACGGCCGGATCGTCCGAGATGCCGACGGTCGGGTGAGCGCCATCGTCGAACACGCCGACGCCACCCCCGAACAGGCCCGGATCACCGAGGTGAATTCCGGTGTGTACGCCTTCGACGCCGTCCTGCTCCGGGACGCGATCGTCGGACTGAGCGACCACAACGCCCAGCACGAGCTCTATCTCACCGACGTGATCGGACTGGCCCGCGCCGCCGGTCGACAGGTACACGGCGCCCGGCTGTTGGACGGGATGAAGGTGACCGGGGTGAACGACCGGGTACAGCTGGCCGCCGCCGGACGCGCTCTGAATACGACGATTCTGGAACGGCATATGCGGGCCGGGGTCACCGTGGTGGACCCGGCCAACACCTGGGTCGATACCGAGGTCACGATCGGCCGGGACACGGTGCTGCAGCCCGGCGTGCAGCTGCACGGCCGGACCGCGATCGGCGACGACGCGGTGATCGGACCGGATACCACGCTGACCGACGTGACGGTGGGCGACGGCGCGGTCGTCGTGCGCACCCACGGTGAACGCTCGACGATCGAAACCGAAGCGACCATCGGGCCGTACTCGTATCTGCGGCCCGGCACCGTGGTCGGCCGGGCGGGCAAGCTCGGCGCCTTCGTCGAGACCAAGAACGCCGAGATCGGGGCGCATTCCAAGGTGCCGCACCTGAGCTACGTCGGCGATGCGACGATCGGCGAGCACAGCAATATCGGCGCATCCAGCGTGTTCGTCAACTACGACGGGGTGCGTAAGTACCGCACCGTGGTCGGCTCGCACGTGCGCACGGGTAGCGACACCATGTTCGTCGCACCGATCACCGTCGGCGATGGGGCATACACCGCCGCTGGTACCGTGCTGCGCCGGGACGTGCCACCCGGCGCGCTCGCCGTGTCGGGCGGCGCGCAGCGCAATCTGGAAGGTTGGGTGGCGCGCAACCGCCCCGATACCGACGCGGCGCGAGCGGCCGAGAAGGCGCTCGCCGAGCAGGAGCAGACCTGCATCCGGCAGAACGATCACGAGGACGGCGAACAACGGTGAGCAGGGCGTTCCAGAGCGACAATCGGAAGAATCTCATGTTGTTCGCCGGCCGGGCGCACCCGGAACTGGCCGAACAGGTGGCCAAGGAGCTCGACGTCCACGTCACCCCGCAGACCGCTCGCGACTTCGCCAACGGCGAGATCTTCGTCCGGTTCGAGGAGTCGGTGCGCGGTTCGGACGCGTTCGTCCTGCAGTCGCACCCGTGGCCGCTGAACCAGTGGGTCATGGAACAGCTGATCATGATCGATGCGCTCAAGCGCGGCTCCGCCGAACGGATCACCGCGATTCTGCCCTTCTACCCCTACGCCCGGCAGGACAAGAAGCATCGCGGCCGGGAGCCGATCTCCGCCCGGCTGGTCGCCGACCTGATGAAAACCGCCGGCGCGGACCGGATCATCACCGTGGATCTGCACACCGACCAGATCCAGGGCTTTTTCGACGGCCCCGTCGACCACATGCACGCCCAACTCCAGCTGGCCGACCATATTCGCGCCGGCTACGACCTGGCAAACATCACCGTGGTGTCGCCCGACTCGGGCCGGGTGCGCGTCGCGGAGAAGTGGGCGGACTCGCTGGACGGCGCGCCGCTCGCATTCATCCACAAGACCCGCGACCCGTTGGTGCCGAATCAGGTCAAGTCCAACCGGGTGGTCGGTGAGGTCGCCGGACGTACCTGCATCCTGATCGACGACATGATCGACACCGGCGGCACCATCGCCGGTGCGGTGAAGGTGCTGAAAGAAGCCGGCGCCGGCGACGTGGTGATCGCGGCGACGCACGGGGTACTGAGTACCCCGGCCGCCGAGCGGCTGGCCGCGTGCGGCGCGAAGGAGGTGGTGGTGACCAACACCCTTCCGATCACCGACGACAAGAAGTTCGCGCAGCTCACCGTGCTGTCGATCGCCCCGCTCTTGGCGCAGACGATCCGCGAGGTATTCGAGAACGGCTCGGTGACCGGCCTGTTCAACGGCCACGCCTGATCGCCGACCGCGTGCGTACCTTCGCCGGATTCCCGATCGCCGCGCTCGACTTCTACGAGGATCTGGCGGCGGACAACTCCAAGGCGTTCTGGACCGCGCACAAGCACATCTACGAGACCAGCATCCGCGCCCCGATGGAAGCCCTGGTCGACGACCTGGCCGCGGAGTTCGGGCCGGCCAAACTGTTCCGGCCATACCGGGATGTCCGGTTCAGCAAGGACAAATCGCCGTACAAAACCGCCCAGGGTGCGGTCGTGCGGACCGGCGCCGGCGTCGGCTTCTACGTCCAGATCGACGCGGCCGGCTTGTTCACCGGTGGCGGCTTCTACGATGGCACGCCCGCGCAGCTGGCGCGGCTACGCGCTGCGATCGACGACGATCTGCGCGGTCCCGAACTGGCCGGCATGTTGTCGGCCACCGGCTTCACCGTGGGCGGTGCGACGTTGAAAACCCGACCCAAGGGTTTCCCGGCCGACCATCCACGGATCGAGCTGCTTCGGCACACCTCGTTGACCTTGAGTCGCGAACACGGCTGCCCGGACTGGCTGACCACCGATCGGGCCGCCGACGAGGTCCGCGCCGACTGGCGGCAGCTCCGGCCGGTGATCGAGCGGATCACCGCAGTGGTCGGCCCGGGCCGGGACTGATCCGGCCCTCCCCCGACGACGCCGTACCTCTCGACGACACGGCCACTAGACCGCGCTGGCCAGCACCAACGCGAAACGATCGAACGAGTCGGTCCAGACGTGGTCGGGTGCGAAGCCGGCCGCGGCGAGTTCCTGCTCGATACCGGCGATCCGGAACTTGGCCGAGATCTCGGTACGCAGCTGCTCGCCGTCGGCGAACCCGACGGTCAGGTCGAGCTCGCGCAGCTTCACCGACATCTCTTCGGTGGCCTCGAGCCGCATCTCGATCCACTCGTCGGCGTCGTTCCACACGGCGACATGCCGGAAGCGCTCAGGTGCAAAATCCGCGCCGAGCTGGTGGTTCAGCACGTGGAGCACATTCCGGTTGAACTCGGCGGTCACGCCAGCGCGGTCATCGTAGGCGGCAACCATCACGGTCGGGTCGGTGACCAGCGCAACGCCGAGCAGCAGGTGTTCCCCCTCGTCCAGGGCCGCACGAACCTGGCCGAGAAACGCAGCCCGCTCGTCGGGGATCAGGTTGCCCAGCGTGCCGCCGA
Organism: Skermania piniformis; assembly: GCF_019285775.1. Classification (GTDB taxonomy): domain Bacteria; phylum Actinomycetota; class Actinomycetes; order Mycobacteriales; family Mycobacteriaceae; genus Skermania; species Skermania pinensis. The sequence goes on from NZ_CP079105.1 coordinate 3,132,398, forward strand.
GAAACGCGATCATCCGGCTCCCACCGCCGGGCAGATAATGCAAGGTATCGGTGAAGTCGCTGACCACCCCGTTCACCGCCAGGCCGGGGAACGCCGCGCTGATCTCGATCGCCGCCTTGCGCAACGCACTCGCCGACACATCCTGCGGCACGTAGGACACCAGCGTGCCCGAGGCGTTGCATGCCCGGAGCAACAGCTGGGTCTTGATCGCGGAACCGGAACCGAGCTCGACCAGGGTCCGGGGTCGGGTCAACCGCGCCACCTCCGGCGCGACACTCTGCAGCAACGACCGCTCGGTGCGCGTCGGGTAGTACTCCGGCAGCTCGGTGATCTTGTCGAACAGCTCGCTGCCGCGAGCGTCGTAGAACCATTTCGGCGGGAGCCATTTCGGATCGGCGGTCAGTCCCGCGCGCGCGTCTTCGCGCAGCGCCCGATCGAGATCGGCCGCGGACAGATGGACCTCCACGGTCGGTTGCGGCATCTCACTCCTCCTGCAGAGCGTCGATGGTTACCTGGCCTGGTACCGCCGTCACCAGGCGGCGGTCCGCGATCTCCTGCCACCGCGGATCGTCATCGTATGGTTCGGAAGCAAGTATCACAGTTCCCGCGTCGACCAGCGACCACAGTGAGTGATACCAGGTCGTCGCCCAGAACCGCGTACCGTCACCGAGCAGTAGATTCAACCTCGCGCCCGGTGCGGCGGCGATAATCCGTCGGATGACCGCTCGGATCGCCGCCACCGGATCCTGCCGCTGCAGTTCGGCAGCGAGCAGAGCCCAGACCGCGGCCGAGTCGGTCGCCGATTCGGTCGGCGCTGCCGTCCAGCGCAACAGCCCCGGCCAGTCCGGCACCACACCGTTGTGACTGAACGCCCAATGCCCGTCGGTGAACGGCGCGCACGCGCTGCGCTCGACCGGCATCCCGGCGGTGGCCGAGCGGACCGCCCCGAGTACGGCGGTTGCGGAGATCTGCGGCAATACTTCGGTAACCGCAGGATCGGTCCAGATCGGCATCGGATTGCGATACCGGCTGAACCGGTGTGCTGCCCACCAGCCCACACCGAAACCGTCCGCGTTTACCGTACCGCCACCCCGCATCTGCCGCGGCGCCCAAGCTTGAGTCATCACCGAGTGGTTACCTCGGGTGAGCAGGTCGGCCACCGGCACCGCCGGTCCCAGGTAGCCGATATGCCGGCACATCAGGCCGACAGATCGCGGGCCAGCCGAAATCCGGCGAAGATCTGCCGCCGGATCGGATGATCCCAGTTCCGGAACGTGCCGCGACACGCGACCTGGTCGGTGCCGAAGGATCCGCCACGCAGCACACGGTAATCGCCGCCGTGGAACACCGCCGAGTACTCGTCGTAGGGAAACGCCACAAATCCCGGGTACGGGGCGAACGTGGACGCGGTCCACTCCCACACATCGCCGATCAGTTGGTGTACCCCCGTGGCCGAGACGCCGGCCGGGTAGGCGCCCACATCGGCCGGTTCGAGGTGTCGCTGCCCCAGATTCGCGTGCGTGCGGTCCGGTTCGGCCTCGCCCCACGGGTATCGCGACACCCGACCGGACGCCGGGTCCCAGCGCGCCGCCTTCTCCCATTCGGCCTCACTCGGCAGCCGTCGGCCGGCCCACCGGGCGTAGGCCTCGGCCTCGAACCAGCACACGTGCAGCACCGGCTGATGTAACCGCAGCGGGGTCCGGATGCCGAACCGACGGCGCCACCAGCTGCCGTCGCTGTCGCGTTCCCAGAACTGCGGCGCGGTCAGCCCCGCCGCCTGCCGATGCGCCCAGCCGCGTTCGCTCCACAGCTCGGCCCGTCCGTAGCCGTCGTCGTCGATGAAGCCGAGATACTGCTGGTTGGTCACCGGCGCGCGATCGATCGCAAAGGCCGGCACCGTGACGCCGTGTTCCGGTCGCTCGTTGTCGAGCGCCCACGGATCGGTCGAGGTGCCCATGCGGAACTCGCCGGCCGGGATCACCACCTCGCCGGATATCGCCGGCCCCACCCGCCCGGAATCGGGTACCGGGGGCGGTGGCGCGCTCAGCACCGCCGGGCCACGGCGCAATTGGTGCGTGGCCAGCATGGTTTCGTCGTGTTGCTGCTCGTGCTGGGCGACCATCGCGAATACGAAGCCGCCTGCGGTGAGCGGAGCGGAATCTCTCGACAGCGGCGTGCCGTGGAGAATGTCGAGCACCTGGGCCCGGACCTCGGCGAGATAGCTGCGAGCCTGCGCCGGACCGAGCAGCGGCAGGGCCGGTCGGTCCTGCCGCGGGTGCCGGAACGCGTCGTAGAGGTCGTCGATGTCGCCACGCACCGGTCGGCGACCGCCGACCGCGCGGACCAGCCAGAAGTCTTCCTGGTTTCCGATGTGGGCGAGATCCCAGACCAGCGGGCTCATCAACGGTGAGTGCTGCTTTACCAGATCGGCATCATCCACCGCATCGGTGAGCAGCGTGGTGCGGGCCCGAGCCCGGGCGAGCACCCCGGCGAGCCGGGTGGGTAGATCGACGGCAACCGTCATCGACTCGTCTCCTCGGTAGCCGGGCGTTCGGTCATGCGGCCGCGGCGCGCACCGGGTCGATGCCCCGCCGACATCGCCGTGCCGCTGCCGCCAGCGGCGCGGGCACCGTCGTGTGCGCCGTGGCGAGTTCGAGCAGGTCGGTTCCGGCCCGGCGGAAGTCCGGGTCGGCGAGGCCGTGCCGGGCGGCGTCCTGCCACCGTCCGGCGGTCGTCGCGCCGAGCGAGGTCGCCTGCGATACCACCTCCGGGCTGCCGGTGAGCGCGGCGACGGCCAGGATCGGCACCGCCCACCCGGGACCGGGTTGGGCATCGAGATAGCGGACCTCGAGATGGCCGGCCGGCCGCACCGGCGGGAACAGCGTGGTCAGGTGGTACCGCAGATCATCGCGGGTGGGCCGACGGCCCAGCTCGTCGTCCAAGGCTCCGTCGATCCAGTCGCCGAACGTGGCGTCCCGCGGCGCCGACCAGTCCGGGCCGCCTCGGCGCACACACAGCAACGGCCGGTCCAGCACCCAGGCCGGATATTGTGCCGGCGCCGGCGGTTCGGCCGTGCGACTGTGGTCCAGGAACAGCCAGGTCCGCATCCGCTGCGACGCCCAGGCGCCGGCCGGTGCCCCGTAGAGCCGTGGGGAACAGGCGAACGCGGCGACCAATGCCGGCCCGATGGTGTAGAGGCAGCGCCACCGAGCATCGACCTCGGCCGGGTCGGCACCCGCATCCACCGACACCTGGGTCGCGGCGGTATTACACATCATCAGTGCACCGAACGGGCCGATTGCGGCGAACGCCGCCTCCATCGCCCGATACCGCGGCGAGCTCAAGAGTCGGCGTGGCGGGCGTCGGGTGTCGGCCGCCACGGCGAGCAGCCGGATCGAATGGGCAGCCAGCCGGCCCCGCAGCACCGCGGCATCGACGGCGAGCCCAGCGCAGAGCTCGGCCACGGAGCCGACCGGACTGCTGGAGAGCTCGAGCTGACCGCCGGGTTCGATGGTGACGCGGCTACCGGCCGGCAACGGATGAGCGGGGGAATCGGGCACCACCGTGGTCGGCGCGTGCGGGCCGAGCGCAGCCGCCACCCTGCCCAGCGCGGGGCGGGCGCCGCACCCGTCGGCCGGGACGGTGATCCATTCCAGCTCGGCACCGATCCGCGCCGGTGGCCCGAGCTTGAAACAGATCCCACCGAGGTAGGCCGCGGCAGCGGCGCGACTGTCGAGTGCTCCGTCTCGGCCACCGGCCATCGCCCACCTCCCTGTTCGAGCGGGCGAACCCGCTGCGGCCAGAGTAGCGAGCAGGCCCGACACCGGGCGGCCGCCGACCCGCGGCGGAATCAGATGATCGTGCCGACGTCGCTACCGATCAGCACATCCAACGCCCGCTCGGCGATCGCGGCGATGGTCATCGAGGGGTTGCACGCGGCGGTGGTCCCGGGCATCAACGCGCCGTCCACCACGTACAGGCCACGCTGGCCGAATACCCGGCCCTCGGTATCGCACACCACGCCCATGTTGGCGCCGCCGAGCGGATGCCAGGTGGAGTTGAGCGCGAGGTTGGTGTCGGACAGGAAGCCCGTCGGGCCGGCGATCCGCTGCGTGTTCGGCCCGATCGCGCCGTTCTGGATGACCGAGTCGCCCGCCCGCGGCCACTGCAGGCCGACCCGATCGGCACCGGAGTCGTAGTGCCACGAACCCCGCGCTGCGCTCACCCCGTAGCCGACCATCATCGTGGAGTGCAGGTTGAGCGAGAACGACGGCATCGACGCCTGGATGATGGTGTGCGCCATTCGGGGGTCGGACCAGTTCAACGTGCCGTAGACGACCGGGCCGCCCTGCGTGACACCGTAATCCTCGGTCGGATCGGTCCAGACGTAGATTCGATCGGCATTGGTGCCCCACTCGGTCCCGAGACCGCCGGGCAGATCCGGGATCGCGCCGGTGGCCGCGGCCTTGACCAACAGTCGCGTGGTATTCACGCTGCCGGCGCCGAGGATCAGCGCGCGGGTCTCGATGATCAGGTCGCCGAGTACGGTGCCGTTCTCGTCGATCCGACGCACGTGCACCTCCCAGCTGCCGCTCGGGGTCCGGGCGATCGAGGCGACCTCGTGCAGCGTCCGCAGGTCCACCAGACCGGTCGCCTCGGCCTGCGCGAAGTAGGTGACATCGACCGAGTGCTTGCCGCCGTTGTTCACCCCGATCGCGCAGTCGCCGTTGGTGTAGGACGGCTTCATCTCACCGCGCAGCTCGGCCAGCGCGTAGTTCCAGTCGATCGGCATCGGAATCTTCTCCGGGGTGAACCCGGCTCGCCGACAGTGATCGGCGAAGACCCGCGATGCCTTGTACTGCGGGCTGGCGATCAGTTCGTCCGGTGCGGTAGCCAGGCCGAGCATCCGCGACACCCGTGGGTAGTACTCCCGATGCATCGTCGACCAGTCGATCGACGACGGGAACCAGGTGTCGAACACATGCTCGGCCGGCTCCAGCGACATCCCCTGGTACACCAGTGAGCCACCACCGACACCGGCGGCGCACATCACCGTCATGTTGTCGCCCATCGCCGCCTCGAACAGCCCCACATACGGCTCGACGGTCACCGGACGACCGAACAGCTGCGGGTCCGAACGGAACCACAGCGCGCGCTTGTCCGGCGCGTTCATGCTCGGGAAAGTGCTCGCGTTCGGACCGGTCGGCCAGCGCCGACCCCGCTCCAGGACCACCGAGGCCACCCCGGCCTGGGCGAGCCGCAACGCGGCCACCCCACCGCCGAAGCCGGAGCCGATGATGACCACTCGCTGCTGCTCCCGCTGCAGCGGCACCCGGTCGGTGCGGGCACCGACGAACGGCGCGGCCGACGCCGGACCCGCCGTCGCCGCACCGGTCGCGGCCACCCCCACCAACGCGGCGCCGGCAACCGCACCGGCGGTGAGAAATCGTCGTCGATTCATTGCGGTGGACATAGGTAGCATCGCTCCGTTTCGGACAGCGGTCCGGCTCATCGTGACCAGGTCGTCCCCAACCTGATGAAGAACTTAGACAGACCACGGCGCGCGCACCGGCGAAACATCTAAAGTAGTTGCGATATCGATCGCGTAGGTTCGTTCCGGCGCGCGCACCGGTTACCGTCGGGCCATGCCCGCCGCTGCGTCCCGAACCGGCACCCCGCCACCCGGCGAACTCGACCTCGATCGGGTCCGCCGCGACACCCCGGGAGCCGCCGACCAGGTCTTCCTGGACAGTGCCGGCTCCAGCCTGCCACCGTCCCCGGTCCTGGAAACGGTCATCGCACACCTGCGACGGGAGGCTCGGGTAGGTGGGTATCGCGCGGCAAACGAACGGGCGGCCGATCTCACCGCGATACCGGAGACCATCGGAAAGCTGATCAACGCGCCCGCCGATGCGATCGCGCTGAGCGACAGCGCGAGCCGCGCCTGGACCGACTTCGGTTACGCGGTGCCGTTGACCGCCGGCGACCGACTGCTGTTCTCCACCAGCGAGTACGCAAGCAACGCGATCGCCCTGTTGCATCGAGCGAAGTCGAGCGGAGCGAGCGTGGAGCCGATTCCGGCCGACGCCACCGGCCGGATCGATCTCGACGCGCTGAACCGAATGCTCGACGAGCGGGTCCGGCTGATCTCGGTGGTTCATGCACCGACCAACGGCGGCCTGATCAATCCGGTTCGCGAGGTTGCCGATCTGGCGCACCAGGTCGGCGCCCTGGTGCTGCTGGATGCTTGCCAGACGACCGGTCAATTGCCGCTCGACGTTGCCGCACTCGACGTGGATGCGTTGTCCGCGACCGGTCGTAAGTGGTTGCGCGGGCCGCGTGGCACCGGCTTTCTCTACGTTCGCCCGGAGCTGATCGCCGAGCTCGAGCCGGCCGGCCTCGACCTGCACAGCGCGACCTGGACCGACGATGCCGACTACACCCTCGCGGCCGGAGCCCGCCGATTCGAGTTCTGGGAATGCGATGTGGCCGCTCGGCTGGGGCTCGGTGTGGCTGTGCAGTACCTGCTCGATCTCGGCCCGGATCTGGTCTACCGAGCGATCGCCGCGCTGGCCGCCCGATTGCGTGCCGGCCTCGCCGAGCTGCCCCGGGTACAGCTGCGCGACCTCGGGGTGGAGCAGAGCGGCATCGTCTCGTTCACCGTCACCGGGGTAGATCCCGACCAGGTCCGTGATCGGCTGCGCGACGCGCAGATCACCGTCACGGTCAGTCGGGCCTCGTCGACCCGGCTCGACATGCGCCGCCGCGGCCTGCCCGCGGTGGTTCGGGCATCACCGCACTGTTTCGTCACCTCGGACGATGTCGACCGGTTCTGCCGAACCGTTGCGAGGATGTAGCCGAAACTTCTACCGTGACCGCAGTCAGAACCTCGTAGAAAGGGACAAGGCCATGGATATCGCCGGTCTCGCCGGCTTTCTCGGCGACACACTCTGGTTTCTCGGCGCGATGCTGCCGCGCACGCCGGAGCTACTAGGCAGCTATTTCGCGCAGTTCTTCTGATCCATATCCACGGTCGCCGGCCACAACCGGCTAACGTGAGCGCGCAACGACGGCGATCCGCGCCGTCCGCTACCGAACAGGACATCGATGGGCCCGAATCAGATCATGCAACTGCTTACCGACTTCGGTGCCATGGTCGGCGCCATGCTGCCGCGGTCCGGCGACCTGCTCGGCTCCTGGCTGTCGCTGCTGCACTGACACTGTCGCTGCGGCCCTGACGCTGGCACTGCTGCACTGAGGCCGTCGACGCGGCTGCCGAACCCCGGTCGGTGCCCGATGTCGACGGATCAGGCATAATCGGCGGCGTTGTCTCGGCGAGGGCTCCGTCCGAATGGACGATGACCGTTATCGACGCGGCGCGGCTGTCGACGGGCTCCGGCTCATCTCTCCCGGCTGTGCTCGTCGCCGGGGCGCAGTGCAACCCACCGACAGAGAAGAGAGTCGCGCCGATGCCCGAGGTCAATCGTCTGACCGCTCAGGTCCGCACCGAGTTCGGTAAGGGAGCGGCTCGCCGTGCCCGCCGGGCCGGGAGCGTGCCGGCGGTGCTGTACGGCCACCAGTCCGATCCTCGGCACCTCGCGCTGAATGCTCAGGCGTTCGCCCGCGTGTTGCGGGAAAACGGCACCAACGCGGTGCTGACCCTCGACATCGAGGGAAGCGAGCAGCTGGCACTGACCAAGGCGGTCGTGGTCCATCCCATCCGCCGCTACATCGAGCACGCCGACCTACTGGTGATCAAGCGCGGTGAGAAGGTCGTCGTCGACGTCCCGGTCACGGTGGCCGGGGAGCCCGGGCCGGATGCGATCGTCGCCCAGGATCAGACCACCGTCTCGATCGAAGCCGACGCACTGCGCATCCCCGAAGCGATCGAGGTGTCCGTCGAGGGCGCCGAAGTCGGCACGCAGATTCTTGCCGGCGATCTGACCCTGCCGGCCGGCGCGACACTCCAGACCGACCCGGAGGCGTTGATCGTCAACATCATTGCGCCGCAAACCGACCCCGATCCAGCCGAGGAAAGCGGCGATGCCGAGGCGGCCGCCGAGTCGGACGAGTCCGGTTCGGACGAGTCGGCCTGAGCACGATCGGACCTGCGCTCGTGGTCGGGCTCGGCAACCCCGGACCCGGCTACGAGCGCACCCGGCACAACGTCGGTTTCCTGGTGGTCGATCGGCTGGCCGAGCGGCTCGGCGAACGTTTCGGTGCGGACCGTCGCTCCGGTGCCGACCTGGTGCAGACCCGGCTGGCCGACCGGCGGGTATTGCTGGCCAAGCCGCGTAGCTACATGAACACCTCGGGCCGCGCGGTCGGATTGCTCAGCCGATACTTCGCCGTGCCGGTCGGCGACGTCGTGGTGATACACGATGACCTGGATCTGGATGTCGGCGCCATCCGGCTCAAACAGGGCGGCGGCGAAGGCGGACACAACGGCCTGCGGTCGGTATCCGCCGCGCTGTCCGGCCGGGACTACCTCCGCGTCCGGGTCGGGATCGGGCGGCCGCCGGGCCGCAAGGATCCGGCGGCGTTCGTGCTGGAGCCGTTCAGCGCCGCCGAACGCAAGGAGCTGCCGATCACCGTGGAAGAGGCGGCCGACGCGGTGGAATTGCTGCTGCGCACCGATCTCGAAACAGCGCAGAACCAGGTACACCGCCGACCTTGACGCCGCGTGGCCCGGCCGACCACGCGGGACCCGCAGCAGACGTCCCCGACCAGGAGAACCGTTCGTGTCCACCGCCGCCCTCGCGACCGAGACCGCCCGCCGCCGTACGTTCGCGGTGATCTCTCATCCGGACGCGGGCAAGTCGACGCTGACCGAGGCGCTCGCGCTGCACGCGCGAGTGATCGCCGAGGCCGGCGCTATCCACGGCAAGGCCGGTCGCCGCGCCACCGTCTCCGACTGGATGGAGATGGAAAAGGCGCGTGGGATCTCGGTCAGCTCCACCGCGCTGCAGTTCGAGTACGAATCATGCGTGATCAACCTGGTGGACACGCCCGGCCACTCGGATTTCTCCGAAGACACCTATCGGGTACTCACCGCCGTCGACGCCGCGGTGATGCTGATCGATGCCGCCAAGGGCTTGGAGCCGCAGACACTGAAGCTGTTCCAGGTCTGCCGGCATCGCGGGATCCCGGTGATCACCGTGATCAACAAATGGGACCGGCCCGGTCGTGCACCCCTGGAGCTGCTGGACGAGATCGTCGATCGGATCGGGCTCACCCCGACCCCGCTCTATCTGCCGGTCGGCTCGGCCGGCGACTTCCGCGGACTGCTGCGCCGCGGGCCGGACGGGCTGCCGGCCGAGTACATCCGGTTCACCCGGACCGCGGGCGGCGCGACCATCGCGCCGGAAGAATCGCTGGCCGTCGCCGACGCTGCCGAGCGCGAGGACGAAGCCTGGACGACTGCGGCCGAGGAGAGCGAGTTGCTCTCGGCGACCGGTCAGGACCACGATCAGGAACTGTTCCTGGCCGGGCACACCTCGCCGGTGATCTACGCCTCGGCAATGCTGAACTTCGGGGTACGTCAGCTGCTCGAAACACTGACCCGGCTGGCCCCGGCACCCGGACCCCGCATCGACGTCGGCGACCGGCCCCGTCCGGTCACCGACCCGTTCAGCGCGGTGGTGTTCAAGGTGCAGGCCGGGATGGATTCCGCACACCGGGACCGGCTGGCGTTCATGCGGATCGTCTCCGGGGAATTCGAGCGCGGCATGGTGGTCACCCACGCGCAGACCGGGCGTCCGTTCGCGACGAAGTACGCACTCACCGTGTTCGGTCGCGAGCGGTCCACCGTCGACACCGCCTATCCCGGGGATGTCGTCGGCTTGGTGAATGCCACTGCGCTGGCTCCGGGCGACACCCTGTACGTCGAACGGAAGGTGCAGTTCCCGCCGATCCCGTCGTTCGCCCCGGAACACTTCGCCACCATCCGGGCAGCGAGCCAGGGCAAGTACAAGCAGTTCCGCCGAGCGATCGATCAGCTCGACGCCGAGCGGGTGGTGCAGGTGCTACGCAATGATGCTCGTGGTGACGCCGCGCCGGTGCTCGCCGCGGTCGGGCCGATGCAGTTCGAGGTGGTGACCGCACGCTTGCACACCGAGTTCTCGGTCGAGACCCGGCTGGAACCGCTCGCCTACACGATCGCCCGCCGGACCGACGCCGGGTCCGCCGGCGAACTGGACCGGCAACGCGGGGTCGAGGTGTTCACCCGGACCGATGGCGTGGTCCTCGCCCTGTTCAGCGACAAATGGCGGTTGCAGTACATCACCAAGGAGCTCCCCCACCTCACCCTGGAACCACTGGTCGCCGCCGCCGACTGACCGCAGCACCGGCTCAACCGAGCGGCCCCTCCGGGTCGGGCGTCGCGGCCGCCCACCGGTTGGCGGTGAGCCGGTAGCCGGGCAGGTCGCCGAGCGAGATCACCATCTCGAACGTGCGCTCGTAGCCGGTGTGCGCGATGCGCCAGCGCCCGTCGGAGTCGCGGACATAACGGTCGCTGTAATACGCGGCGCCGCGCAACAACATGTTGTGTTCCGGGATGAGCACGCTGTCGGACAGGTACCAGACGCCGGTGGCCTGATCCCCCGCGACATCGATCTCCGGATGATCACACCGGTGTTCGGTAATCACGTTCGGGCCCAACGTGTTCCGCATGAAGGTAAGCAACGCCTCGCGGGACTCGAACTGGAGGTAGTCGCTGTAGGTGGCGGTCGCTTCCGGAATCAGCGTCTCGGCGAACTCGTCCCACGACTTCGTATCCAGGGCACGCAGATACCGGTACTTGAGTCGGCTGATCGCGGCCACCGCGACCAACTCATCGATGCTCGACAGCTCGCTCATCACCGACACCACCCAACCGGGGTCATGGGACTACGATCCCACCCCGCAGCTGTGCGCGTACGGCGATTTGTCGGGAACCCGCTCAGTTCGCCTCGTGCCGTGACTCCAAGGTGAAGCACGCAGCGCAGAACTCTCGCCCGAAGTCGGTCAGCACCAAGCTCTTCCGGATCACCTTCGGCGACCGGCCGGCTTGCTTCATCGCGGCGTCCACGTTCGGTTGCACTTCCAACACCATGTACCTGCTCAGCACGACCGGGTCGTCCGAGATCTCCACCAGACCGAGTCGCTTCAGGTTGATCAGATACGAGCTGGATCGATCCAGATGCCGGACACCGGACTGTTCCGGAACCGAGGTCAGATTGCCGGCGACGAGCTCGGATCCGATGCCGAGCGGTCGAAAGGTACGTACGTCGACGCTGGGCTGTGGACCACTCTGGGCGAGGAAGCGCAGGATTCGAGCCTCGTCCGGGGCCAGTTCGTCGAGCATGTGGTCGAACGCCGGATGGACCTCTTCGGTGAAGTACACGTCCGCGGATCGGGCGAGCAACGCATCGCCGCGCTGCCGCAACTCGGCCGGGCCCCGGGCCGACACGCCCGGCTCGTTCACCGATTGCTCCACCGGCACATAGCTCACCACCTGACGCATTGCCGCTTCCAGTCGGGCCGAATCGTCCGGCGGAACCACCGCACCGACCATCTGCCTACTGGCCTCCACGGCCGTCTCGGCCGCCCACTCGGCGGTCCGCGCGGCCACGCCGGCTACCTGCCCCACCGCCCGAAGGGCATCCCACAGCAGGCGCCGCTCGCCCTGGGGCCGCGCCGGGCTGCGGTCGCCGTTCACCGCGAGCTCGCGCTTACGCTCCTCCGCCACGTCCCTACTCTTCTCCGCTAACGCATATCCGAGATCGCCTCTCGAACCTACTACCCGCCGACTGCAACGTTCGCCGATCGCGCGACGCCGGGGTACCGTCGATTCGTCGGGCGAGTCGAAGCTGGCAGGAGGTTACATGGTCGGCTATCCGGCGGTGCTCGTCGGTACCGAGGGTTCGCCATCCGGCGAGACCGCGGTTCGGCTGGCCGCCCAGATTGCGGCGCGAGCGGCGCTGCCGTTGACCGTGATAACGGTATGGGAAGACGAGACACCCGACGGCAACGGTGATTTCGCCCACACCAAGGACGTCCGCCGGGACTACGCCTGGGCCACCCGGGTGGCCGAGGCGGCTCGGGCGGCCGCGATCGGGGCCGGGGTGACGACGGTGTCCGACCATCGGCCCAACGGCGGTGCCGCGGAGACGATCGCCGACCTCGCTCGGGACCACCCCGACGACCTGCTGGTACTCGGTCGCGCCGGACTGAGCCGACCGGTCAGCCGGTTGGCCGGCAGCGTCGCCAACCATCTGTCGCACAACAGCGAGGCCGACGTCCTGTTCGCCCACCGGCCACTGCCGGAGTCGGGGCCCGGCCGGATGGCGCTCGCCACCGACGGCTCGGCCGGCTCGCGAGAGGCCGTGCGCCGCGGTATACGCCTGATTCGGGCGATCGGCGGCCGGCCCGAGCTCCTCACGATCGCCAAGGACGAGGACGAAGGTAGCCGGCTGATCGCCGCGAGCGCCGCCGAGCTGGAACTGGACGAGCCGGACCTGCCGGTCGACCAGCGGATCGTGACCGGGCTGCTCCCGGGCCGAGTGCTGATCGAGGTCGCCGCAGACTACGACCTGCTGGTGATCGGCAACCGGAAGATGTCCGGGCGGGGCCGGCTGCTCGGCTCGGTCGCGAACAAGGTATCGCACGGTGCGCAGACCAACCTGCTGTTGGTGAACACGTCGAGCTGAGCTAGCCGGTGCATTCCCGCTCCCCGAGCTCGAGCCGCGCCGAAAGGCCGGACAACTGGGCCGAGCTCAGCTGGCCACCGCGCACCCGATCCTGTGACCCGCTGTGGAACAAGCCGTCGGCGAGGATTCCCAGATCGTCGGGGCTGCCGCCGAGCGGCGCGGGCAGGCCGGGCACCGTCGCGTCCGCGGCGTTGATGTTGACCGTCACATTGCCGGTCAGCCGGACATTGCCGGCCAACGTCTGGGCGTCGAGGACGAGGCCGCGCACGGTTGCCGACGGAATCTCGATCCGCAGCGTCGCCGTCCGACCGAACAACGACGCCTGCTGGGTCACACACATCCCCCGGACCTGGGCTTCGGCGACCCCGAGGCGCAATACCCGCTGCTGCGACACCGACCCGTCGAACGCCTTGACCGGCTGGTCCACGGCGACGATCGCCGCGGGACCGCCGGTCACCTCCGCGACGGACAGGCCGAGCGTGCCCGCCTGCGTCGTGTAGCCGGCGCTCCACACGCCGTGCACCAGCGCGGTGCCCATCACACCGACCACGAGCAGGGCCGGCAGCAACACCAGGACGGTCCGACCCCAGCGGGTGCCGTAGCGGCGGTCGTCGGCACCGGCGGCCGGCCCGGTGATCACGAACCCACCTGGAGCAACGAGCGCGGCAGGATGAACGACCCGACACCGGCCGAGTTGCGTACCTTGACCGCCCACACCGAGATATCGGCGGCCCCGGCCTCGAGCTTGCCGTCCGGCAGCGGTACCCCGTTCGCCAGGAACACACCGACCAGCGGCAGCAACGGCGCCGCCGGCACACACGGGCCGACGGTGGCCAGCGGACCGGCGACGGCCGGCGCGAAGGCATCGTCGATCATCTGCAGAACCTGGTCCAACGCCCCGCCGAAGACGCCGGCATAGCCGATCGCGAGCTGCTGGAAAAGTTGCGGCGTCACACAGAGTTGCAGTGCGTGGATCTGGATCCAGAGATCGACGACGGCGTCCGGGCCACTTCCTGCAGCCGCGGCGTCGGCGCCGGCCCCCTGGTTGGCGATGGTGATCGTCGTACCGCCGCTGGGCACGGTGATCGACAGGTTGTCCAGCTCGATCCGGGACACCTTCAGGTAGATCGTGTCCGGTGGCGACATGGTGCCGTTCGCCAGCGCGATCGGCGAGCCGGTGACCAGGGCGGTGGGCTTGATCAGCCGGATCCGATCGGCGAACAGCCGCAACGCGGTCGGGGCCGGGAGAAAATCCGGTTGTGCGGCCGGCAACGACGGGGCCGGGGCCGTCCGACCACCACCCGCCGCGGCGCTCGACCCGACACAGGTGACCACGCCGACCAGGACCGACAGCGCAATCAGCAGCGCCCGGCGGCCGGTTCGGAATTCGATCACGTCGACGCCGAGCCGTCCAGCAGGGCCGGCACCGCGTCCGGGGTCGGATCCGGTTGCCGCGGTGGTTTCGGCCCCCACCCGATCGCCATCGCGCCGCCGACGACTCCGGCCAGCATCCCGATGAACAGCCCGCCGAGGTTGGCCGCGATCAGCGAGCCGATCGCGAACAGGATGCCGATCGCTCCGGCGACATACCGTTGCGACGGGGCGAACCAGACGAACAACCCACAGACCGCCATCCCGCCACCGGTGAGCCAGCCGCCGGCGCCGGCGAAACCCTGGGTCGACACGAGCTGCCAACCCACCGCTCCGGTACGCAGCACCAACCAGCCGCCGACGATCAGCCACAATCCGGCCCAGAACGGTCGGGTCCGCCGAAACGCGCGGAACCAGACCCAGCCACGGTGCAGGTGGCTCCGAATCAGCACGCCACGTCTCCGCGGTGCAACGACGCGGCGAAGTCGGGCGCCTTGAGCGCGCCCAGAATCGACGCGCCGACTGCCTTGGCCTTCAGGTCGTTGAGCACTGCGGTGCCGTTGCTGACGTCCAGGCCGAAACCACCCGGCTGCCCGCCGAGACTCTGCCCGGCCACGGACACCTCGTCCGCCGAACGGCCCAGAGTCGCATTGGTCAGCTCGGTCTGGCCCGCGCTCAGCTCGGTGACCAGGAATTCGATCCCGCTGCCCTGACCTACCCCACCGGCTGCGGCGACGATCTGCAGCGACACGGTCTGTCCGAACAAGGACTGCTGCACGATCCCGCAGAGGCCGTCGATCTCCGCGTTTCCGAGCGCGGCCTTGACGACCGGCTCCACCCCGGTCCCGCCGTCGGGGTACCGCATGTCGGTGGTCACCATCACGATGCCGAGCCCTTGGGCATTCACGCTTCTGACGTTCAGGTCCAGCGGTTGCGACCCGACGGTGAAGTTGGCCGCGAGCACCCCCCGGACGATCCCGGCACCGACGAAGCCGGCGGCAAGCATCGCCGGCAGCAACACGACGGCGCTGCGCCGCCACCGCGTGCCGTACGGCGTTCCGCTCGTCGCCTCGTCCCGCATCCGGCGAGTCCGGAGTGCGACGGCGGCGGTCGCTCGGTCCCGGATTCTGCGCGCTCTTCGGGTCGACGCGCCTACGATGCGACCCATACGACCATCATCATCACCATCGATCGACGAACTCATCGGATGACGTCCCTTCCAGCCTGGCTAAAAATCATGGCGGTACGCCGCCGGCTCACCGTGGTCGTCGCGCTCGTCGCGGTACCGACCACGGTCGCGTTTGCTGCTGCCGCGGTCCTGTCGGTACCGGTGACCGGACAGAGCATGGCACCGACGCTGAACCCGGGTGACCGGATCATCGTCCGGCCGATCGACGGAGCCGCAGTCGAACGATTCGACCTCGTGGTAGCCCGGTTCACTCCGACCGGTCCGGCGGTGGTGAAACGAGTGATCGGACTGCCCGGTGACCGAGTGTCGGTCGAGGACTCGAGCACCGCACCGGTGCTCGTGCGGGTGCAGCCGGACGGCGACGACTCGTGGTACGCCGTGCAGAATCCGGCCTGGGCGTCGCACCGGCAGTCGAGCGTCGGGGACTGTTGCCGACCCGACGGCCGGGCCGGCTCGCGACCGCAGGCAGAGCTGATCCCGCCGGGCATGCTGTTCGTCGTCGGCGACAACATCGACTTTTCCGACGACTCCCGAGCCCACGGCTGGCTGCCGGCCCGTCTGGTGGACGGGCGAGTCGTAGCGCGGGTGATGCCGCCCGGCCGGCTCGGCGGCGCCGACCGGGGCGTCATGTTGCGCCCGGCGAGCTGATCGGCGCGAGCCGGCGCTGCGCCCGGCTCGGCTTGTCCGGCACCCATGCGAATGCCATACAACCGCCGACGATGCCGGCCGTCATACCGATGATGAAGCCGCCGAGGTTGGTCAACGGCAACGCGGCCAGCGACACGACGACCGAACCTATCCCGGCGGACATTCGCTGCGACGGCACGAACCAGATGAACAGCCCGAGGACGATCAGGATGCCGGCACACAACAGGCCCGCCAGCCCGCCCGGGCCGGCGCGGACCACGTCGGTGAGCGGCCCGATCGGCAGCACGCCGATCACGAACCCGGCGAACAGCACCAACAGCCCGCCCCAGAACGGCCGACTCCAGCGGAACCGTCGAAACCACGCGATCGGCCCGCGCTCGACCGCTACTGCCGGAACGCTCATCGTGCCCCCGGCTGATAGCAGGCGCCGTGCTCGACCCCGGCACCGTGGCCGATTCGCGGCAGTCGTATCCCACTCATCCGGAAGGTGCCGGCGATCACCGTCTTCTTGGCCGACGCGGCCAGTTGCGCGATGTCGGTCGACCCGGGGATATCCGCCCCGAAGCCGCCGGCCGCGCCGCCCAGCTCGGCCGCGTCCAGCCCGAGCCGGACCGGCCGATCCAGATTCGACCGATCCGGCCGCACATCCGCACCGTCGGTCGAGGCCGCGGTCAATCGGGTTGCGCCGGCGCGAAAGTCGGCCGCCGCCACGGTGACCTCGCGAGCCACCGTGTGCCCGGTGAAATCCAGCCGAAGGGTGTTGGTCCCGATCAGCGGAAAGGTGAGCGCCAACGACAAACACAGCCCGTCCGGCAATGTCGCCTGCGGGACATACGCCATGGCCACCGGTTCTCGACTGCCGCCGTTCTTCATCTGCTGCACGTCGACGTAAGCGGTCAGCCCCTGCGGCGCGTTGCCGCGGTCGGTCGCCGAGGCGATCTGGACGTCGTGGCCGACCACGTAGAGGCCGAGCGGCAACACCCCGAACAGCAACATCCCCGCAAGCACAGCCACCCCGACCAGCGCCGGGATCCCCAGGACGACGAACCGTCGCCAACTCGTTCCACCGCGGGTCACGCTCACCTCACCCGACGTCAGATCGGCGTAGCCGTGGTATTCACCAGGAGCAGGTTCGCCTCGTAGTCATGGGTGACCTTGTTCGCGACCGAACCGAGCAGCCGGGCCGGCCCACTCATCCCGCGGTTCCCGATGACCAGAATGTCGTACTTCCACCCGGCATTGACCAGCGCTTCGTCGGCCGGCACGCCGGTGATCACATCGCGCTCGTAGCCACCGTCCGGCGCGGCCACCTGCTGTTCGACCGCGTCGAGCACCTGGTCGCCTTCCTCCTCGCTCTTCGCCGCGGTGACCAGGAACGCCTGGGCACCCAGCGCCTGAGCCAGACCCGCGCCCCGCTCCACGGCACGGACCGAGGTCGGCGAGCCGTCGGTGGAGAGCCCGATCGCGTGCCACTGCACCGGTTCCTTTTGCACGAACAACACGTCGATCGGGCTGCGGTGGGACAGCGCGTTGGACGTGCTACCGAAGATCCGGGCGGTCGTGCTGCCCAAACCGCGCGCACCGACCACCAGCAAGGCGTCCGGATTCTCCCGCCCGACGGCGATCAGCACGTCGCCCGGCGATCCGCCGCGCTCGACCAGCGTCACATCGCTGACCCCATGCCCGTCGAACAGCTCCGTCGCCGCCCGACCCACCGGCTCCAACCAGCTCCGCGCATCGTCGGCATCCCCCTTGACGGCCATGACCACACTCACCGGCAGGGCGAGCCGCCCGGCCAGCTCCGCCGCCACCTGGACCGCCAGGTTCGCTGCGTCGGAACCGTCGGTCCCGATCAGAATTCTTTGGTACACGGTCACTCTCGACCTCCGGTTGCTGTAGACAATGCCGCGCGTTACTCGCTCGGCACGGTGGCACCTACGAGGATGGCACCGGATCGGTCGACCGCTGCGCCGCTTAGAACGCTACCAGCGGCGCCCCCTCCCGGAGCGCGAGTTGGTCCAGCGATATCGGCCCCGATGGATACCGATCGATCCGGTACACATACCAATCCGCTCCCCTACGATTAACCTGCCTCGAAACAAGATTCCGGCACTGGGGCCGTCCGCTTCGACGGTGACGGCCAGGTGCCCGCGAAGGAGCGCGATGGATGCAACGTTGTCGGCAGGGTTCTTCGGCCTGCTCGACTGGGAGCAGATGACCGGCCAGTCGAGATTTGTCGTCGATATCGTCAGCATCCCGATTTTCAGTGCGATCGCCGGTCTGATCACGAACTGGACCGGGGTGATCATGCTGTTCGCTCCGGTCCGGTTCACCGGATTCTATTGCCCCGGTGTGAAGACCATATTTCCGTTCTTGCCGCGCAAGGTGCAGATCCTGCCGATCTTCGCGCCGGGCGGCATCCTCGGCTTCCAAGGCTTCATTCCCGCGCGAGCGGAGAAGATGGCAAGCCTGGTCACCGACAACGCGGTCGCGAAAATCGGTACGGCGCAAGACTTCTTCTATCGGATGGATCCGCAGAAGATCGCCAAGCATGTCGCCCAGATCGCCGGACCGAACGTGCCGGCGATGGTCGAGGACGTCATGCAGCGGGAGAATCCGCAACTGTGGAAAGAACTTCCACCGCAGGGCCGCAAGCTGCTGATCCAGCGGGTCGAGACCGAGCTGCCCGCGATCACCGATCGAGCGTTCAAGTTCATCGGCGACAACTTCAACCAGCTGATCGACATCAAGCTGCTCGTCGTCGGATACATGCGCCGCCGGCCGGAATTGATGAAGGACATCATCTACGGACTCGGCGCGCCCGAGCTGAAGTTCATGGTGCGGGTCGGCCTGCTCGGCTTCCCGTTCGGCATCGTCCTCGCCCTGTGGCTGCTGCTCATCCACTACAGCGGGCCGGAGGCGCGGGAAGCGCACGAGCACGACCCGGGTGCCGTCTTCATCTCACTGCCGGGCTGGCTCGACGCGCCGTTGCACTTCTTCCCGACCTGGCTGTGGGTACTGCTCGGGGCCGCGCTGGTCGGCGTGATCGTGAACATCATCGCGATCAAGGTCGTGTTCGAGCCGGCGACGCCGCAGCCGCGCTACAAGTACCTGTGGAAGGAAGCCAAGTTCGCGAGGCGCCAGCACACGGCCGCAGCCAACTTCGGCCACGCGATCGCCTACCAGATCGTCACCATGGATGTGATTGCCAACGAATTGCTGGAAGGCCCGAACGGGGACAAGACCCGAGCCGTGCTGGACTACTTCATGAAGGCGGAGATCAATCGGATCCTGGGTCCGCTGCGCACCGTCGCCCGGCTCGCCGCCGGCACCCAGGAGTTCGACGCCATGATGAGCGCCGCCGGCCAGACCCTGGCCACCGAGATGAAGCCGTGGCTGGTCGAGGACGTCGAATTCAGCAAGCAGACGGCCGCCAAGGTCGACGAGTTGGCCACCGAGAAGCTGCGCGAGCTGCCGGCCGACGAGTTCGTCGAAATGCTGTACACCGCGATCGAGCAGGACGCATGGCTGCTCTACCTGCACGGTGGCCTGCTCGGCCTGCTGGTCGGCGCAACCCACATCCTCGTCTTCGGAGCGTGATCTGATGAGCAGCAAGAAGCCCGACAGCCAGCCCGATGTGATACCCCCGGATCTGCCGGTGAGCCCGGACGATTCGCTGTCCGACCCACCCAAGCCCGGCCGGTTCGCCGAAGAACTCGCCCGCAGCGCCGGCGGTGCGGTCGCCACCGACCCGGTCGGACTGGCTCGGCTGGCCGGCGCGTCACTGTGGCGCGCGATGGGCGCGATCACCCGGGGTGGCTTCGACACCGCGGGTGACATCGCCCGGGAGGTGCGGGCCGGCGAGCCGATCACCGACATCGTCGATCATCGGGTGGAGCAGGTGCGCAGCGCGGCGGTCTCCGCGCTCGGCCTGGCCGACAGCGAGTCGGCGGAGAGTGCGGCAGCCGGTGGCTCACGCACCTTGATCACCGCCAGCGAGCTCAAGCACGAGGGCGACGCGATGCTGTACTCCGGCTGGAATCCGGAGGTACAGCCGCGCGATCTGCACCCGTCGTTCGCGACGATCCTGCACGCACTCACCCCGGACGAGGCGCGGATCATCCGCTTCCTGTCCGTCGCCGGATCACAACCGTCGATCGACATCCGGACCAAGACGCCGTTCGGCGTCGGATCGGTCCGGCTGGCCGGCGGGATCAGCATGATCGCCCAGATGGCCGGCTGCACCTGGCCCGATCGTGACCATCACTACATGGCCAACCTCAACCGGCTCGGCCTGGTTCGGTTCTCCGAAGAACCGGTGGAAGATTTCCGGCGGTACTCGCTGATCGAAGCGCAGCCGGTGTCCCAGGCCGCGTTCAAACAGGTCGGCGGCAAGGCGATCTCGGTCTATCGCAGCATCTACCTGTCGCTGTTCGGTGAACAGTTCGCCGAAACCTGTTTCACCCTGACCGGATACAACGCCGGCGGCTGGGATACCGACGACCGCGGTGACGTCTACCTCGGCAAGGGCCCCCGGCTCAACCCGACAGCCTGACCGACCGGGATGCTAGGTTGGTCGCACCGGAATTCGAGGGGAAGCCGTGTGCGACACGATGTCGCTCGGCTGCCGGGCGCACCTACCGGTGACCGGGAAGAGGGTTTGACATGCTGGAAAGCGTGTTCGGTGTCCATCCGACCTACCTGATCGAGCTCACCACCATCCCGTTGTTCACCGGGATCATCGGCTACATCACCAACTGGACCGGCGTGCTGATGTTGTTCAAGCCGCTGGGTTTCCACGGGTTCCGGGTCCCCGGACTGAAGACCCTGTTTCCGTACCTGCCCAAGCGGATTCAGGTGCTACCGCTGTTCCGCTACGACGGACAGATCGGCTGGCAGGGCATCGTGCCGTCCCGTGCGGACAAGATGGCCAGCCTCGCGGTCGACAAGGGGCTGGCCAAGCTGGGTAGCGTCGGCGACTTCTATCAGGAGCTGGAGCCGGAGTCGATCGCCGCCGAGTTTCTCGAGGTGGCCGAGACCCAGATCGACGGCATCGTCGACGAGATCCTCTCCCGCGATCAGCCGCAACTGTGGCGGAACATGCCCGGCCCGGTCAAGGATGCGGTGTACTCCCGGGTCCGGGCACAACTGCCGGAGATGGTGCAGAACATCACCGGCGAGCTGGGTCGCAATATCGATCAGCTGGTGGACGTGAAGCTGATGGTGATCCGCTACTTCCACGCGCACCCGCAGCGACTCAACGACCTGTTCCAGGTGCTCGGCAGCAAAGAGCTGCGATTCATGCAGAACTTCGGCTTCTACTTCGGCTTTCCGATGGGCTTCGTCCTGGTCGGGGTCTTACACCTGACCGGATGGTCACCGTGGGTGGTGCTGCCGATCGGCGGGATCGTCATCGGGTGGGTGGTGAACTGGGTCGGCATCACGATGATCTTCGAGCCGGTGTTCCCGCGCTGGTACGTCCCGTGGCGGCAGGGTTTGTTGATCAAACGCCAGCCGGAGATCACCGAGGGCTATGCGGACATGGTGGCCAACGAGGTCGTCACGATCAACAATCTGGGCAACGAGCTGATGACCGGCGCCCGGTCCGACCGGACTCGGCAGATGCTCGAGGATACGGTCCGGCCCGCCGCCGATCGCGCGCTCGGACCGGCGAAGACGATGGTGCGGGTGGCGCTCGGCGACAAGGAATACCGCCGGATCCAGGAGGCACTGGCGGTCGAGGCGACCGCGATCGCTCCGGTGGCGTTTTCGGACGAGGAGTTCAATCGACGGCAGGGCCATCGGGTGAAGGAGTTCGTCGCCAAACAGATGTCGGCGATGGGACCGGACGATTTCGTCGAGATGCTCCGCACCGCGATCAAGCAGGACGAATGGTTGCTGTTCGTCCACGGCGGGGTGCTCGGCCTGTTCGCCGGCTACGCCCACATACTGATCTTCGGCGCCTCGGTGGCCACCTCATGGTAGGTGAGCCGGACCGCCCATGAGCTCGGTGATCGCAGCTCGGTCGGCCTCGGACGGCGTCCCCCAACCCGGCTGATACCCGAACACCTCGGCGAGCGGCATCGCAAACGCCTGGCCGTGCATGATCTCCAGGTCGTCGGGGGTGATCAGACCCGGATGGGCAACGCCGCAGGCCTCGGAAACCTTCAACAGGTCGCGGCGCAACGTCATGATGTAGTTGGCCGCCCGCGACGCCTTGGATTCGGGATCCAGGCCGTGCGTCAGCCATTGGTTCTGGGTGGCTATCCCGGTCGGGCACTTGTCGGTGTGGCACTTCTGCGCCTGGATGCAGCCGATCGACATCATCGCTTCCCGCGCGATGTTGACCATGTCGCAGCCGAGCGCGAACGCGACGATCGCATTGTCCGGCAGCCCGAGCTTGCCGGAACCGATGAAGGTGACCCGTTCGGCGATGCCGGCCGCCGCGAACAGGGCGTAAACCCGGGCGAAACCGATCCGGAACGGCAACGACACCGCCTCACTGAAGATCAGCGGCGCCGCGCCGGTACCGCCCTCGCCGCCGTCGACCGTGACGAAATCCACGCCCCGGTCACCGTTACCCATCGCCGCGACCAGTTCCTGCCAGAAGGTCAGGTTGCCGACCGCCGACTTCACCCCGACCGGCAGACCGGTCGCATCCGCGACCCGCTCCACCCAATCGAGCATGCTGTCCACGTCGTGGAACGCGGTGTGCCGAGACGGGCTCGCGCAGTCCTGGCCGACCGGGATACCCCGGATCTCCGAGATTTCCGGAGTTACCTTGGCACCCGGTAGCAGACCACCCAGGCCGGGTTTGGCGCCCTGGCTGAGCTTGACCTCGATCGCCCGGACCGGGCCGGACGACACCACATCGCACAGCTTGGCCAGATCGAAATTGCCGTCGTCGTCCCGGCAACCGAAGTAGCCCGTGCCGATCTGCAGGATCAGGTCGCCGCCCCGGCGGTGGTAGGGGGACAGCCCGCCCTCCCCGGTGTTGTGCAGGCAATCGGCGAGCGCCGCACCGTGGTTCAGGGCGCCGATCGCGTTTCCGGACAGCGCGCCGAAGCTCATGCCGGAGATGTTGACCACCGACGCCGGCCGAAACGCCCGGGCCCGGCCGCGCGGACCACCGAGTACCTTCGCCGACGGAATCACTGCGTCGGTCGAGTGCACACCGTTCGGGACCGCACCGGCGAAGGTGCGCTGTTTGATGATCGGATAGCCGTCGAGGTACTCCGTGTCCCGATCGGTGCCGAAGCCGAAGTAGTTGTTCTCCAGCTTCGACGACGCATAGATCCAGCGGCGCTGATTGCGGCTGAACGGGCGCTCCTCCTCGTTACTGCTGACGATGTACTGCCGCAGCTCCGGACCGATCGCTTCGAGCAGGTATCGGAGATGGCCGACCACCGGGAAGTTGCGTAACAACGCATGCCGGCGCTGGGCTACGTCGTAGGCGGCCAGACCGGCGATGCCGGCCGCCGGGAGCGCACGGGACCATCTCAGAGGCACAACGAATATGATTGCGCGCAATACGCGCAATCGGACCGCAATCATCGATTTCCCTTGCCCGGCCACCCCGTTCCATATGCTCGACTACAGCGCAGCGACGGAAGGGTAAGGGGTCAGCCGGATGCCGAACGACTACGACAACACGATTCGTGAGTTGCGCAGCCTGGCGGCGGCCATGCTCGACAAGGTCGAACCTTTTCTCGACGAGGTCACCGATGAGGACACCCACCGCTGCACCGGCTGCCCGTGGTGCCGAATGCTCACCGCGTTGCGCCAGGATCGGCCGGACCTGGTGTACCAGTTCGCCGGGCAGACCCGCGCTGCGGTGGCCTTCCTACGCGCCAACCTGGCACAGCCACCGGACGCAGGCTGAGCACCGACGTCGACCGGGAACTCAGTCGAGCAGTTCGGACAGCTCGAACCAGCGCTCCTCGAGCGCGCCCTGTTCGGCCTCGACCCCGCGCAGCTCGTCGGTCAGCTGCGCCAACCCGGTGTAGTCGCTCTGCTCGTGCCCGGCCAGCTGCTGGTGCAGCGTGTCGATCCGCTCGGCCAGCCGCGCCAAACGTCGTTCGGTTGCCACCAATTCCTTTCGCGCGGAACGCTCCTCGGCGCCGGACCGGCGTGCGCTGACCGTCCCCGCCGGTTCTGCGGCGCGTGCGGCGGCGGGCGGCGGCGCGCCGGCATGGTCGGCTGCGCGCAGCCGCAGGTACTCGTCCACCCCGCCGGGCAGGTGTCGCAGCCGCCCGTCGAGGATCGCGTACTGCTGGTCGGTGACACGTTCCAGGAGATAGCGGTCGTGGGACACGACGATCAGCGTTCCCGGCCACGAGTCCAGCAAGTCCTCCATCGCGGCCAGCATGTCGGAGTCCACATCATTGGTAGGTTCATCCAGAGCGATGAGATTAGGTTCGCTCAACAGCAAGAGCAGCAGTTGGAGCCGCCGCTTCTGCCCGCCCGACAGCTCTCCGACACGGCTGGAGAGGTGTTCCCGGGCGAAGCCGAGTCGTTCCAGCAGTTGCGCGGGCGTCAGGTCCTTGCCGTCGATCGTGAACGTCGTCTTGGTGCGCCCCAGCACCTCTCGCACACGGTCGCCGCTGATGTCCGCGAGCTGTGAGAACTGCTGATCCAGCGTCCCGAGCCGTACTGTCCTGCCGCGCTTGACCCGCCCGGTAGCCGCCTGCACAGTGCCGGCGATCAAGCCCAACAGCGTGGACTTGCCGCTGCCGTTGGCACCGAGAATCCCGGTTCGCTCGCCGGGAGCGATTCGCCAGGTCACATCGCGCAGAACCGCGCGGTCGCCGTAGCGCACGCTCGCGTCTTCGAGGTCGATCACGTCCTTGCCCAGTCGTGCCACCGCGAGCCGTTGCAGCTCGATCGGGTTCCGCACCGGCGGCACGTCCTCGATGAGCTGGTTGGCGACCTCGATGCGGAACTTGGGCTTGCTCGTACGGGCTGGGGCACCTCGCCGCAACCAGGCCAGCTCCTTACGCATGAGGTTCTGCCGCTTTGCTTCGGTCGCCGCCGCCATCCGGTCCCGTTCGACCCGTTGGAGGACATAGGCGGCATAGCCACCCTCGAACGGCTCCACGATCCCGTCGTGGACCTCCCAGGTCTCGGTGCAGACCTCATCGAGGAACCAGCGGTCGTGAGTGATGACGAGCAGCGCCCCGGAGTTCTTCGCCCAGCGGTTCTTCACATGCTCCGCCAGCCAGGTGATGCCCTCGACGTCCAGGTGGTTCGTCGGCTCGTCCAACGCGATCACGTCCCACTCGCCGATGAGCAGCACGGCCAGCGCAACCCTGCGTCGCTGCCCTCCGCTGAGCGACCCGATCACCGCGTCCCAGGGCACGTCGGACACGAGCCCGCCGATCACGTCGCGAACCTGAGCGTCACCAGCCCACTCGTGCTCGGGACGGTCCCCGACGATCGCGTAGCCCACCGTCGCCGCCGGGTCGAGGTCATCACTCTGCGACAGCATCCCGAACCGGACACCGCCGCGCCTCGTCACCCGCCCGGCTTGCGGCTCGATCAGGCCACCGAGCATCGCCAGCAGCGAGGACTTGCCGTCTCCGTTGCGGCCGACGATCCCGATCCGATCGCCTTCCTCGACCCCGACTGTCACCGAGTCGAACACCACGCGGGTTGGATACTCCAGGTGCAGGGCCTCGGCGCCGAGTAGATGAGCCATCCGATCAGCCGGCATCGGCGACGACTCGGGCGCCGGGTGCCGGCGACGTCGCCAGCCGGACACCGCGGCAGACGCCGGCACCGGACAGCTCGGCGCTGACCTCGATCGCCGAGTCGTGATCGGCACAGAGAAAGGCACAGGTCGGGCCGGAACCGGACACCACCCCGGCCAGTGCGCCGGCATCCACCCCGGCGCGCAGCGTGCGCCGCAGCTCGGGCTGCAGCGACACCGCCGCCGCTTGCAGGTCGTTGCCGAGCAACGGGGCGAGTCGCGCCGGGTCGCCCGCCGCCAATGCCTGCAGCAGCTCTTCGGCATCGCCGCACCGGGGCGGCGCGGCGTGTGCCCGCAGCCGATCCAGCTCGTCGAACACCCGCGGCGTGCTCAATCCGTCCCGGGCCAGCGCCAGCACCCAATGAAAAGTGTCCCGCGCCAACACCGGGAGCAGGTTCTCGCCCCGTCCGGTGCCGTACGCGGTGCCACCATGCAGCGCGAACGGCACATCGCTACCCAACTCGGCGGCGATCGCCACCAGGTCGGCACGGCTGCTGTCGAGGCGCCAGAACGCATCCAGTGCAACCAGGGTCGCCGCGGCGTCCGCGCTGCCACCGGCCAAACCACCGGCGACCGGAACAGCCTTCTCGATCGCGATCTCGACCGACGGCGTCATCCCGGCCTTATGCGCGAGCCGGGTCGCCGCCTTCCACACCAGGTTGTTGCGGTCGGTCGGCACCTGGGCAGCGCCTTCACCACGTACCGTCACGGTCAGCGCCGGCGCCGCTTGCACCCGGACCCGGTCGCTCAGCGAGAGCGCCTGATACACCGTGCGCAACTCGTGGAACCCGTCGGCCCGCAGGTCGCCGACGGCCAGGTGCAGATTCACCTTGGCCGGTGCCCCGGCGGTCACGGGCGGCGGAACGACGGACAACACGAGACAGCAGCCTACGTTTTCCGAGCCCGCGAGGCACACTCCCGGTTGCCGAGGATACCCCGTGGGGGTATGGTAAAGCTCCTACCGGAGGGAGAAACCATGGTCCGCGCGGAGTACACCGTCACCGGAATGACCTGTGCGCACTGCATTGCTGCAGTGCGCGACGAAGTGCTCGGACTCGACGGCGTGACCGATGTCGACCTCGATCTGACAGCGGGTTCGCTCATCGTGGTCAGCGCCGCGCCGATTCCCGCCGATGCGGTGCTGGCCGCGGTCGACGAGGCCGGCTACACCGCCGTGGCCCACTGAACCGACCCCCGTCGGTGCTGCCATGACCGCCACGACCGAACTCGCCATCGAGGGCATGACCTGCGCGTCCTGCGCGGCGCGGATCGAGAAACGGCTCAGCCGGATCGACGGCGTCGAGGCGACGGTGAACTACGCGACCGAGCGCGCCCGGGTGCGGTATCCGGAATCGGTGACCCCCGAGCAGCTGATCGCGGCGGTGACCGCGGCCGGCTATACGGCGACCCGGCCACCGGCGACCCCGGACGAGCCGGATACCGATGCGACGGGACTGCGCCGGCGGCTGCTGGTCAGTGCCGTACTCACGGTCCCGGTGATCGCGATGGCGATGGTGCCGGCGCTGCAGTTCCGCTACTGGCAGTGGCTCTCCCTCGCCCTGGCCACCCCGGTCGTGCTCTGGGGCGGCCGATCCTTCCACCGCGCCGCCTGGCAGAACCTGCGGCACCGCACGGCCACGATGGACACCCTGATCTCGGTGGGCACCCTGGCCGCGTTCGGATGGTCGGTGTACGCACTGTTCTTCGGTGGCGCCGGGACGCCCGGCACCACCCACGCGTTCGAGCTGACCGTCGACCACGTCGACGCCGCCGGCAACATCTATCTCGAGGTCGCCGCCGGGGTGGTGGTGTTCGTGCTGACCGGGCGATACCTGGAGAGCCGAGCCAAGCGGCGTGCCGGAACCGCCTTACGCGCGTTGCTGCAGCTCGGCGCCAAGGACGTCGGTGTGCTGCGGGACGGTAGCGAGATCCGGCTCCCGATCGCCGAGCTGCGGGTCGGCGACGTCTTCCGCGTCCGCCCGGGCGAACAGATTGCCACCGACGGGGTCGTGGTCGACGGCACCTCGGCGGTCGATGCGAGCATGCTGACCGGCGAGCCGATACCCGTCGAGGTCGGCCCCGGCGACGTCGTCGTCGGCGGCACCGGGAACCGGGGTGGGGCGCTCACCGTCCGGGCCACCGGCGTCGGCGCCGACACGCAGCTGGCGCGGATCTCGGCACTGGTGACGGCGGCGCAGGACGGGAAAGCGCCGGTACAACGGCTCGCCGATCGAGTGGCCGCGGTGTTCGTTCCCGTGGTGATGATGCTCGCCGTGGCCACGCTGGGCTGCTGGCTCGCCGCCGGAAGTTCCGCAAGCTTCGCCTTCGGCGCAGCGGTGGCGGTGCTGATCATCGCCTGTCCGTGTGCCCTCGGCCTGGCTACCCCGACCGCGCTGCTGGTCGGCACCGGCCGGGGCGCCCAGCTCGGCATCCTGATCAGGGGACCGGAGGTGCTGGAATCCACCCGCAAGGTCGACACCGTCGTGTTGGACAAGACCGGCACCCTCACCACCGGGCAGATGAGCCTGGTCGAGACGATTCCGGCGCCCGGCGTCGACCCGGCCGAGCTGCTCCGGCGGGCGGGGGCAGTCGAGCAAGGTTCCGAACATCCGATCGGGCGGGCGATCGCAGCGGCGGCGGCAACGCAGGGCTCGATACCCGCGGTCGAGCAGTTCGTCGGAAACGGCGGTCGCGGCGTCTACGGGCTGGTTGCCGGAACCGCGGTGTCGGTCGGCCGGCCGGAACTGCTCGGCGACCTGCCGGACGACCTGGTCGCGGCCCGCGGGAGAGCGGAAGCGACCGGGTCCACGGTGGTCGCGGTGGCCTGGGACGACGCGGTGCGCGGCCTGCTCGTGGTGGCCGACACGGTGCGCCCGACCAGTATCGACGCAGTCGCCCGGTTACGCCGGCTCGGCCTCGAGCCGGTGCTGCTGACCGGCGACAACGCGTCGGCAGCACGCGCGGTGGCCGATCGAGTCGGCATCGACAAGGTGATCGCCGGCGTGCTACCGGAGGGCAAGCTGGACGCGATCCACCGGCTCCAGCAGCGCGGACAAGTGGTCGCGATGGTCGGCGACGGGGTGAACGACGCCGCCGCGCTGGCCGGTGCCGACCTGGGCATGGCGATGGGTAGCGGCACCGACGTAGCGATCGAGGCGGCCGACATCACCCTGGTGCGCGCCGATCCGAACGCGATCCCGGATGCGATCCGGCTCTCCCGCGCCGTGCTGCGGACCATCAAGGCGAATCTGGGTTGGGCGTTCGGCTACAACGTCGCCGCCATCCCACTGGCGGCGGCCGGTCTGCTCAACCCGATGCTGGCCGGGGCGGCCATGGCGATGTCCAGCCTGTTCGTCGTCGGTAACAGCCTGCGACTACGGACTTTCCGATGAACGCCGATCGTCCGGCCAACCCCCGGCCAACCGGACGAACGCCGCCGTAGCCAACGTCTCGCCGCGCGCGGCCGGGTCGATGCCCGCGGCAATCAGCCGGCGTTCGGCCGCGGCCGCGCTCCCGGCCCAGCCGGTCAGCGCGGCGCGCAGCGTCTTGCGCCGTTGCGCGAACGCCGCGTCGACCACCGCGAACACCCGGCTACGGAACGTCGGATCGGTGGGCCAGGGCGAGGTCGGGTACCGATCGATCCGGATCAGGCCGGACTCCACTTGCGGGACCGGCCAGAACACCGACCGACCGACCGACCCGGCACGCCGGACCGTGCCGAAGAACCCCGCCTTCACACTCGGCACCCCATAGATCCGCGAACCGGGTTCGGCAGCAAGCCGTTCCGCCACCTCGGCCTGCACCATCACCAATGCCACCCGAAGCGTCGGGAACATTGCCAGCAGGTGCAACAACACCGGGACCGAGACGTTGTACGGCAGATTCGCGACCAACGCAGTGGGCTGAATCCCATTGGGCAGCTGCTCGATCCGGAGCGCGTCTGCGGGTACGACGGTCAGACCGGCGGCGCGACCGGGCGCCCGTTCGGTCACCGTTGCCGGCAGCCGAGCCGCCAGCACCGGATCGATCTCGACAGCGACGACGGCCGCGGCGGCGTCGAGCAGGGCCAAGGTGAGCGAGCCGAGACCGGGACCCACCTCGAGTACGACATCCGTCGGTGACAGGTCGGCCGACGTCACGATCCGCCGCACCGTATTCGCGTCGTGGACGAAGTTCTGCCCGAGGGTCTTGGTGGGCCTGATCCCGAGCTCGGCGGCCAGCGAACGAATATCGGCCGGGCCCAGCAAAGCGGCGCGACCGGTCATCGGACCGACGTTACTGCAGGCCCATTCGGCTGGTGCAGGCCGGCCACGCGCCCCAACCCTGCCGGGCCCGGGTGACTTCGGCGATTGCGATCTGCTCCTCGCGAGTGGCGAGATCGGCACGGGGCGCATACCGGAGACCGCCTTGCCGTTCCCAGGTGTTCTGGTCGAACTGGATCCCGCCGTAGAAACCGTTCCCGGTATTGATCTGCCAGTTGCCGGTCGACTCGCATTGCGCGAGTCGATCCCAGGTGGCGCCGTTGGCCACCGGCGGGACCTCGGTGCCCGGTTTCGCCCCGACCCGAACGACTTTGGGCAAAGCTGGAGTGGTGACGGTCGCCGCGACCTGACGTCGGCCGACCTCCTTGCCGTCCACGAACTCGACCGCGAACGTGACATCCTGAACCCCCGGCGTCCCAGGATGTTCCTCCACGCGGCGGCTCATGTTCAATGTCGGATCCTGGATGAGTTGCTCCGGCGGATCCACCGGAAGGGTCTCGACCCTGTTCTCGACGCGGTTACGCGTCACCACAATCTGGAGGCCGTCGGTGAGCGGTGCGCTCGCCGCCGGCTCGACCTTGTCGTCCTGCACCAGCGGCGCGTTTTGCGTCGCCAGCAGATCACCCACGGTCGGTGCGGCCACCCGCACCTGAATCGGGGTGCCCGCGCCGTCGGTGACGGTCACGGATCGCGGCGTCAGCACGGTGAGTGCTGCGCCCTGCAGCGGAACCTGCTCGTCGCGCGGCCGGTCGGTCCAGACCTCGGGCGCGATGTGCAACTGGTCCAAAGCTTCTCGGACGGTGAGTCCGGTGGTCGACACGGCTCGGGTCCGTCCGTCGACGGTGAGTGCGACCTCGCGCGCCCGCCGCAGCGCGATGGTGTCGCCGTCGGCGATGTGGGCGTCGGCGGCCGGGGACACCACGTCGCCGCTGCGCATCTCATACCCCGCCGCGGCCAACGCGCCGGCCACGTCCCGCCGCATCGTGCTGAGCGGGATCGACTCGCCGTCCAGCTCGACGGTCACGTTCTTGTGTTGCGCGATGGCCAATCCACCGCCGGCGGTCAGCGTCGCCAACGTTCCCGCGACCGCGGAGTAGAGCAACGGAGACCGCGCCCTGTTGATCCGATGCAACGCCGACATGATCACAGCACGATAACGGATCGGTCTGGTTGCGACAACCCCGGCTGCGGTCAGCCCGGTCCGGGAGCGGGATCTTCGCTGGGTGGCGGGCCGGCCGAGCGGTAGACCCGGCGCGCGGTCGCGGTGACCGCGCGGGCCAGCTCGGCCGGGTCTTCGCCGCGCACGGCAGCGAGTGCCCGGACCGTGTACGGCAGGCAATACGGCTCGTTCGGGGCGCCCCGGAACGGGTGTGGGGTGAGAAACGGCGCGTCGGTCTCGACCAACAGCTGGTCGGCCGGCACCAGCTTCGCGGCCTCCTGCAGCTCCTGCGCATTACGGAAGCTCACCGTGCCGGCAAAGCTGAGCACGTAGCCGGCGTCGACGCAGGCCAGCGCGGTCGGCGCGGTCGAGGAGAAACAGTGGAAGATCACCACGTCCGGCGCACCCTCGTCGGCGAGGACTGCGAGCACGTCGTGGTCGGCCTCGCGGTTGTGGATCATCAGCGGCTTGCCGAGGCGCTTGGCCAGGTCGATGTGCCAACGAAACGCCTCGATCTGGGCGGACACACCGGCGCAACCGTCGAGCCGATCCAGCCAGTAGTAGTCCAAGCCGGTCTCCCCGACCGCCACCACCCGCGGATCGCCGGCCAACCGCTCGATCTCGGCCCGGGTTGTCGCATCGAGGGCGTCGGCGCGGGTCGGGTGAATCGCCGTCGCCGCGAGTACCCGCGGATTCCAGTGCGCTGCGGCGACCGCGAAGCGGGCCGAGTCGAGATCGTCGGCGACCGTGACCAGCTGGCCCACACCCACCGCAACCGCCCGATCCACGATCTCGGCAACCCCGGCCGCATCGACGGCACCGCAGGCGTCCAGGTGCGTATGCGCGTCGAACAGCGGCGACAACGGCTCCGGCGGCGCCGGTCGGGCGGGCTTGGACGCACGGTCGCGTGCGCCTGCGGAGCGTTCGGCCACGCCGATAGAGTAACGACACCATGGAGAACGCAGCCAAGCCTCCCTTCTACCTCACGACCGCCATCGCGTACCCGAACGGGGCACCGCACGTAGGTCACGCCTACGAATACATCTCCGCCGATGCGATAGCCCGGTTCAAGCGGCTGGACGGATACGACGTCTTCTTCATGACCGGTACCGACGAGCACGGGCAGAAGGTGCAGCAAGCGGCACGCAGGGCGGGGATCCCGGTCACCGAGTACGCCGCGCGCAACTCCGACGTGTTCCAGCGACTCGACGAGCAGCTCGGCATCTCCTACGACCGGTTCATCCGCACCACCGATCCGGATCACGCCCGGTCCTGCAGCGCCATCTGGCAGGCGATGCAGGACGCCGGCGATATCTATCTCGACACCTACGCGGGCTGGTATTCGGTGCGCGACGAGGCGTTCTACACCGAGAACGAAACCAGCCTGACCGAGGACGGCAGCCGGGTGGCGACCGAGACCGGCACCCCGGTGACCTGGACCGAAGAGTCCAACTACACGTTCCGGCTGTCGGCCTATCAGGATCGCCTGCTCGATCTGTACGAACGCAAACCGGACTTCATCGCGCCCGGAACCCGGCGCAACGAAGTGATCAGCTTCGTCTCCGGCGGTTTGAAGGATCTCTCGATTTCCCGGACCACCTTCGACTGGGGCATTCCGGTACCGGACGACCCGGACCACGTGATGTACGTGTGGGTGGATGCGCTGACCAACTACCTGACCGGTGCCGGGTACCCGGACACCGGGTCGGACCGATTCCGCCGGTTGTGGCCGGCGAACCTGCACATCGTCGGCAAGGACATCATCCGCTTCCACTGCGTGTACTGGCCGGCGTTCCTGATGTCGGCCGGGATCGAACCGCCGGAGCGGGTGTTCGTGCACGGGTTCCTTTACAACAAGGGCGAAAAGATGTCGAAGTCGGTCGGCAACGTCGTCGACCCCCGCACGCTCGTCGACGACTACGGCCTGGACCAGGTGCGGTACTTCCTGCTCCGGGAGATCTCCTACGGCCAGGACGGCAACTACAGCCACGACGCGATCGTCACCCGGATCAACGCGGACCTGGCCAACGAACTCGGCAACCTGGTGCAACGGTCACTGACGATGGTCGCGAAGAACTGCGCCGGCGTGGTACCCACGCCCGGTAGATACACCGACGACGACCACGCACTGCTGGCCGCCGCGCACGGTCTGCTCGCCCGATGCCGCGACGAGTTCGATGCACAACAGATGCATCTCGCGCTGGAAGCGATCTGGTCCGTGCTCGGCGAGACCAACCGGTACTTCTCCCGACAGCAACCCTGGGTGCTGCGCAAAACGGACCCCGCCCGCATGGCGACCGTGCTGTACCTCACCCTGAGCGTGCTCCGGGTGGTGGGCACGCTGCTGCAGCCGGTCATGCCCGACTCCGCCACCCGCATCCTCGATCTGCTCGGCGTACCGACCGATCGCCGCACCTTCGACGATCTCGGCAACCTGCTCCCACCCGGCGCGCCGCTCCCCGCGCCGAGCCCGGTCTTCCCCCGCTACGTCGACGAGGCAGCGACCAACCAGGCCTGATGTCGGTACCACGACGATGGCGTGGCCTACTCTGGAGCTCGGAAGCGACCGCCGAGGAGAGCGCACATGATCGTCTTGGCTCAGGTCAGCGATACGCATATCGACCTCGGCGAACGCAACACCGAACGAACCCGGCGGGTCGCGGCCTACCTCGATGCGATCCCCGGCCGGATCGATGCCGTCGTGGTCAGTGGCGACATCGCCGATCACGGCGCGGTGGCCGAATACGAGCTCGCCCGACAGCTGTTGCCGAGCCGCCATCCGGTGTACCTGATGCCCGGCAATCACGACAGCCGCGACGCGTTGCGCCGAGTCCTCCTCGGCAGCGAAGGCACCGGGCCGATCAACCAGATCCACCAGGTGGGCGAGCTGACCTTGCTGCTGGTCGACAGCTCGGTACCGGGCCAGTCCTGGGGAGCGCTCACCGACGAGACCTACGCGTGGCTGGCCGACGCGTTGGCCGCCGGCAGCGGGCCGGTGATGGTGTTCCTGCATCACCCCCCGGTTCGCCTGTTCAGCCCGTTGGTCGATCCGATCCGCTTGGTCGGCGACGAGCAGTTCGCCGACCTGCTGGCCGGCAGCGGCCGGGTGGTCGGCGTCGCCTGCGGGCACGCGCATACCCCGGCGACCACGGTGTTCGCCGGCGTCCCGTTGGTGATCGGGCCGAGCGTGGCCTCCATCCTGGCCCCGCAGTGGGAAACCCGAGAGTGCCCGATGGTGGATTACACCTCGCCACCGGCACTCGCCTTTCACGTCGTGGACGACACCGGCCGGCTCACGACGCATTTCCGTACCGTGTCGAAGCGATTCACCGAGAACGCCTTCGATCCGGCACTGGCGCCGCGGTCCTGAT
This sequence comes from Skermania piniformis, assembly GCF_019285775.1. Taxonomy (GTDB): domain Bacteria; phylum Actinomycetota; class Actinomycetes; order Mycobacteriales; family Mycobacteriaceae; genus Skermania; species Skermania pinensis. The sequence continues at coordinate 3,166,835 of NZ_CP079105.1, forward strand.
CCGGCACTGGCACCGGGTGCCGATCCGACACTGGCACCGGGGTGCCGATCCGACACTGGCACACTGGACCGGGTGACCGACCGAGCCGAGCCGCGGGGCACCGGACCGCTGCGGCCGGTGGAGTATGCCACCGGCGCAGTGCTCGGCGGTCTGGTGGTGGCGCTGGCCGTGGTCGCGTCGGTCGTCCCGTTCGCCGGGGTATTGCAGCTGCTGGAGCCGGTCCCGTTCGGGATCGTGGCCGTACGGTATCGCGCCCGCACGATCGTGGCCACCACGGTGGCCGCGGCCGTCTCGGCCTACGTGGCGGCCGGCGCGCTGGCTGCAGCCACGGTGGCGAGCGCGGCAGTGTTGGGCGGAATCATCGGCAGCGTGCGGCGGCAACAGCGCGGCGCCCTCACCATGCTCGGCTACGCGATCCTCGGGGGTATATCGCACGGGCTGTTCGCAGTGGGCATGTTGTTGCTGTTCAGCGAAAGCCGGACGCTGCTGCTCGACTCGATCCGCAACAGCGTCGCCGGGATCGTCGCGATCACCGAAAAGATGCCCGGCGGAGCCGAGTCGGCGGCGCGATTCACCGAGCTGACCGAGACCCTGTTGCACTGGTGGTGGGCCTGGATCGGTTGTTCGGTAGCGCTGTTCTTCGTCCTTGCCACGATCGTGGCCTGGGCGGTACTCGGTGCCGTGTTGGACCGGCTGACCTGGCTCCCCGGCGTCGATCGGTTGGCCGCGCCGCCCGACGACCGACCGGTGGACCCGCTGCCGATCCAGCTCGCCGGAGTTCGGTACCGCTATCCGGGCAGTGCGGTGGAGGCGTTGCGCGGAGTCGACCTGACGGTGGGGACCGGCGAATTCCTCGCGGTGGTCGGCTCGAACGGGTCGGGCAAGTCGACCCTGGCCCGGGTGCTGGCCGGCCGCCAGCCGACCGCCGGCACCGTCGCCCGTCCCGGCGCTGCGGGGCTGGGCCAGGCCGGCGGCACCGGTGTCGTCCTGCAACGACCGGAAAGCCAGACGTTGGGGGTGTTGGTCGCCGATGACGTGGTGTGGGGCCTGCCGCCCGGCACCGATACCGATGTGGACGGGTTACTCGCCGAGGTCGGCCTCGGCGGCCTCGGGAATCGTCAGACCACGACGCTGTCCGGCGGCCAGCTGCAGCGGCTCGCCGTGGCCGCCGCACTCGCCCGTCGACCGGCCCTGCTGATCGCCGACGAGGCGACCGCGATGCTGGACCCGCGCGGCCGGGCCGAGTTGGTGGCGCTGCTATCCGCACTCCCCGCCCGACACGGAATCACGGTGGTCCTGATCACCCATCACGCGGCGGACGCGGCGGCGGCCGACCGGGTGATCCATCTGCGTGACGGCACCGTCGTGGACAGTCCCCCGCGGTGGCTCCCGATCCCGGCAGCGCCACCGGTCCCGGCCCGGCCGAGCAGCGGTACCGGCGAGCCGTTGCTCGTGCTGCACGATGTGCACTACACCTACGATTCCGGCACCCCGTGGGCTGCGCCCGCGCTACGCGGACTCGAGCTGAGCGTGTGCCGCGGTGAGGCGGTACTGGTGATCGGCGACAACGGATCCGGCAAGTCGACCTTGGCCTGGGTGATGGCCGGCCTGATCACGCCCGACCGGGGCAGCTGCCAGCTCGCCGGAAAACCGATCGCGCGGCAGGTGGGCCGAGTCGCGTTGGCTTTCCAGCATGCGCGGCTGCAGCTGCAGCGGCGCACCGTCGGGGCCGAGATCGCGTCGTGGGGGTTGAACCCGGGATCCGGTGCCGTCGGCCGCGCACTCGACGCGGTGGGGCTCGATCGTGCCCTGGCCGGCCGTTCGATCGACGAGCTCTCCGGCGGTCAGGCCCGCCGAGTCGCACTCGCCGGAATTCTTGCCGCCCAGCCGCAGATCGTCGTGCTCGACGAGCCGCTGGCCGGACTCGACCCGGCCGGCCGGGCCGAAATCGTCGCGCTGTTGGCCCGGCTCCACGCCGGCGGGCTCACCATGGTGATCATCTCGCACGACATCGACGAGTTCACCCCGATCTGTAACCGAACGGTGCGGCTGGAGTCGGGCCGGATCGCCGCCGAACCGGAGCTGCTCATGAGTACCGTCGGCCGAGCCGGCTCATGAGTACCGTTCTGCTCCGGCAGGTGCCGGGAACCAGCGTGGTGCATCGGCTGTGGGCCGGTACCAAGCTGATCGGCGTCGTCGTGCTGGGTCTGCCGCTTGTCTGGTTCCCGATCTGGCCGGTACTCGGGATCACCTTTGCCTGTTTCGTATCGATCTGCGTATCGGCGCGGATTCCGCTCACCGCATTGCCCCGGCTGCGCTGGTGGTTCTGGGCAGTGTTGCTGGGGTACGGCCTGATCTACCTGCCGGCCGGGCTCGACGCGGTGTCGAGTTACGCCCGGCTGGTGGCCTTGGGCCTCCTGCTGGTCGGTTCGGGATTCTTGATCGTCTGGACCACTCCGCTGAACGAGGTCGCGCCGGCGTTCGCCACATTGGCCGCGCCGCTGCGCCGGTTGCGGCTGCCGGTCGACGAGTGGGCGGTCACCATCGCGCTGTGCCTGCGCGGGCTGCCCCTGCTGGTGGACGAACTGCGACTACTGCGCGCCGCGCGCCGGTTGCGACCGCGCGGGGCCGACCGGACCGGCCGGAACACGCTGCTCGCCGACCTGGCCACGGCCACACTCGCGGTGGCGACGCGGCGCGCCGGCGAGCTGGGTGAGGCGATCACGGCGCGCGGCGGGACCGGGCAACTGACCGCTGCGGTCCGCGGACCGACCTGGCGTGATGCGGTGGCACTGACCGGCCTGATCGCCGTCGCCGGGTTCGAGTTGTGGCTTTACCTGGTGCTCGGTGGGTCGTCCGGCTGACCGGGCGCCGCCGCCCGCTCGTCGCGCAGACCGCGCCACGAGGGGTGGCGCAGTCGACCCGATCCGGTCCACTCGGCGAAGCGGACCACCCCGGCCAACCGCGGGTCCACCCAGACCGCATCGGAACGATCGTCGGCCGGCAGCTCACCGACGAACGGGCTGGTCGAGCGGCGCAGCGGGGCGAGCCGTCGAGCCAGATCGGCCAGCGCCGCGTCGGTGAAGCCGGTGCCGACCCGACCGACGAACCGGACGCCGGCGTCGTCCGGCACGCCGACCAGCAATGCCCCGAGGGTGCCGGCCCGCGCTCCCCGGCCCCGCCGCCAACCGCCGATCACCACGTCGGCGGTGCGCCAATGCTTGTGTTTCAGCCAGTCCGGACTGCGTTTGCCCGCCAGGTACACCGAGTCGTTCCGCTTCCCGACGACACCTTCCCAACCGGCGGCGCGACTGGCCGCCAATGCCTGCGCGCCGGTCCCGGTAAGCTGCGGCGGCACGGTCAGCGCCGGAACCGCCGTCGCCAGCGCCTCGAGTATTCGGCGCCGGTCGCGGTAACGCTTGTCGAGCAGGGACGTGCCGTCCAGGTACAGCACGTCGAAGGCGAGGAACTGCGCCCGGGTGCCGTCGGCCTGCAAGAGCTCGAAGTCGGGCCGGCCGCGCGGATCGTGCACGACGACCTCGCCGTCGAGCACCACCCGATGTTCGGCCAGCGCGGCTGCCAGTTCGCCCAGGCCCGGGTACCGATCGGTGACCACGTTGCCGGCCCGGCTGCGCAGGGTGAGCGCGCCGCGGTCGACCTCGACGATCAACCGGTATCCGTCCCATTTCGCTTCGAAGCTCCACCCGTCGGCCGGCAATTCGGCGACCGAACCCGCGGTGGCGAGCATCGGCGCGAGGCTGCGGGGCAACTCGGCCTCGGTGCTACCGGCAGTGCTCTCGTCGGCAGCGTTCTCCTCGGCAGCGCTCGGATCGGCGGCGGCTTTCGCCGGCTCGTTTCGAGGCGACATCAGGTGCATCAGCCAGTTCTTCCCGCCCGTCCGGATCAGCGCGTACCGTCCGTCGACCCGCCCGCCCCGCAATGTCACGATCACCTCCCCCGCGTCGAGTCGCCACTTCTCGGTCGCGTACCGGCCGGTGTCCCAGATCGTCATCTCACCGCCGCCGTACTCCCCGCGCGGGATCGACCCGTGGAAGGTCAGGTACTCCAACGGGTGATCCTCGGTCCGCACGGCCAGCCGGTTCCGGGTCCCCGACGTGGGCACCCCCTTGGGGACCGCCCAGGACACCAGCACGCCGTCGCGTTCCAGGCGCAGGTCGTAGTGCAGCCGGCGGGCGTGATGTTCCTGGATCACGAACCGATCGTCGGCGCCCGGGGTGGGGACGGCGGCGGGTATCGGCTCCGGCGTCCGACGCGAATCGCGTTTCGCGCGATAGTCGGCGAGCGCGTCCGGGCCGGACCCAGCCGGAATTCCCGCGCCCGACGACAGCGGCGGATCCAACGCGTGGAGCAGGTCGCCGTCGCTCGCGACCCGGGCCAGCACCTCGGGGAACTCCAGGTGCGATAGCTGTGCGGGATTTTCGATCTCGGCCCAGGTACGCGGTGCCGCGACCGTCGGCCGCGGCCGGCCGCGTAACGAGTACGGCGCGATGGTGGTCTTCGCCGGGCTGTTCTGGCTCCAGTCCAGGAAGACCTTCCCCGTGCGCACCGCCTTGGCCATGGTCGCCGTCACCAGCGTGGGATGCAGGAGCTCCAGATTTGTGGCGACCTGGCGGGCAACCGTAGAGGCGCCGTCCGGGGACAGCCGCCGATCCAGCGGCACGTAGAGGTGGATCCCTTTGCTCCCGCTGGTAACCGGGTAGGCGACGAGTCCGATCTCGGCCACCATGTCCCGAACCGCGATCGCCACCTCGGCGCACTCGGTGAGTCCGGCGCCCTCCCCCGGATCGAGATCGAAGACCAGCCGGGTCGCGGAGCCGATCTCGTCCCCGGCGAAACGCCACTGCGGCACGTGCACCTCCAGCGCGGCCTGCTGGCCGAGCCAAGCGAGCCCGGCCGGTGTGGTTACCACCGGGTAGCGGGTATCGCGGGCCTTGTGTCGGATCGTCCGCCACTCCAGCCAGGTCGGGGCGTGTGGGGCCAGATTCTTCTCGAAGAACGCCGGCTGATCCACCCCGTTCGGCCACCGCTTGCGAGTGACCGGACGACCGGCGATATGCGGTAGCATCGCCGCACTTATCTGCACGTAGTAGTCGATCACGTCGGCTTTGGTGGTCCCGGTCAGCGGGTAGAGCACCTTGTCCAGGTTGGTCAGCTCCACTCGGCTGTCGCCGAAGGTCAGACTGGTCGGCATAGACAAACCTTGCCCGACACATTTCGGCCGGGCAAGATGAATGCAGTGCCCTTCACCCGGCCTGTCCTCCGCGTACGGCGTGGCGCCATCATGTTGGCGCTGGCCGGTTCGCTGGCTGCCGCTTGCGCGGCAGATCCCGCTCCACCGGCCGAGTCGTCCTCGACGAGCGATCCGGCCGGCCGGATCACCTCCCAGATGAACTGTGGCCCGGATAGCGGCAAGTCGGTGCATCCGGGTGTGCTGACCATCGCGACCGACGATCCGGCCTATCCGCCGTGGTTCGTCGACAACGATCCGGGCAACGGCCGGGGATTCGAGGGGGCGGTCGCCCAGGCCGTGTGGGAGCGGTTGGGGTACAACCGAGATCAGGTGGCCTTCGTGAAGGTGCCGTTCACCAGCGCACTGGAGCCGGGCCCCAAGGACTTCGACTTCGACATCAACCAGGTCACGATAGAACACAGCCGCCGCGCCGCGATCGACTTCTCGGCGCCGTATTATCAAGTCGCCCAAGCGGTCGTCGCCTTGTCCGGTTCACCGGCGGCCCGGGCGACCACCCTGGCCGAATTGGGCGGGTTCCGGCTCGGCGCCGCGGACAACAGCACCAGCCTCAGCGCGGTGACCGACACCATCCATCCGGCCGCCGCCATCCCGTTTCCGACCACCGACGACGCGAAGGCCGCGCTGATCGACGGCCGGATCGATGCACTGGTGGTCGACATCCCCACCGGCTTCCAGATCGCCGGGCACGATATCCCGAACAGCGTCCTGGTCGGCCAGTTTCCCCGGCCGAACGACGTCAGCGAGTTCTTCGGTCTGGTGCTGCAGAAGGACAGCCGGCTGACCGAATGCGTGTCTGCCGCGCTGGAGTCGCTGTATCAGGACGGCACGCTCGACCGGTTCGCCAAGAGCTGGCTCGCCGACACCACCGGGGTCCGGGTACTCGAGTAGGAACGATCATCGGCTCGATCCGACGGGTCAGTTTCCGGCGGCCCGAGCGCGGGTCGCGTTCACGTACACATTGGCGATCTCGGCCGGGTTGCGGGTGATGTAGCTGGTGCCGTCGGTCGCGCTCGCGATCTGCTGCAATACGCCCGCGTCGGCATCCTCGGTGATGCCGATGGCAATCACTTTCACCGGCTTCGACGGGTCCTGCTCGCGCCGAAAGGTGTCCAGCAGTTCCGGCAGCGTGATCGAGTTCGCATCCTGATTGGCGCCGTCGGTGACCAGCACCACCACGTTCGACGCCCGCGGATCCCAGCCGTCTTTCAGCCGGCGCCACGCCGCCAGGACCGAGTCGTACAGGCCCGTTCCCCGGTCCGAGACCAGATTCGGCAGCGTGTGGTTGGCCACTTGCAGCTGCTCACGCTGCGTGGTTCCGTCGACCGACGCATCCAGTCTGCGGACCGGTACCAGCTCCCGCCAGTCCTGGCCGATCCCGTCCAGATCGGTGGAGAACGCCCAGAGACCGAGCTGCGCGTTGGCCGGGAACAACGCGAGTCCGCGATCGCCGGCCTGCACCGTGAGGTCGATCCGGCTCCCGCCACCGGCGTCGGCGGCCATCGACCCGGATACGTCGACGACGAAGATGCCGCGGCTGGGCAAGGCAACAGCCGCATAGCCGCGCAAGGTTGTCTCCAGCAGAGCCGGGTCGACCGCACCGAGCAGGTTCACCTGCCCGACACCACGCCCGTCGGCGAGCGGGGACCGGTCCGGCGTCCGCAAGCCCGCCTCGGCCAGCGCGGCACGACCGTCGTCACCGGCCAGCGCCGCAGCCAGCGCCGCAGCCACCGGTTTCGCCGCATCGTGATTCGGGCCGGCCGGCTCGGTCACGGCGATCGGATAGTCGAGTGCGACCGTACCGGTTGCCGGGACCACGCCGACCAGGCCGGCATCCGGCACTCCCCGCAGGTATTGCACCAGCTGCTGCTCCGATGCGACCGTGAGCCCACCACGACTCTGGACCTCGGCCAGTCGCCGGTCGAGCGCCGCCGCATCCGGATTCGCAGCCTGCGCCTGCGCAAGTGGAATCAGCGCCGCGGACAACCGGTCCGGCGTGTTCTTACCCAGTTCCAGCTCGGCCAGGGCCCCGACGATCGGGCCGACCGAAGCGCTCTCGCTGAGCGGATCACCGAGTGCCATGCCCGGCGTCTGCAACGTGTCTTGCCAGGTCGGCAGCGTCGGTCGGTCCTTGTCCCGAGCCACGACGACGACCGGCGACGTCGCCACCGACTGGTTGGCGACGTCGATCAGCTGGCCGGAATGCCGACCCGCCGAGGTCACCCACACGCTGGAGTCCGGAATCCACAGCGCCGGTGCGCCCGGGCGATCCAGCGCGGTCGCCACCACCGCGGACGGGGTGGAACTCACCTGCAGCGCCGCGCAACCCAGATCCTCGACCGGGGTCCGGTCGATCACCTTCGCCACCGCCGGCTCGATACTCGGGTCTACTGCCAGCGAATAGGTCCGAACCTCGGAACATCCGCTGGTGATGCGATAAGTGGCATAGAGGCCGCCACCGACCAGCAGCACCAACGCCGCCCCGAGCAAGGCCAGCTTCAGCCACGCCGGTCGGTCCTTGGCCCGCAGCAGCGTGCCGCCGTGCCCGTAGCGCATTTCGGTCCTCTCCGGCCGACGCCGAACGTGCCCGAGAACACATCACGTCGACCACACAGACGAAGTGCGCAGATCGTACCCGGGGTGTTGCGACACGTCGACACCGGCAGCGTCACACCCGGCATAAACACTGCTCTACGAACCAAAGGTACGATAACTATAAATTAACTGCTGCTAGGTACAGCCCGTCTGGCAGGCTTTGTAGGCACGATCAGCGACTCGGGCAGGTGGTGCTCGCCACGACCCCATCGAATCGATCGGCGACCCAGTCGACGGCAACGGGAACATCCCGCGGATCGGCGTGCAGGCCGTCCGGTCGGCTTCGCAGCTCGATCACGTCGCCCAGCGCGCAGGCGCGCTCGACCGCGGCCCGGGTCCATTCCGGACGCACGATGTTGTCCCGCTCGTCGATCAACACCAGCATCGGACCGCCCGCGGGTCGCTTCGGCAGGGCTCGGTCCCGCAACCACGTCCCGATCCGCGCCCGGTCTTGCGGGGTACGCGGCTCGCTGTCGGCCGGGCGGAGGCCCAACGCTATATCGATCTTGTTTGCGGCCGCCGGTGTCGTGCAGCTCACCAGGGCTTCGCGCTGGGCGGACAGCGCGCCGTGCAGATAAGCGTCCGGGTCCAGTTCGGGGTGCGATACCGCCAGCCCCGACACGATCAGCGGAAGAAACATCTGCTGCGGCACGCTGAGTACCGTGCCCGGTTCGGCGACCGGCGAGACGTCGGCGGCCGGCGACAGGTTGGCCGCGCCGACGAAGTCGAGCCCGGCCGCATACCCCGGCGCCAGCTCCGCCGCCGACCACGACGCCTGTCCGCCTTGTGACTCACCGAGCGCAGCCCAGCGATTCGAGGTCTCCGGTACCGCAGCCTGTGCTGCGCGGACGATATCGATCAGGTTGTAGCCGGCCGTATCCGGCTCGAGATACGGGTGCGGGCGGCCGTTCCCGAGCCCGTCGAGGTCGCTGACCGCCACCAGATAACCGCGCTCGAGCAGCGGAATCACCAGATCGATCGACCCGAGCAGGTTCGGGTATCGGGACGGTGCGCAGTCGTCGGTACCGCCGGTGGTGCCGTGGCCCACCGTGACCACCGACCGACCACCCGCCGGCGCCGGCCCGGCCGGGACGAAGACGATGCCGGTCACCTCTGCCGGCGAACCGTCCACCCCGGACGTGGAGCGGTACCGCAGGCGCAGCGCGGTCGCACCGAGCGCGGCGACCCGGCGATCCACGTCGGCGACCGGCTCGGCGGCGACCAGCGTTCCGTGCTCGGGTGCGGCCACCGGTGGACCGGCAGTGCTGACGACCACCGAGTCGGACCGATCGGCCGGCGCCTCGGTATCAGCGGTGCACGCCGAGACGACGGCGATCAGCAGAACGACACCGAGCCGGGCCGGGCGCAACAATGTGATCTAGGACGCAGGTGGTGCCGGCTCGGCGGACGCTGCCGGCTCGGACTTCGCCGCCGATTCGGCGGACCCTGCCGGCTCGGCCGGCGCAGCTGATTCGGCGGGCGCAGCCGGCCGGTCGACCGCGCGCTTGGCCGCGTCCTGGGCCTTGTCGATCTGTCCCGAGTACTTGCCGCCGGTCTTCTGATCGACGAGATTGCCGGCCTTGTCGATCGCTTGGTCGACCTGGTCCTTGTGCTGCTCGGCCAGGTTCCGGGCCTTGCCCACGAGGTCACCCAATCCGCTCATCGCCACTCCTGTCGTCGATCACGGCCCGAGTCATCCGACTCGACGCCACCATTGCTCCGACTCGGTCGGTCGAAGCAGGTCCACTCGCTGCCCGGGAAGCGGCAACGTCAGTTCGGTACCAGCCGCCGCCGCGGCCGCCACCAGCCGTTCGACCGGCTCGGCCCACGAATGCAACGCCAAGTCGAACGTTGCCCAATGGATCGGCACCAGCGTCCCGTGTCCCGGATCGCCCTGGTTCAGGTCGGCGTGGGCTTGCACCGCTTCCTCGGGATTCATATGGATATCCGGCCACTGCGCGCCGTAGGCCCCGATCGGCAGCAACGTGAAATCGAACGGGCCGTAGGTGGCGCCGATATCGGCGAACGCCTTGGTGTAGCCGGTATCGCCGCCGAAGAACACCCGGTGTTCCGGTCCGGCGAACGTCCAGGACGCCCAGAGCGTGGTATTCCGGAGCAAACCGCGGCCGGAAAAGTGCCGTGCCTCGGTACAGCTGATCGCGACGCCGGCCACGGTGGTGGACGATCCCCAGTCCAGCTCGACGATGCGGTCGTCGGGAACCCCCCACCCACGCAGGTGGGCGCCGATCCCGAGCGGCACGACGAACGGCATGCGCTGCTGCTCGGCCAGGGCACAGATGGTCGGCTTGTCCAGATGGTCGTAGTGATCGTGCGAGATCACCACCGCATCGAGCGACGGCACCGAGTCCAACGGCGCCGGAACCGGGTGCAACCGGGCCGGGCCGATCAAGCTGGACGGCGACACCCGCCGGCTCCATACCGGATCCACCAGGATCCGGCGGCCGTCCAGCTCGACCAGCACGCTGGCGTGCCCGTACCAGGTTGCGGCCAATGCTCCCGCCTCGGCCGGCACCACCGGGGTAGCCAGCGGCACCGGGCCTTTCGGCCGGCCGATGGAACCGCGGGTGAGCATGGCGCCGATCAGGCCCGGCGCCGAACCCGGCGCCAGTTGCGCACTCGGCTCGGTGTTGTGGAACCGGCGATCCCGGTAGTTCACCGCGCTGGCGGCGTAGGGCTGGATCGCGGACACGGATGCGCCGATCGCGGACGGGACTTCCCACGCTGCACGGAACAGCCAGGCCAGCCCGGCCGCACCGGAGGCAACAGCGATCGCGCGACCGGCCGTGGCGGCAATCGAGGCGATCGAAGGTCGGAGATTCACCGCACCCACGATACGTGGACGCTGCGACGGTGCCGGGATCTCATCGACCGGTGAATCGTGGTTGCCGGCGTTCGGCCCGAGCTTGCTGCGCCTCCTGCGCGTCGGCACTCCGCCAGGCCCGCAGCAACCCGTCCCACTGCTCCGGCGAGTCGGGCACGCGGGTGCCGTCGTCGTTGAGCGTGAGCTTCAGATGTTGCAGCGACAACGGCGCGAGTGCAGCGATCTCCTGCGCCCAGCGTTGCGCGTCGGCGAGCGTACCGAGCTGGTTGGCGAAGCCGCACGCGAGCGCATCCGACGCCGGCAGTTGTTGGATGCCGAGCAACATCCCACGCGCCCGGCTGGGCCCCACCATCGCGCACAATCGGTGCACCGTCCACCTGTCCACGGTGATTCCGATTCGGGCTGCCGGGATCTGGAAGTAGGCCTCCGGCATGACAACTCGTAGGTCGGCGGCGATCGCCAGCTGGGTTCCGGCGCCGATCGCCGGTCCGTTGATCGCGGCGATCACCGGCAGCGGGATCGAGTCGATGGTGTGCATCAGCCGGAACAGCCGTTCGGTGAACCGTTCCGAGAACACCTCGGTGAGGTCGGCGCCGGCGCAGAAGGCACCGCCGGTGCCGGTCAGCACCACGGCCCGGGCGGTCGACTCCGCGGCCCCCTCCAGCGCCTCCTGCATTGCGGCGATCAGACTGTCGTCCAGTGCATTCCGCTGTTTCGGCCGATGCAGCGTGAGGGTCACCACATCGCCGTCACGGACGCTGCGCAGAACCATGCCGGTGTCCTCGGTCATGCTGCCACCGTCGCTGCGGTCGACGGCCGGGTGGCCGGGGCGATGCTGCGACAGCCGGTTTCCGGCGCAATCCGGACCGCTTCTCGCGCCTGTTCATCGGGAACCTGCCGAACCCCGGACCCCAGGGTTCGAACTCGGGATACATAGCCCGCCGTCGTCATCGCGACCTTCCCTCCACCGCCACCTTGATCGATCGCGGCCGAGTCTACTGAGCGGTAACCAGCAGCCGCACCGAACTCAACCCCACCTCGAGCGCTAGCCGACGACTCCCGCTGCCCGGGCCGCCGTCGCGACCGCCTCGGCAACAGCAGGCGCCACCCGCGGATCGAGGGGCGACGGAACGATCTTGTCCACTGCCAGTTCGTCGCGCGCGACGTCCAGAATGGCCTCCGCGGCAGCGATCTTCATCCCCTCGGTGATCCGGCGGGCGCCGGCATCCAGTGCACCTTTGAACACGCCGGGGAACGCCAACACGTTGTTGATCTGGTTCGGGAAGTCCGAACGTCCGGTCGCCACGATCGCCGCGTACTTGTGCGCGACCTCGGGCCGGATCTCCGGATCCGGATTGGACATGGCGAAGACGATCGCGTCCGGCGCCATCGTCGCGATCAACTCTTCCGCAATCACGCCCGCCGACAGCCCGATGAACACATCCGCGCCGGCCAGCGCCTCGGCCGCGCCGCCGACCAGGCCCCGCGGATTCGACCGCTGCGCCAGCTCGGCCTTGACCGTGTTCAGATCGGCGCGAGCTGCGCTGATGATGCCTTTGGAGTCGAGCACGGTGACGTCCGCGACGCCGGCCGCCAGCATGATGTCGGTACACGCGACGCCGGCCGCACCCGCCCCGGACACGACGACTCGAAGTCCCTCGATCGGTCGGCCCTGCACGGCCACCGCACCGTTCAACGCGGCCAGCACCACGATCGCCGTGCCGTGTTGGTCGTCGTGCATAACCGGGCAGTCCAGCGCCTCGATCACCCGCCGCTCGATCTCGAAACAGCGCGGCGCCGAGATGTCCTCCAGGTTCACCGCGCCGAAGCTGGGCCGCAGTCGGATCAGCGTCTCGACGATCTCGTCCGGATCTTTGGTGTCGAGCACGATCGGGATCGAGTTCAGCCCGGCGAACTTCTTGAACAGCGCGGCCTTACCCTCCATCACCGGTAGCGAGGCGCGCGGCCCGATATCGCCCAAGCCCAGTACGGCCGAGCCGTCACTGACCACGGCCACCAGCCGACCGGTCCAGGTGTAGCGGTGCACCAGCGCCGGGTCGGCGGCGATCGCACGGCTCACCTGAGCCACCCCGGGGGTGTAGGCGATCGACAGGTCGCGTTGCGTCTGCAGCGGTGCGGTGAGCTCGACCGAGAGCTTGCCGCCGAGGTGACCGTCGAAAATTTCCTCGTCGGTGATCATCGCGGACGAGCTCGGGGCGGTGTGCGGCGCTTCAGTCACGCAGGACACGATTTCACTCCCGCTCCGACCCGGCTCAGCCGGGTCCGGGTAGTGCACCGACGGCGCGAACACGCCCGACCCGGGCCCGGTCAGCCACCCCACCACTGGGTCCACAGCAGCAGCAGCGTCACCCCGAACACCGCGACGACCGGGAGCAGCGTCCGGACCCCGCTGCGACGATCCGCAATCAGCTGGCAACCGATCACCACGACGGCCGCGATCACATGCCAGGTGATCGAGGCCCAGCCCGGGCCCGGGAACTGCCGAGCGTCGGCGACGAACGCGGTTGCCACCACCACGATCGCCAACACCACGACACCGGCCGCGACGGCACCACTCAAACCTCGGATCAGGCTCAAGTCATGCTCCTTCGACGAATCCCCGGACCGAGTCGGCTACCAGCTGCACCGCGATCGCTGCGAGCAGCACGCCGGCGATCCGCGCTAGCAGGTTGATTCCGGCCACACCGAGCAGCCGGAGCAACGTCACCGAAAACCGGAGTGTCGCGAAATAGACGGCATGAGCAGTCAGAATCGCAGCAGCGACGGTCAAGTAGGAGATCAGTCTACCGTCGGCCGCACTCAGCCAGACGATCACCGCCGCAACAGCACCGGGGATCGCCCACGCCGTCCCGCCGACGCCGTCCCGACCGGTTGGCTCGCCCGCATCCGGCCGATGCAGCAAATCCCACGCAACCAGCAACAACACCAGACCGCCGGCGCCGGCGATCGCCGGGACCGCAACGTCCAGGTAAGCCAGAATCACCTGGCCGACGACCGCGAACCCGACGATCGGGATCAACGAGACGAGCGTGGCCCGGCCGGCCACCCGCAACCGATCCGGGGCAGCCGGTCGGCCACCGGCCCGGAGCAACTCCGCCGCCGCGCCGAGCGGGGCCATGACCAGGAGCAACACGATCAACGCGGTCCCGTACCGCATCGCATCCGGGGTCATGCGATCACGGGAACCCCGGTCGCGCGGTCCACGATCCGCTCGTACTGTTCGGCCGCCGTGCGGTATTCACCGAGCCGAACGGTCTTGTTGTCGCCGTGGTAGTCCGACGAACCGGTACGGATCAAGTCGAGCTCGTCGGCCAGCTCGGTCAGCATGCCGCGATCGGCCGGCAGATGATCGGGGTGGTCGATCTCCAGCCCGCTCAGGCCTGCCCCGGCCAACCGGCGGATGTGCTCGACCGACAGCAATCGCGCCCGTCGACGAGCCCGTGGATGCGCTATCACGGCGACCCCACCGGCGGTAGCAACCATCTGTACCGCGCGGTCCAGTGGGGTGTCCGCCTTGTCGACGTAGTATCGCCCGCCGTCGGCGAGCGGTCCGGCGAACGCCTCGTCGATGCTCGACACCACCCCGGCGGTGACCAGCGCGCGAGCCAGATGCGGTCGGCCCGGCGCCGGACCGACCGTGGCGAGTATTGCGTCCGCGTCGATCGGCAGTCCGTCGGCCTGCATCTTCGCCGCCATCGCGCGAAACCGCTCGACCCGCTCCGTGCGGAGCCGGGCCCGCTCCTGGGCGAACGCCGGCGCGGTCGGATCGAACAGGTAGGCCAGCAGATGCACCGGTACCGGTCGGCCGTCCTCCCCCTCCCCGACACAGGACAGCTCCATGCCTCGGACCAGCGCCAACCCGGCCGGACGGGCCGCCTCGGCCGCAGCCCAGCCGGCGGTGGTGTCGTGATCGGTGAGAGCAACCACATCCAGGCCTGCCGCAGCCGCCTTGCCGATCAGGTCGGCCGGATCGTCGGTCCCGTCGGACGCCGTGGAGTGGGTATGCAGATCGATGCGCACAGGCGACAGTCTCCCAGGCGCGGCGGTAGGATCGGTCGGTGCCGTCGCTTCCCCAGCTGCCGTCGCTGCGGACGGCCGGAAAGGCACCGGCCGATTCGCCGGTTCGACTGCCCGCGGCGCAGGCCGTCGTCGATTGCGCAGTATACGTCGACGGTCGTCGACTGCCCGGCCGTTTCGGTTTCTCGGCAGCGCTGGCAAACGTTCGGGAACGCGGGTCCGGCTTCGTCTGGGTCGGGCTGCACGAGCCGGACGAACGGCAGATGAGCGATGTCGCCAGGTGCTACGGAATCCACTCGCCGGCGGCCGAGGACGCGGTGCAGGCCCATCAGCGGCCCAAGCTCGCGCCGTACGACGACCTGTTCGTCCTCGTGCTGCGGACGGTGCAGTACGTCGAGCACGATGTGCACACGGTGTCCGACATCGTGCATACCGGTGAAGTGCTGGTGTTCGTCGGACCGGACTTCGCGATCACCGTGCGGCACGGCGCGCACACCGGCCTGGTCGGGGTACGCAGCCGGCTGGAGGCGCGCCCGGACCTGCTCGCCCTCGGACCGTCGGCCGTGTTGCACGCTGTCGCCGACCATGTCGTGGACACCTATGTCGAGGTCACCGGCCGGCTGGAGCGTGATGTGGACGTGCTGGAAGAAGACGTGTTCTCCCCCGCGCCGATTCGCGCCGTCGAGCCGATATACCAGCTCAAACGGGAAGTGCTGCAACTACGCCGGTCGGTCGGACCACTCGCCGGCCCGCTGCAACGGCTCAGCCACTCGACCGAATTCGGTGTGCCGAAAGAGATCCGGCACTACCTGCGCGATGTCGCCGACCATCACACCCTGGTCGCCGAACGGATCACCGAATTCGACGAATCACTCAGCGCTTTGATCGACACCGCACTGGCAAAGGTTGCCATGCAACAGAACTCGGACATGCGCAAGATATCGGCCTGGGTGGCGATCGCCGCGGTGCCGACGATGCTGGCCGGCATCTACGGGATGAACTTCGACAACATGCCGGAGCTACATCTGTCCTTCGGCTACCACCTGCTGCTCGCGGTGATCGCAATCCTGTGCGGCGGACTCTATCTGGTCTTCCACCGGGTGCACTGGCTGTAACCGCGCTCACCGCCGAGCCATGCCCCGGCTCGGGTCGCGCACATCGATGCCCGCCTCGGCCCAGGCTTCGCGCAGCGCGGGAACGCCCTCGAGCCGGACCCAGGCGGCCTCGGTCGCCGTGATCGGGACCACCTCGAGCAGCTGCACCGGATCCAGCGGCGACGGCAGCGACACCTCCGCCAGGCCGCTCCGGCCGGTCAACATCGCGGTGAACGGCGCACCACGCCAGACCGGCTCACCGAGATCCAGCAGGGCATCCGGGCGCAGCACCACGCCCTCCACCGCGGGCAGGGCAGCGAGGACGGCGAGACTGCGATGCAGGCCCACCAGATCGGCCCCGGCCCGCAGCCGCAGCACCAGCTCGGCGCGCGGGCCGTGGGTCGGGTCGGCCAGGATGTCCGCCGGGTCGGTCATCGGATGTCGGGCGCAGCCGACCGTGGCATAACAGACCGGATCGCCGGCGAACCGCAGCACCTCGATCGGCTCCAGACCCAGAAAGGTCACCGACGCGGAATCCGGCGCGCTTACCCCGAACTCGCGGATCAGCTGGGCGCGGACCGCCGCGGCCACATCTACCGACACCCACTCATCCCGTCAGCCGGGCGGCTCAGCCCACCGAGACCGAGTTGATCGTCACCGGCTCGGCCGGCACGTCCTGTCGGCCGGTAGCTACTTTGCCGATCGCGTCGACGACGTCGAATCCGTCGGTAACTTTGCCGAAAACGGCGTAGCCCCAGCCATCTTGGCCCGGGTAGTTGAGAAAATCGTTGTCGACGGTGTTGATGAAGAACTGCGCACTGGCCGAATGCGGGTCCGAGGTGCGCGCCATGGCGACCGTGTACTTGTCGTTGCGAAGCCCGTTCTTGGCTTCGTTCTCCACTCGGCTCGGAGCCGGCTTCTGCCGGAGATCGGCGGTCATTCCGCCGCCTTGGATCATGAATCCGTCGATGACCCGATGGAAGATCGTGCCGTCGTAGTGCCCCGACCTGGCGTAGGTGAGGAAATTCTCCACCGTCTTGGGCGCCTTGTCCGGATCCAACTCCAGCGTGATGTCACCCTTGCTCGTGTTCAGTACGACGTCGACCGGCATCGTCGAATCCTAGCCGCACCCGTCGGGGCCGACCCGCACCGCGGTCAGATCGCCAACTTGGCCAACATGTCCCGGCCCGCCTCGGCACTCTTCGGGTCGCACAACACGTCGTAGCGACCGGCGACCAACTGCATGGTCGAGGCGAAATCACGCTGCCCACGAGTCGCCGCGTACGGAATGGACGTCGAGATCACCCCGAACACGACGCCGCCGAGGAGACCGACCAGCAGCGGGCCGAGAAAACCGCCGGTGAAGATGCCGAGCAGCAGGCCGAAGAACAAGCCCAGCCAGGCCCCCGAAACGATGCCGCCGCCGATCACCTTCGTCCAGGTCAACCGCCCGAGCACCCGCTCGACCTGCATCAGGTCGACCCCGACGATCGTGACGTCCTCGACCGAGAACTCCGAATCGGCCAGGAAGTCGACCACGCGCTGCGCCTCGGCGTAGGTCGGATACGACCCGATGGGCCAGCCGCTCGGCGGAGTCGGCAGGCTGGGGCCACCTCGGGCCCGACCGTCCAGCGGATTGCTCATAACGACCATTCTGCCCGATTCGGCGCCGCTACGGGGCGCTGCGGAACGTGCGGCACGACGATCTTCTAGCCTGGTCGCGTGGCTGCATCGAAGGTGTTCGCCGCCCGGCTGGCCGGCCTGGTGGTGCTGGGTCCGGACGGCGAGTCGATCGGCCGGGTCCGGGACGTGGTGATCACCATCCGGATCGCTCGACAGCAGCCCCGAGCTCTCGGCTTGGTCATCGAATTGCCCACCCGGAGAAGAATTTTCGTTCCGATGTTGCGGGTTACCGCGATCGAACCGAGTTCGGTGACGCTGAACACCGGAACGGTCAGCCTGCGTCGGTTCGCGCAGCGCCCGGGCGAAACCCTGGTCCTGGCCCAGGTGGTCGACTCCCGGGTGCAGATCGACGACCCGGACCTGGAGGAACTCGACGGCCAGGATATGACGGTCGTGGACCTGGGACTGGAGCAGATCCGCACCCGGGACTGGGTGGTCTCCCGGGTCGCGGTGCGGCTGCAGCGGCGGCGGCTGCGGCGGTCCGCGGTGCATGTGGTGGCCTGGGAGCATGTCGAGGGCTTGACCCAGAGCTTGCTCGCCGTCCCCGGACAGGGGGTGACCGCACTGCTGCAGCAGTACGAGGGCCGACGCGCCGCGGACGTGGCCCGGGCGCTGCAGGAGCTACCGGAGAAACGACGGCTGGAGGTAGCGCTGGCGCTGGACGACGAGCGCCTCGCCGACGTCGTGCAGGAACTGCCGGACGACGACCAGGTGTCGCTGCTCGGCCAGCTGGAGGTGGAGCGCGCCGCCGACGTGCTCGAGGCGATGGATCCCGACGACGCCGCCGATCTGCTCGGCGAGCTGCCCGAGACCGAGGCGGAATCCTTGCTCCGGCTGATGGATCCGGAGGAATCGGAGCCGGTTCGCCGCCTCCTGGAACACTCGCCCGACACCGCGGGCGGCCTGATGACCCCGGAGCCGGTCGTGCTCTCCCCGGCAACCACGGTCGCCGAGGCGCTGGCCCGGGTGCGCGACCCGGACCTCACCCCGGCGGCCGCGTCGTTGGTCTTCGTCGTGCGCCCCCCGACCGCAACCCCGACCGGGCGTTATCTGGGCTGCGCCCACCTGCAACATCTGTTGCGCGAACCCCCGGCCAGCCTGATCGGCGGCATGCTGGACACCGCCCTGCCCCGGCTCTCCCCGGACGATCCGATGACCACGGTGACCAGGTATTTCGCTACCTACAACCTGGTCTGCGGCCCGGTGGTCGACGACCAGGAGCACCTGCTCGGCGCGGTCACCGTGGACGACGTGCTCGATCATCTGCTGCCCGAAGACTGGCGCGACGAGGATCGAGCGGCCGCCGCGGACACGGGCGAGTCCCGGGTGGACTGAGCCGGCAGGCGATGATAACCCCATGAGCGACCGTGCCCGCGGCGACAAACAGCTGAGCCATGCCCAGACAACCCGACTGCGCCTGGAGACCCCACGCGAGTCCCGGTTCCGGTTCGACTGGGACGTGGAAGCGGTGGGACGGTTCAGCGAGCGGATCGCCCGGTTCCTCGGTACCGGCCGCTACCTCGCGATGCAGACCGTCCTCGTCGTGGTGTGGATCCTGCTCAACGTCTTCGCGGTCCGGCTGCAGTGGGACCCGTACCCGTTCATCCTGCTCAATCTGGCGTTTTCCACCCAGGCCGCGTACGCGGCGCCACTGATTCTGTTGGCGCAGAATCGCCAGGAGAATCGCGACCGGATCGCGCTCGACGAAGACCGGACGCGGGCTGCGCAGACCAAAGCCGACACCGAGTTCCTGGCCCGGGAACTTGCCGCATTGCGAATTGCTCTCGGTGAGGTAACAACTCGAGACTATCTGCGCCGGGAATTGGACGATTTGAAGGACTTTCTGGGCGCCAATTCCGCTGACGCAGTGAACTCGACCGGTCATTCGGCTGCTGGGTCGGCGAGTCGCGGGAAATCTGCGCGACGGCCGGGGAGATTCACCGATTTCGCCGAGCGGGATGTCACCGGTATGTAATCTTGGTTGCGGTTCCCGGGTGGGCGTCGGGGTAGACGCGGTGTTTACCGTACGGCACCCTTCCGGTGGTTTGTGCGACAGGGATGGTGGCCGAATGCAACAGCTCCGAGCCCCCGTGACGGTATCCGCATTGGTCCTTGCCGGGCTGGTGACGGCAGGAACGGCAGCGGGTGACGCGGCGGGTCCAGCGCGTCCGGAAACAATCGATCAAGCCGGCGGCGCCACGCTTGCCGAGTCTACTGTCGACCTTCGCGATTCCGGTGCACCCGCGCCGGACGGGGTCGGCGTGTTGCCCGCGGAGCCGAAGCCGGCGCGCATGCTGCGCGCGGCCGGCCAGACGCCGGCCGACGGTGCGACGCCGTTCGCGGCCGGCAGCATCGTGCCGTTCGCCGCCGGCAGCACGGTGGCACTCCCGGCCGTCGCAACGCCGGTGCGGGGTGTCTCGATCCCGGCCATCGTCGGCGCCCTCGGGATTCCGGAGAACGTGTTGGCGGCGTATCGCAACGCCGAGCTGGCAATGGCCGCCGCGGAACCGAGCTGCGGCCTGAGCTGGAGCCTGCTGGCCGGGATCGGCCGGATCGAGTCGGGCCATGCCAACGGCGGCAAGGCCGACGTCAACGGCACCACCAGCAACCCGATCATGGGTCCCGCGCTGGACGGAACCCTCGCCGGCAACGAGGTGATCCGCGCCGCCAACGGCAGCGCGGTGCGGGCACTCGGACCGATGCAGTTCCTGCCGAGCACCTGGCAGGCCTACTCCGCCGACGCCAACGCAGACGGCGCCGCCGACCCGAACAACATCTACGACGCGGCCCTCGGAGCGGGCAAATACCTCTGCGCCGGTGGGATGAACTTGCGTGATCCATCGCAGGAACTGCGCGCGGTGCTCCGGTACAACAACTCGATGGCGTATGCCTCGAACGTGCTCAGCTGGGCCGCGTCCTACCGCAACGGCGTCGCACCCACCATGCCGGACCTGTCCGCGGACCTGGTTGCGCCCGGCGGCCTGTCCCCCGTCGACAGCGGCGGACCGTTGATCGACGCCGCCGCCGTCGGGGCGGCAGGCTCGCCGGCCCAGGCGGTGGCCGTTGCTGCCGCCCCCGGCACGCCGGGCGCCCCGGGTACGGCAGCTGCGCCGGGCACCGCGGTGCAACCCGGCACCACAACCGCCGAGCCGTCGCCGTCGCCGTCGATGATCACGGTTCCCGGTCTGCCGCCGATCCCCTGCGCCCCGATCTGCTCGGCGATACCGACGGTCCAGGTGCCGGGTGTGGTCGGCGAACCGGCACCGGCCGCACCGGCTGCACCGGCGGTCCCAGCCGCTCCGGTTCCGGCTCCGGTGGCCGAACCGGCCCCCGCACCGGCCCTGCCGGAACTGCCGCAGCTACCCGCATTGCCGGAGCTGACCTTGCCCCCGGTACCCGAACTGAACCTGCCGACCATGCCGGCACCGGCGATGGCCCCACAACCAAGCGCCGCCGTCGTAGCACCCGAACCGCAACCGTTCGTCCCGGTCCCGGGCATCACCCTCCCGGCGCTGCCTACCGATCTACCGACGATTCCGTTCGGGCCACCCGCATGACAGCCGGCTCAGCGCGCTTTATCACGATCGCCGCGGCACGCCCCGGAAGCCGGCCATAACAGTCGGGTAACGGCGTCGTCTCAAATCAGGTAGCCTTGTCTCCGTTCCGTAACGGACGATCTCTGTTCGGGGTCGCAGGGAGGTTACCCAGATGGGTCGGCATCGTAAGAAAACTACGCCCGGACGCACGTCCGCATGGGCGCTGTCCGGGCTGGTTCCGGTAAGTCTGGTCGGCGCGGTCTCGTCGACCACGCTCGGCGCGGCACCGGTCCAACCGGTCACCGATCCGGTGCATGACACATCGACGGCGGTCTTGGCAGCGGCCGGCGCCGATCCGCTGCACAGCGTCAAGCAAGCGGCAGAGCTGGTCGACCACGGACCGCCGCCGCTACCGGTCAGCCCGCCGTCACCACCGCTACCGACGGACCTGGCGGCGAGTCCGGTGGCGGTGCCGGTGGTGAACATCGACGCCTACCAGGCGGCCGAGCGCACCCTGGCGGCGCAAAACCCGAACTGTCATATGCCCTGGACGCTGGTCGCCGGGATCGGCCGGGTCGAGTCGGCACATGCGAACAACGGCAAGGCCGACGGCGCCGGCGAACTGCTCGCCCCGATCTTCGGACCGATCTTGGACGGTAGCCTCAGCGGCAACAACGTCATCCACGACACCGACGGCGGCGCCATGGACGGGGTGTCCGGTTACGACCGCGCAGTCGGGCCGATGCAGTTCCTGCCGGAGACCTGGAACCGCTACGGCGCGGACGGCAACGGGGACGGAGTCGTCGACCCACAGAACCTCTTCGACGCCGCGCTCACCACCGGCAAGTACTTGTGCGACGGCGGGTTGGACATGCGGGATCTCACCCAGCAGAATCGAGCCATCCTGCGGTACAACAATTCGATGGCCTACGTCGCCAACGTCATGGCCTGGGAGTTGGCCTACTCGACCGGCGTCGTTCCGCCGCCCGACTCGACACCCAAGATCTGATCCGCCGACCGGGCACCCCTAGGATCGAGGGTATGCCCGCTGCTCCAGCCGAATCGGACATCCGCACTGCTTTGTCGAAGGTGCTCGATCCGGAGATCCGCAAGCCGATCACCGAACTCGGCATGGTCAAGAGCATCGAGATCGACCCGGCTGCCGGCGTCACCGTCGGCATCTACCTCACCACGGCGGCCTGCCCGATGCGGACCGAGATCAGCGACCGAGTTACCCGGGCGATCGCCGACGTCGCGGGAGTCGGTCAGGTCCGGGTTGAGCTCGACGTGATGAACGACGAGCAGCGAACCGAGTTGCGCAAGTCGCTCCGGGGCGATTCCGCCGAGCCGGTGATCCCGTTCGCTCAGCCGGGTTCGCTCACCCGGGTGTACGCGGTGGCGTCCGGTAAGGGCGGCGTCGGGAAGTCGAGCGTGACGGTGAACCTTGCCGCGGCGATGGCCGCCCGCGGGCTCGCGGTCGGGGTGCTGGACGCCGACATCTACGGACACTCGATTCCGCGCATGCTGGGCACCGATGCCCGGCCCACCCAGGTGGAGCGGATGATCATTCCACCGACCGCGCACGAGGTGAAGACGATCTCGATCGCGCAGTTCACCCAAGGCAATACCCCGGTAGTCTGGCGCGGTCCGATGCTGCACCGGGCACTGCAGCAGTTCCTTGCCGACGTGTTCTGGGGCGACTTGGACGTCTTGCTGCTCGATCTCCCGCCGGGTACCGGCGACGTCGCCATCTCGATCGCGCAGCTGGTCCCGAGCGCGGAGATCTTGGTGGTCACCACCCCGCAACTGGCCGCTGCAGAGGTAGCCGAACGGGCCGGAGCTATCTCTTTGCAAACCCGGCAGCGGGTCGTCGGCGTCGTGGAGAACATGTCCTGGCTGGAGTTGCCGGACGGCACCCGGATGGACGTGTTCCAATCCGGCGGCGGACAGGCGGTCGCCGACCGGCTGACCCGGGTGATCGGCGCCGAGGTGCCGCTGCTCGGCCAGGTGCCGCTCGACCCGGCGGTGACCAGGTCGGGCGACGAAGGCGTGCCGATCGTACTCACCGCACCGGAATCCGCCGCCGGCGCCGCGCTGCGATCCATCGCCGAGCAGTTGTCGGTGCGGCGCCGTGGCCTCGCCGGGATGTCGCTCGGTATCGACACCACTCGCCGGGCCTGACCGGGCCGGCGGTCAGGTGGCGTCGGTGTCGATCGGCGGCGCGTCGCCCGGCAGCAACGGCTTCGGCAGCCGTCGTGGCGGATCGGCCGGCACTGCCGGCGGCAACGAAGCCGGCTTGTCGAAGTTCCCGGTGAAGATCGAGTCGTCGCCGTCGAGGATGTGCTTGGTGATCGCCGCCCGCGGGGTCATCCCCCGCAACTGATTCAGCTGGGCAAGCGGCTTCCGAATCTCGTCGTACTCCGGACCCAGGTCGTCTTTGAGCTGCTGGGTCGCGCCGCTGGCGTAGTCGCGAACCTGGCGCAACGACTGCGTGGTCCAGCGCACGGCGCCGGGCAACCGCTCGGGTCCGAGGATGACGAGTGCGGCGACGAGCAGCACCATGAGCTCGCCCCAGCCGATGTTGCCGAACACGACGACCAGCTTAACCGGCGCCGCCGCGGACCGGCCGTCAGTCCGATACCGGAGTGACCTGCACGTCGACCAGGCGACCGTCGCGGACCAGTTGAACCGGAACCGCGGTGCCGATCTGCTGCAGCTGGACCGCAACGACCAACTCGTACGAATCGGACACCACTCGATCGCCGACCTTCACGATCACGTCGCCCTCGACGATTCCGGCCTGCTGCGCCGGACTGCCGTCCCGGACGTTCACCACCTGCGCTCCGCTGGTGGTGTCGTTGACCACCTTGCCGGTACGGGCGTTGACCCCGATGTCGGGATGGTGCATCACCCCGTCCCGGATCAACGCCTGCGATACCTGGGTGACCTGATCGATCGGAATGGCGAAGCCGAGGCCGACCGAGCCACCACTCTGGCTACGGATCGCCGAGTTGATCCCGATCACGTCGCCGTCGAAGTCGATCAACGGACCACCCGAGTTACCCGGGTTGATCGACGCGTCGGTTTGCACCGCATCGATCACCGCGTCGGTATCGGAGCCCTCGCCGCTCAGCGGGACCGGTCGGTGCAGCGCCGAGACGATACCGGCGGTGACGGTCTTGCTGAGGCCGAGTGGCGAGCCGACCGCGATCACGTCTTCGCCGACCTGGACATCGCCGGACTTGCCGAGCTTGGCCACCGTCAGATCCTTGGCTTCCACCTTGAGCACCGCAAGGTCGGTCTTGGTATCCCGGCCGACAACCCGCCCCGGCACCTTGGTCCCGTCGGAGAAGATCACCTGCAACTTGGCCGTCGGATCGTTCGCCGCGACCGAGATCACGTGGTTGTTGGTCACCACGTAGCCGGCCCCGTCGATGACCACTCCGGAGCCGGTGGAGCCTTCGTCGCCGACGCTTGCCTGGATGGTCACCACAGACGGCAGCACGGCATCGGCAACCTCGGCGATCCGGCCCCGCGGCTCGTCGTTCGACAGGCTGTTCTGACTGAGGCTGACCCGTTTCGAAGTGAGGTCACCGGCCGTCTCCGCGGTCAGCCGACCGACCAACCCACCCAGACCACCGATCAGCAGTGCGATCGCGGCCAGCACGGCCAACGCACGCGGCGCGACCCGGCCACCGAACAGCACGTCGCGCACCCCGAGCCGTTCCGCCGGCGGTCGGATCGGCCGGGCCGGCGCCGCCAGCGCCGGTGCGCCGAGCCGGGCCGGCGCGGCCGGATCACGCCACGGATCGACCGGTTCCGGATCGACCGCCGACTCGGGTTCCCCGTCGGGGTCGCGCTGGATGATCTCGGCCGAGCCCGGCGGGCGCCGGTAGGCCTCGGCGAGGATCGGGTCCGGTATCCGCACCTGCACCTCGGGCACCGGGCCTACCCGCCGGTCGGCAGCGGCGAACGAGCCCTCGGTACCGTTCGGTCGACCGAAGACCTGTGAGGTCGCAGAATCGACCTCCGGGCGATACACCGGACGTGGCCCGAGCACCGGCGCGTCCGGCGGACGCAGGCCGCTATTCGTCGGTACCGCATCGGGTTCGGTCTGTTGAACTCCCACGCGGCAGACTCTACTTGCGCCGACGACGCGACCAGCGGCGACCGTCCGGGGCCTCGGCAGCACCGCAGTCGACGTCGCAGTACGGGATCTGGTTCAGACTTCCGAGCAACGTAGCCGGCATCGAGACCTGCGGCAGCCGCCGCAGTTCGCCACTGGCATGCCGCTGCCCGTCGACCTCGGCGGCGCACTCCGGGCATTCGGCGATGTGGTGCCCGGCCCGCAGATGCGCGGTCATCGTCAGCTCACCGTCGACGAACGCCGCGACGGCTTCGAAGGACAGGTGCTCGGTCGAGCGGAACCGGCGCGACGCCGCGCGCTCCCTGTCCTCGCTCATCCGTACCTCCTGCTTCACCCGACCTTCTGCTCGGTCCGGTACCCCACCGTGCCCTGCGCGGCCAGATGGTCCCGCAATGCCTGCCTACCACGATGGATCCGACTGCGCACGGTACCCAGCTTGACTCCCAGTGTGGCACCGATTTCTTCGTAGGACAGACCCTCGATATCGCAGAGCACGACCGCAGCTCGATACTCCGGGGCAAGCGCGTCGAGCGCCGACTGGAGATCCGGATCGAGTCGGGCATCGTGGTAGACCTGCTCCGGGCCGGGGCCGGACGCCGGTACCCGGTCGTAGTCCTCGGGCAGCGCCTCCATCCGAATCCGGCTGCGGCGGCGCACCATGTCCAGAAACAGATTCGTGGTGATCCGGTGCAACCAGCCCTCGAACGTGCCCGGCTGATAGTTCGACAACGATCGGAAGACCCGGATGAACGTCTCCTGGGTCAGGTCCTCCGCGTCCTGGGCGTCACCGGAGAGTCGATAGGCCAACCGGTAGACCCGGTCGGCGTGCTCGCGGACCAGTTGATCCCAGGACGGCATGGCCGAGCGTTCGCCGGTAGCATCGAAAGCTGCGGTGCCGGTCAACGCTCCCCCTTCGGCACCCGACGGCAGTTCGTAGTCGGAGATCTCGGCGTACTTACTTCCCGCATCGACCATGTGAACGGTCCCGCCCTCCTGTTCGCCGAACCACTTGCGGCCTGGCTCTCGCCGTGGCCGCCGCTACCCTAGGGAACTACCGGATTGTCCGGATTGTTCCGGCGCGCCGTGATCCGGTGACGCGCAGGGCTTACTCTGTCCGAGTCCGTTATGGACGGCGTATGAGGAACCTGAGCAGCAGCTGAGAACCGGTCGCCGGGTCGCGCCCGAACGCGATGCGTGGCGGGATAGCCTCGAGATCGTGGCGAACAACAGCACCGTGGCGACCAAGCTGGACAACGCGGACCGCATCCTCGGCTACGTGGAGTCCTCGGTCGGCGAGGACGAGGTCTTGACCACTGCCCGAGAACGCGCGGCGGAACTGGGCGCGACCCCGATTCCGGCGTCGGTCGGCGCGCTGCTGAGCATGTTCGCCCAGATGCTGGGTGCCCGCGCGGTGGTCGAAGTCGGCACCGGCGCCGGGGTCAGCGGGCTCTGGCTGCTCGACGGAATGCGTCCGGACGGCGTCCTGACCACGATCGATGCGGAGCCGGAACATCAGCGGGCAGCGCGGCAGGCGTTCCGTTCGGGCGACATCGCGGCCCAGCGCACCCGGCTGATCAACGGGCGCGCGCTCGACGTCCTGCCCCGGCTCGCCGACTCGGCCTACGACCTGGTGTTCGTCGACACCACCCCGACGGATCATCCGGCCTACGTGGACGCCGGGGTCCGGTTGCTCCGGCCGGGCGGGGTGATCGCGTTCCACAACGCGCTGCTCGGCGGCCGGGTGGCCGACCCCACCCGACGCGACCCGGCCGTGGCGGCGATCCGGGCCGCCGCGCGCGCCGTGGCCGAGAACGAAGAACTGACCAGTGTGTTGATCCCGGTCGGCGACGGGCTGCTCTGCGCCTGCCGCAGCTGACCCGCAGGTCGGTTCACTCGGCGATCAGCCGGGCGCCCTTGCCCACGGTCACCACCCCGCCGGCGCTGACCGCGAATCGTTCGCGATCGCGATCGAGATCGACCCCGACCACCTCGCCGGCACCGACCACGACGTTCTTGTCCAGGATTGCCCGGCGGACCACCGCACCGCGCCCGATCCGCACTCCGGGCATCAGCACGCTGCCCTCCACGGTTGCCCCGTCCTGCACCGTCACGTTGGCGCTGAGCACCGAGTTACGCACGGTCGCCGCCGACAGGATGCAGCCGGCGCCGACGACCGACTCCTGTGCCAGTCCGCCCTGCACGAACTTCGCCGGCGGCAGGTTCTCGGCAGCGCTCCGGATCGGCCAGAGCCGGTTGTACAGATTGAACACCGGGTGGACCGAAACCAGATCCATGTGCGCGTCGTAGAAGGCGTCGATGGTGCCGACGTCCCGCCAGTAGCCGTGATCGCGTTCGGTCTCGCCCGGGACGATGTTGTCGGCGAAGTCGTAGACGTACGCGGCACCGGCGTCGGCCAACGCCGGGATGATGTCGCCGCCCATGTCGTGATCGGAGTCGATACTCGCCGAATCCGCCCGGATCGCGTCGACCAGGGTGCGCGCGGTGAACACGTAGTTGCCCATCGACGCGAAAGTGGAGTTGGGATCGTCCGGAATTCCCGGCGGGTGCGCCGGCTTTTCGAGGAACTGGGTGATCCGGCCGGACTCGTCGGAGTCGATGCAACCGAACGCGGTCGCCTCGCTGCGCGGTACCCGGATACCGGCAACCGTCACCCCGGCGCCGGTTTCGACGTGCCGGCGGACCATCTGTGCCGGGTCCATCCGGTACACATGATCGGCGCCGAAGACAACGATGTAATCCGGCTCCTCGTCGGCGATGAGGTTGAGCGATTGGTGGATGGCGTCCGCGCTGCCGGTGTACCAGCGCGGGCCGAGCCGCTGCTGGGCCGGTACCGGGGTGATGTATTCGCCACCGAACCCGGACAACCGCCAGGTCTGGCTGATATGCCGATCCAACGAATGCGACTTGTACTGGGTGAGCACACAGATCCGCAGATAGCCGGCATTGACCAGGTTGCTCAGTACGAAGTCGATGAGTCGGTACGCGCCCCCGAACGGTACTGCCGGCTTGGCCCGGTCCGCGGTGAGCGGGTACAGCCGCTTTCCAGCGCCGCCCGCGAGGACGATTCCGAGCACGTGCGGCTGGCTCCTCACACCGCCCAATTTATCGTCTTTACCGCATTCCTGCGCACAACGACGTGCCGCGCCGAGCGCCCACCATGGCGACAGCTCGTGCGTTACCCGCGACGGAAGGTGGTGACCTGGACCGAGCCGGTCACCTCGAGCCGATCCGGCAGCGCGGCGAGCCGAGCCGAGCGCTGCTCCGGTTCGCCGTGCCGAGCCGACGGGCCCATCCCGATCAGCGCCGCCACGTCCGCATGATCCAGGTTCATCGAGAAGTCGATCGGTTGCCGTGCGATCGGCGCGAACAGCGAGGCCAGCGCAGCATCCACGCGCCGCTGCTTGTCCGGATCCACCCGGATCATCGCGAAGTCGTCGATGAGTTCCGTCAGATGCCGCCCGGTCGGGGTGACCAGCACGTAGCGGCCGCCCGGTGCCATGACGCGGGCCAGCTCGGCAACCGGCCGGGGGGCGAACACCGACAACACATGCGATACGACGCCGGAGCGGATCGGGAGCGGCCGCCGGACATCTGCTGCCACCGCCACCGCCTGCGGATGCGCCCGAGCCAACCGACGGACCGCCGGCGTCGCGACGTCGAGCCCGACCCCGCTCGCCCCGGGCAGCCCGGTCAATACGTCGGCCAGGTAATAGCCGGTACCGGCTCCTACCTCCAGGATGCGACTGTCCACCGGACTGTCGTCGCCGATCGCTGCCGCGCGTACCGCGGCAGCGATCGGCGCGAAGTGACCAGCGGCCAGAAATCGTTCCCGGGCCGCGACCATCGCCGCCGTGTCGCCGGCGATCCGGGTCGGGGCACCGGTTGCCAGCCGGACGTAGCCGTGCCGGGAGACATCGAAGGAGTGCCGACGTGGACACCGCAGTACCCGCTCGATCAGCTCCAGGTCACCGCCACACTCCGGACAGGCGAGCAGCGCGACCGCGGCCGCATACAGGGTCAGGCCTTGCTGGTCACACCCCGCAGTTCCTCGCCGAGAGCCGCCGCTTCGTCAGGTGTGAGTTCGACGACCAGGCGCCCGCCCCCCTCGAGCGGAACCCGCATCACGATCCCGCGCCCTTCTTTGGTTGCCTCGAGGGGACCGTCCCCTGTGCGGGGCTTCATGGCCGCCATCCTCTGCTCCCTCCGGAATCTCACATCCATCCAACCCACCGGCACTCGGTGAGCTACGCGATCATTCTTCCCTATCGTGCTGGTCGGGGGGTAGCGGTGCCCGAAAACCGGGTCGACAGTCCGGCAATTCATCGACTTGTCGTCGAACAGTCCGCGATAGGATCGGCTACCATTCCGGTCGCCCGCATCAGCCCGGAAGCGGCTGTCGGCCCGACGAAGCGACGCCCACGCCGCTCGACCGGGCTCACGTCGACTCGGCGACGCCCGCCCGTTCCTCGTCGTCGGCGGGTAGCCGGGCGCGCAATCGGTCGATCTCGGCGCCGAGCTGCTCCAGCGCCCAGTCGACCTCGCTGGCCTTGTACCCGCGCACCACCTGCTGGAACTGCAGCGCCCGAACATCCGCACCGGTGACCCCGCGGGCCGGAAGCCGGGTGAGAGTCGTCTCACCGGGCAGCGGGCCCAGCTCCTCGGACCGTCCGAACACGACGCCGGCCACCACGAACAACAGTGCGCCGACGACCGCGACGACCAGGACATAGAGCAGCATCGTCAGCATGCCTCGATCCTGCCAGCCGGGACCGACAGGTCAGCGCGCCGCTACCGAGGACGTCGGTCGCAAGGTGTTCATCGGCGGCCGATCGATCAGGTCGACCGCGGTCCGGACCGGCACGAACCCGTCGCCGTGCAGAGCGAACTGGGTGAGCGCCGCGTCGGAATCGGCGATCCCGCACCGGCCGAGCAAGGTGCCGACCACCTGCCGACTCATCACGCCCAGATCGGCCAGACTGCGATTGCGGTGGGTCCGCACACCCAGATCTACCTGGGCGATCCCGGCGATGCCGTATCGCTCGTAGGTATCGAGCAGCAGCCCGATCTCCACTCCGTAGCCCGGCGCGAACGGCACCGAGGTAAACAACTCCCGAGTACCTGCGTACTCGCCGCCGAGCGGCTGCAGGATGCCACACAGGCCCGGCCGCAGGGCGGCCAGCAACGGCCGGGCGACCAGTTCGGTCACGCGACCGCCGCCGTTCACGTCGACCGTGGTGCCCGCCCGCAGCGGCCGGCGATAGAACGCCTTGACCAGATGCACGCCCGACGTGGTCAACAGCGGCCCGAGCAGCTTCGGCACGAATGCCGGATCGGGGTCGAGCAGGTCGGAGTCGACGAAGGCGACCAGATCTCCGGTGGTGGCGGCGAGCGAACGCCACAGCACCTCACCCTTCCCGGGTACCGGCGCTAGCTCCGGCACAGCCTGCTCGCGGCTGATCACCGTGGCACCGGCCGCCCGTGCTCGCGCGGCGGTGCGATCGGTAGATCCCGAATCGAGCACGACCAGCTCGTCGACCAACCCACCGAGCAACGGGCGGATCGAGGCGACCACACCGGCGACGGTGGACTCTTCGTTCAGCGCGGGCAGCACCACCGAGACGGTGCGGCCCCGCTTGGCCGCGACCAGTTCGGCCACGGTCCATTCCGGCCGGTGCCAGACGTTGCGCTCACCCCGGTCCCGGTGAGCTGCGGAGCGGATATCGATGATGGTCATACCAGGCCTCGCAGGGTGTGAGCAGGTGAGCGGTGACCGGCGATGGCGGCGACCATGTCGACCACCCGACGGGTGGCAGCCACCTCGTGGACTCGGAAAACGCGTGCTCCGCTCGCGGCGGCCAACGCTGTTGCGGCCAAGGTTCCCTCCAGACGCTCGGCTAGTCCGACACCAAGAGTCTCCCCCACGAAATCCTTGTTGCTCAGCGCCATCAGCACCGGCCATCGGGTGTTAACAAGAACGTCCACGTGGCGCAACAAGGCGAGCCCGTGGTAGGTGTTTTTCCCGAAGTCGTGGGTCGGGTCGATCAGGATCGAGTCCGCCGCGACGCCCGCGGCGACGGCCCGTTCGGCCGCCTGGGTGAGCTCGGCGACCACCTCGGCGACCACATCGGTGTACCGCACCCGAAACGGCCGAGTCCGCGGAGTCGCGCCACCGGTATGACTGCAGACCAGGCCGACACCACCGGCCGCAGCCACCTGGACGAGCTCCGGATCGGCTCCGGCCCAGGTGTCGTTGATCAGGTCGGCGCCGACCGCGACGGCCCGCTCGGCCACCGATCCGCGCCACGTGTCGACGCTGAGCAGCAGCTCCGGATAGCGGGCGCGCACCGCCTCGACGAACGGCACCACCCGCCGGATCTCCTCCGCCGCATCCACCTGCTCCCCGGGGCCGGCTTTGACCCCGCCGATGTCCACGATGTCGGCGCCTTCGACAACCGCTCGATCCACCGCCGCCAGCGCAGCCGAATCATCGAAGGTGGCACCGCGGTCGTAGAACGAGTCCGGGGTGCGGTTGACGATCGCCATCACCAGCGCCCGGTCGGTCGGGACCGGACGGCCGCACAAGGTGGCGAATCGGGGCGGCGAGAAGCCGGGCGTCGAGGACACGGACCCATCGTGCCCGACGCTCGCCGGCCCCGATCAGCTCACCGGCATCGGGGCGGCCCGGATCGGTCGTCCGGCCGCGCAGCACGACCGCGGCCGTCAGGCCGGCCGCAGCGGTCACCGCCACCGCGACCCAGACCGCGTTGTGCAGCCCGGTCATGAACACCTCCTGCACCGCCGCTCGCACCACATCGGCGACCGCGGCCGGAGCCTGGTCGGCGACCTGCGCCCCGGCCATCACCGACTGCTCGGCGATCGCCCGGGCCTCGGCCGGAACGCCGAGGGCGGCGAGCCGGTCGCTCACCCCGGCCACGTAGGCCGACGTCAGCACCGAGCCCAGCACCGCGACACCGAGGGTGCCACCCACCTCGCGGGTGGTGTCGTTGACGGCGCTACCCGCGCCGGCCTGCTCCGGTCGCAGCGAGTCCATGATCAGCTGGGTGCACGGGCCGGAGATGAACGCCAACCCGGCCGCCATCAACGACATCGACCAGACGATCAGGCTCCAGTAGCCCGACTCCCGCGACGCCGTCTCGACCAGCGCGAATCCGGCCGACATCAGGAAGGCGCCGCTCACCGCGACGAGCCGCGGGCCGACCCGGTGGGCCAGCAGCATGGCGACCGGTGACAGCGCGGCCATCACGATCGCGAAGGGCAGGGTGCGCAAACCGGCGGCAAACGGTCCGTACCCCTTGACCACCTGGAAGAACTGGGTGATCAGGAAGATGAACCCGAACAGGGCGAAGAAGGCGATCGAGATCAGGCCTGCCGCGGTCGCGAAGCGACGGTCGGCGAAGAGCCGGACGTCCAGGATCGGGTGCTCGATCGAGAGCTGCCGGAGCACGAACACGCCCAGCAGGACCACCGCGCCGACCAGGCCGGCGATCGTGCCGAGCGCGGTCCAGCCGACGTGCGGGCCCTCGATCACCGAGTAGGTGAGCAGGCCCAGGCCGGCGATCGACAGCAGTAGTCCGGGCAGGTCGAATCGAGACACCGCGGCCGGCCGGGTATCGGGGATGAGCAGTCCGATCGCGATCAGCGCGAGGATGCCGAACGGGACGTTCACCCAGAAGACCGACGTCCACGAGTAGTGCTCGAGCAGCCAACCGCCCAGCACCGGGCCGATCGCGACCGCCACACCCGAGGTGGCCGCCCACACCCCCACGGCAATCCCGCGTTGGCGCGGATCGGGGAAGGTCGCGGTGACGATGGCGAGGGTGGCCGGGAAGACCAAGGCCGCGAACAGGCCCAGACCGGCGCGGGCGGCGATCAACTCACCGAGGCTGTCGGCCAGCGCGGCCGCGATGCTCACCCCGGCGAACCCGACGATGCCGGTCAGCAGCATCCGGCGGTGGCCGTAGCGATCACCGAGATAGCCACCGGTCAGCAGCAGTCCGGCGAACACCAGGGTGTAGGCGTCGACGATCCACTGCAGGCCGGAGATTCCGGCGTCCAGATCGCGCGCCATCGTCGGCAGCGCGACGTTGACGATCGTGTTGTCGATCATCACGAGTAATTCCGCGAAGCACAGGGCGACCAGGCCCAACCAGCGATTTCGCACGGCACTCCTCCTCGGTCTCGGTGCCGTTGTAGCACGTTGCGCTACTTGTATAGCACATTGTTCTGCTATAACTGAACATTGTTCTACTTCTACAGAACGACGTTCCAGTAGAGTGGCGACATGGCCGTCGCGCGTGCTCGCACCCGAAGCTCCGCCGCGCAGGTCCGCACGGCGCTGATCGCCGCCGGACGGCGCATCATCGAACGGGACGGCCCGGCCGCGCTCACCGTGCGGGCGGTCGCGGCCGAAGCGGGCGTCGCCCCGATGGGCGTCTACAACCACTTCGACGGCAAGGACGGGCTGCTCGACGCGGTCGTCACCGACGGGTTCGCCGAGTTCGGCCGGGCGATCGCTGCGACCGACCCCGATCCGGCGGCCCGGCTGCTCGCGAGCGGACGGGCCTACCGGCAGTTCGCCGTCGCCAACCCTGCGCTCTACGCCCTGATGTTCTCCGCCGAGTGCCACCCGGCCGACGAGGTCGCCGGGAATGCGTTCGGCGTACTCGCCGAGATCATCCGGTTCGGGCAAGCCGCCGGGGTACTGCTGCCGGGTGCGGCCGAGGAGCTGGCCCTGCAGGTCTGGTCCTGCGTGCACGGTGCGGTCGCCCTGGAACTCGCGGGCTCACATCCCCCGGATGCCGATGCGTCCGCGAACTACGAACGGGTGCTCGACCTCATCGCTCGCGGGCTGGCCCGGGCCTGAGCGTCCCGTCGATCGGTCGTCTCGGCCGATCACCGCACCGACCTGTCTCGCGTCAGCGGGCCGGTCGCTTACCGGCCGCCACCTCGCCCAGGTAGGTCTCCAGGCTGTCCGGTGTTGCCTCGACATAGCCTTCGGTCGCGCCGGCGAGCACGTAGAGGGGGTCCGCGCCCACCTCCCGATAGCCCTGAGCGCGCAACTCGACCTTACGGTTCTTGAACGTCGCGGTCTGTTCCAGCTCGGCGACCACGCGCACGAACAACGGCACGGCATACCCGGGCAACCTGCGGTACAGCAGTCCGGCGAGCCGGGTCGGGTCCAGCAGCATCGCCTCGCGCGTGAGCACAGCGGCCATACCGGCCCGACCATCGGTGTCCGGCACGGGCACGCCGTACACGGCCACCTGCTCGACCGCCGGATCCTCGGCGATCACTCCTTCCACTTCCGTGGTCGCGACGTTCTCGCCCTTCCACCGGTAGGTATCGCCGAGCCGATCGACGAACGCGATGTGCAGCATGCCCTGCCGCCGAACCAGATCGCCGGTGTTCAGCCAGGCATCACCGTCGGTGAACCCGTCCCGGACCAGCTTCGCCTCGGTAGCCTCCGGATCGGTATAGCCGTCGAACGGCGTCCGCGGCGTGACCTTGGCCAGCAGCAGGCCCACCGCACCCCGGTCGACCCGGAGCAGCCGGCCGTCCGGACCCCGCCGCGGCCGGCCGGTGGCATCGTCGAACTCCACCACCGCGTGCGGGAGCGGAGAGATGCCCGCCGTCCGATCCAGCCCGATCGCATTGACGAACACGATGTTGCCTTCGCTGGCGCCGTAGAACTCGACCACCCGCGGGATGCCGAAACGGGTGCGGAACTGCTCCCAGATCTCCGGCCGCAGGCCGTTACCCACCACCAGACGGACGCGGTGGTCCCGGTCGTCGGGCCGCGGCGGCTGGTTCAGCAGGTACCGGCACAACTCGCCGATATAGACGAACGCTGTCGCATCCGCGGCGGCGATCTCCGACCAGAACCGGCGGACCGAGAACTGCCGGCCCAGCGCCAGCGATGCGCCGGAACCGATCACGGCCGACAGCGCGATGGTCAGTGCGTTGTTGTGATACAGCGGGAGACAGCAGTACAGCCGGTCGGTGCGACGCAGCCGGACGCCGAACCCGCCGATTCCGGTCATCGCCGCCGACCACCGGTAGTGCGTCATCACGCTCGCCTTCGGCAGCCCCGTCGTGCCGGAGGTGAAGACCAGAAACGCGCGTTCCCGGCCGGTCACCTCGGCACATACCGGCGGATCGGTCGTCTCGGCGTCCCGGGCCGCACGCAGCAGGTCGTCCGCCTTCAGCTCCTCCGGCAGCGGCACGTCGGCACCGACCGAATCCAGCACTTCCCGGCACTCCGCGCCGACCACCAGCAGCCGAGCGCCGAGCAGGTCGATGCTGTGCGATAGCACCGGGCCGCGCTGGTTGTGGTTCAGCATTCCGGCCGTTGCACCGAGCTTGCAGATGGCGAGCACCAGATAGACGGTCTCGGGCCGGTTCTTCATCAGCACGCCGACCACGTCACCGCGGCGCACTCCGGCGTCGGTCAGCGCGTGCGCGTACCGGTTCACCGTGCGGTTCGCTTCGCGATAGCCGATCGTCCGGCCTTCGAAGATGAGGAACGGGCGATGCGGATGGCGACGAGCTGCGCGCTGGAACGCCAGGCCCACCGAATGGCGACTCTCCGGGCCGCGGATCAGCCCCAGCGTGTTGGCCGCCATCGCGGGCAGCTCGGGAGCGATACCGGGGAGATTGCGGACGACGTCGGTAAGTCCGATCGTCGGCCGGGCGGCGGCCGTCATGGCTGATGTCCTCCACACAGGTCGAGCGCCGCGCCGGCGTCGGTGACGACGCTGAGCCGAGCCAACGCAGCCGGGCTGACGAATCGATCGTGCTGCAGGCCGGCCAGCCAGTCCAGCAGTTGTCGATAATGCCCACGCGGATCCAACAGCACCACCGGCTTGTCGTGCATGCCGAGATAGCCGCCCGTCCACACCTCGAACAGCTCCTCCAGGGTGCCGATCCCGCCGGGCAGGGTGACGAAGGCATCCGCCCGTTCGGCCATGATCCGCTTCCGCTCACTCATCGTGACGGTGACGATCAACTCGTCGGCATCGGTATCGGCGACCTCCAGTTCGGCCAGTGCACCGGGGATGACGCCGACCGTGTGCGCGCCGGCCGCACGCGCCGACCGGGCCAACGCCCCCATCATCGAAATACTGCCGCCGCCGGACACGAGTTGCCAGCCACGGCGGCCGATCTCGGTACCGAATGCGGCTGCCAGCGCGAGCGAATCCGGATCGGCGGTGCCGGACGCACAGAAAACGCAGACCGAGATACCGGTCACCGACCGTCCTCGTCCGCAGTATCCGATTCCGGAGTGTCCGATCCCGCGGTGTCCGATCCGGCCGTTTCGACGCTTGGCGGGTTCCCTGCCGCCCGGCCCCGCTCCTCGCTGGCGCGCAGAATCACCTCGACCGCATCCTCGACGCTGTCGGTGACATGCAGCAGCTCCAGATCGGCCGCGGCGATCTTGCCGGAAGCCAACAGGGTATCGCGGACCCACTCGACCAGCCCGCCCCAGAACGCGCTGCCGAACAGCACGATCGGGAAGCGGGTCACCTTTCTGGTCTGCACCAGGGTGAGCGCCTCGAACATCTCGTCCAGCGTGCCGAAACCGCCCGGCAGACAAATGAATGCGTGCGAGTACTTGACGAACATCGTCTTCCGGACGAAGAAATAGCGGAAGTTGATTCCCAGATCGACCCATTCGTTGAGCCCCTGCTCGTTCGGCAACTCGATACCGAGGCCGATCGAGTAGCCGCCCGCCTGGCTCGCCCCGCGATTGACCGCTTCCATCGCGCCGGGTCCGCCGCCGGTGATCACCGCGAACCCGGCCCGGGTCAACGCCGCACCCAACTCGACGCCCACCCGATAGTCCGGCGTGTCGACCGGCGTACGCGCCGAACCGAACACCGTCACCGCCTGCGGCACATCCGCCAGGGTGCCGAAGCCCTCGACGAACTCGCTCTGGATGCGCAGCACCCGCCACGGGTCGGAGTGCACCCAATCCGAGCGCCCCCGGCGATCCAACAGGCGCTGATCGGTCGTGGTCATATCCTTCGACCGATCGCGCCGGAGCACGACCGGCCCGCGGTATCGCACCGTTGAACCCGGTTCGGTTGGCATCGGATCAGGCTATCGGTTATCGACCGGGCGGCCGGTCAGGTAACGGCGAAGCACATCGGTCACCTGGTGGATCTGCGATACCGGCACGTGCTCGCCGCGCGTGTGCGCGAGGTTCGGGTCGCCCGGGCCGTAGTTGACCGCCGGGATACCGCGCGCGGCGAACCGGGACACGTCGGTCCAGCCGTACTTCGCCCGCGCGCCGCCCGCCGCCGCGACCAACTCCGCGGCCGCCGGCGCGGTGAGCCCGGGCCGCGCCCCCGGTGCGCCGTCGGTCACCGTGACATCCATTCCGAGTCCGTCGAACACGCTCTGCACAT
The DNA here is from genome assembly GCF_019285775.1 of Skermania piniformis. Taxonomy (GTDB): domain Bacteria; phylum Actinomycetota; class Actinomycetes; order Mycobacteriales; family Mycobacteriaceae; genus Skermania; species Skermania pinensis. The sequence goes on from NZ_CP079105.1 coordinate 3,204,488, forward strand.
GCTCGACCGCGGCCGCCAGCGAGCGGTCGGGCGCGAACCGGAAGTTGACGTCCAGCTCGGCCGCGTCCGGTACCACGTTGCCGGCGACCCCGCCGGCCACCCGGACCGCCGACATGCCCTCCCGGTAGGTACAGCCGTCCACCTCGACCTCCCGGGCGGAGTAGTCGGCGAGCCGGCTCAGCACCGGCGCCAACGCGTGAATCGCGTTCTTTCCCAGCCACGAACGGGCCGAGTGCGACCGCACGCCGGTCGCGGTCAGCCGCACCCGGACGGTTCCCTGGCACCCTGCCTCGATGTAGCCATCGGACGGTTCGCCGAGGATCGCGACGTCGGCGGCGAGCCAGTCCGGCAGTTCCCGCTCGATCCGGCCGAGCCCGTTGAACTCGGCGGCGATCTCTTCGCAGTCGTAGAAGATCAGGGTCAGGTCGTGCCGGGGCTCGGCAACGGTGGCAGCCAGGTGCAGAAACACCGCATCACCGGACTTCATGTCCACCGTGCCGCAGCCGTGCAGCAGCTCGCCGTGCGGGCCCTCGGTACGGCGGGACGGTACGTTGTCGGCGATCGGCACCGTATCCAGGTGACCCGCAAGCAGGACCCGCCGGTCCCGGCCCAGCCGGGTTCGCGCCAGCACCGCGTTCCCACTCCGGACGACCTCGAAGCCATCGGTCTGAGCGCGCAGCGCGGCCTCCACCAGATCGGCGAGCGGCGCCTCCGCGCGGGACACGCTCGGGATGTCCACCAGCGCGGCGGTCAGGTCGGCCGGGTCGCCGGTCAGGTCGAGGGGCACCGGATCAATCTACGGCTCGTCGACCGCCACTCGTGCACCCGCGCGGGCGTCGGCTATCGCACCGGCGAACTGTTCTATCGCCCAATCGATCTCGTCGGCCGAGATGATCAGCGGCGGAGCGAACCGCAGGGTGGCGCCGTGAGTGTCCTTGACCAGCACACCGCGCTGTGCCAGCAACCCGCTCAGCTGTTCGGCGGTTCCCAGCGCCGGGTCGACGTCCACCCCGGCCCACAGCCCCTTGCCACGCACCGCGACGACGCCTACGCCGGCGAGCGCACGCAGCCGCGCGTGCAGGTGCGCGCCCAGCTCCCGCGACCGGGCCTGGAACTCGCCACGCTCCAGCATCGCGACCACAGCCGAGCCGATCGATGTCGCCAGCGGGTTGCCACCGAAGGTGGAGCCGTGCTCACCGGGGTTCAGGACCCCGAGCACATCGGCATCGGCGACGACTGCGGACAGCGGCACGATCCCGCCCCCGAGCGCCTTACCCAGGAGATAGATGTCGGGCACCACACCCCAGTGCGCACAGGCGAACGTCTCGCCGGTCCGGGCCAGCCCGGACTGGATCTCGTCGGCGATCAGCAATACGTTGCGCCGGGTGCAGATCGCCCGCACCCGGGGCAGGTAATCGTCGGGCGGCACGATAACCCCGGCCTCGCCCTGGATCGGTTCCAACAGCACCGCCACGGTGTGCTCGTCCACCGCCGCGGCGAGCGCGTCCGCATCCCCGAACGGAACGGACCGGAAGCCGGGGGTGAACGGGCCGAACCCGCGACGCGCGGTACGGTCCGAGGAGAAGCTGACGATGCTGATCGTGCGGCCGTGGAAGTTGTTCTCCGCGACCACGATATTCGCCGATCCGGCGGGCACGCCCTTCACCTCGGTGCCCCACTTGCGTGCCACCTTCAGCCCGCTCTCGACCGCTTCGGCGCCGGTGTTCATCGGCAGCACCAGCTGTTTGCCGCACAACCGGGCGAGCGCAGCAGCGAACGGTCCGAGCGGAGCCGCCCGAAACGCCCGGCTGACCAGCGTGGCGGTATCCAGGGCGGCGTGCGCGACGGCGGTGAGCTCGGGATTGCGATGGCCGAAGTTCACCGCCGAGTACGCGGCCAGGCAATCCAGGTACCGGCGGCCGTCCAGGTCGGTGATCCACGCCCCCTCGGCCGCGGCGGCAACCACTGGTAGCGGCGCGTAATTGTGTGCGACGAAACGATCCTCGGTGGCGATCGCCGCGGTCGTCGCGGCCGACCCGATCACGAGTACACCTCCAGCGTGCAACACTTCACCGCGCCACCGCCCTTGCGCAGTTCGGACAGGTCGACCCCGATCGGCCGGAATCCGGCAGCGGCCAACTGCTCGGCGAATCCGGTTGCGGCAGTGGGATAGACCACATTGGCGCCGTCGGATACGACGTTCAGACCGAGCTCGAACGCATCCGCGCCGGCGACGATGATCGCATCCGGGAAGAGCGCTTCGAGCGTGCGACGGGACGATTCGGCGAAGGCCGGCGGGTAGTAGGCGATCGTGGTGTCGTCGAGCACAGCCAGCGCGGTATCGAGATGGTAGAAGCGCGGATCCACCAGTTCCAGGCTGACCAGGGCCCGCCCGGTCAGCGCCGCGATCTCCGGATGTGCGCGGATATCGGTGCGAAATCCATAGCCGGCCAGCAGTTTCGAACCGACCAGCAACAGATCGCCCTGCCCCTCGTACACGTGCCGGGTGCGCCGGGGCGCGTAGCCCTGGCCGGTCATCCAGTCGGCGTAGGCCACCGACTCGCCGGCTCGTTCGGGATGCCGGAACCGTGCGACGACCGCGACCCCGTCGACCACGATTCCGCCGTTGGCGGCGTACACCATGTCGGGCAGGCCGACAACGGGGGCGACTGTCGCCACCGTGTGCCCGAGCCGCAGGTAGACCTCGCGGAGGCGGCGCCACTGGGCCACGGCCACGTCGGTGTCGACCGGGACGGCGGTGTCCATCCAGGGGTTGATCGCGTATTCGACCGCGAAGTACGTGGGCGGGGTCATTGCGTAGCGTCGGCGCCGGGCGGTGCGTTCGGGGTGGCGCTGCCCGCGAGCACCGACCATCCCGGCGACATCGGAAATGGTCATGCCTCCACGGTAGAAGCCGCGAATTTTGCAATCAATCACCAGATATTGCGTGTGACTATACGATCTATTGCAGATTTGTCGTGCAGGTATCGATCTGTTGCACACGGAAGGGCGGCGCCCGGTGGACCGACTCGACCACACCGACGAATCCATCCTCGCGGAGTTGGCCGAGCATGCGCGGGCCACGTTCGCCGAGATCGGCGAGCGGGTGAGCCTGTCCGCGCCCGCGGTCAAACGCCGGGTGGACCGGATGCTCGCCGACGGGGTGATCCGCCGGTTCACCACCGTGGTCGACCGCGCCGCGCTGGGCTGGACCACCGAGGCCTACGTGCAGGTCTACTGCCACGGCCGGATCGCGCCGGACGAGTTGCGTCGGGCCTGGATCGACATTCCCGAGGTGGTCGGTGCGGCCACCGTGACCGGCACCGCGGACGCCATCCTGCACGTGCTGGCCCGCGATATGGCGCACCTGGAAACGGCGCTGGAGCGGATTCGGGCCAGTGCCGACATCGAGCGCAGCGAGAGCATCGTGGTGCTGTCGAACCTGATCGATCGCCGCACGGGTTGACCGGCTCGTCCGGCCTCGCCGCGTTACCGCAGACGCCGGATCAGGCCGTCCCCGCTGCCTCGTCGCCGCGCCGGGCGTGGGCCAGGTCGTCGCGAGCGCGGGCGACGCGCGAGCGGATCGTGCCGACGCGGCATCCGGCGATCTCGGCGGCTTCCGCGTAACTCAATCCGAGGATCTGGGTGAGGATCAGCGCTTCGCGCCGTTCGATCGGGAGGCCGTCGAGCAGCACTTCCAGTTCGACGAGACCATCATGGCGGTTCGCCGGTCGGGTGACCCGATCGGCGGCGGCGACCCAATCCTCGTGCCCGGCGGATTGTGGTCGCGCAAGGGTTGCGCGGAGGTCATCGATCGCGACTCGCCGGGCAATCGACAGCAGCCAGGTACGCGCGCTGGAACGACCGGCGAAACTCGGCAGTGCCTGCATCGCGCGAAGGAACGTTTCCTGGGTGAGGTCGTCCGCGCGTTGACCGTCGCACTGATGGGCGAGGAAGCGCCACACGTCACGTTGGGTGGCGCGGACGAAATCTTCGAGCGCATGCCGGTCGCCGCGGCCGGCGGCAAGCGCGAGCGCGGTGGTCACGACATCGGCTCGGTCCGGGGCGAACACGGGTGCAGCGTAACCGACGAATTCGTCGGGAACTTTCGCGTCGCCGCGGCCGACTACCTGGTCGTGGAGTGCGAATCATGCCGGGATGCGTTGTCGGCACGGTTGGACGGCGAGGCCGAAGGCCACGATCCCGGCGACGTCGATGCGCACCTGAACGTCTGTTCGGACTGCGGCGACTGGCTGGCGACCGTGACCACGGTGACGCGGGAGTTGCGGGTGCGCCCCTTGGCCGAGGTGCCCGACCTGGTCGACGCCATCCTCGCGGCGGCACCACCCGCGCACCGTCCCAGGTTGCGCCTTCGCGGACACGGCGCCCGGTGGGTGTTGGCCGGGATCGGGTGTGTGCAGTCGGTCCTCGGTGCGGCGCAGATGCTCGGTGTCCAGCTCGGGTCATCGATGCCGGGCGCCGGACACCACATGACCGACGGCACCGGCGCCGACATGGCCGGGCATCTGTTCAACGAGAGCGCTGCCTGGAATTTCGCCTTGGGTCTGGCCTTGCTGTGGGCCGCGCTGCGGCCGCGTGCGATCGCGGGTCTGCTGCCGACGGTCGCGGTGTTCGTGGCCGGGCTGGCGGTGTTCGTTGTCACCGATCTGGCGAAGGGTGCGGTTACGCCGGAACGAGCGCTCTCCCATCTGGTGGTGGTCGCCGCCCTCGGCGCCTTGTTGTGGGTTCGGCGCGAGTCGAGCCGCAACGACGCTCCGACCCCCGGCCACATGCGCGCCGACGTCGCGCGCCGGCCCGAGGATGCCGGGTCGGGCACCGACCATCCCGTCGCGCGGACGTCGGGTAGCCGCGGCCGTCATCTTCGTCCGGCGGGACGCCGCGCCGCCTGACCGCCGGCTATCCGAAGACACCCGCGCTCGATTCACCTTCGATCCCAGACGGATCGCCCCCTCTGCCGAATCAACCCCGCACGACCTACCCGGGAGTACCCATGCCCAGATCACGAAGTTCCACGCCTCCGGTACCCGTCCGCGACCCTGACGAGCGTGTCCGCCGGCGGGCGAGCGCAGCCGCGTTGCGGCGTATCCGGCGCATGCATTTCTGGGTCGGGGTCTTCGCTGCGCCCGTGCTGGTGCTGCTGGCGCTGTCCGGGCTGGTGATCCTCTACAGCCAGCCCATCGACGACCTGCTCGACCGGGACCTCTTCGTCGTCACGGAAGGCGCGGCCACGGTGCCCCTCGATCAGCAGGTCGACGTCGCTGTCGCGCACGTCGGCAGCGCCGGGACACTCGAGGCGGTGACCCCGCCCGATCGGCCGGACCACTCGACACGGGTCGACTTCACCGCGGCCGACGCCCAGGCCTATCCGGCGGCCGAAACCGACGTCATCCAGGTGTTCATCGACCCGTACACGGGCGAGTACCTGGGCCGGCGTGATCAGCTCTCCGGTCTGGTCGGCTTCGCGAACCAGATCCACCGCATGTTCGGCAACGACGGCCCGCAGATCTCGCTGCCGTCGCTCGGGCACATCCTCGACCCCGAGGCGTACCCCGATTCGACCATCCCGGTCGGCATCTTCAACCTCTGGTACGAGCTCGCCGCCACCTGGATCCTGGTGTTGCTGATGACAGGTGTCTACCTCTGGTGGCCGCGCGCCATCGAATCGGCCAAACCGTTGTTCACGATCCGGTGGGGTCGAGGCGGCCGGATCCGTTGGCGGGACCTGCATGCGGCCGTCGGTGTCGTCGTCTCGCTGGTGCTGATCGGCTACATCGTTTCCGGCATGACCTGGACCCGGTATTGGGGTGAGAACTGGCGCGCGGTCGTTGCGACGGTGACCCCGGACACCGAGATCGAGGCACCCTCGACCCCGGCAACGGTCGGCGACCTCGACCGTCTCGGACGGCGTATCGCCTGGGCCGCGGACTCCGATCCGGTGTATGCCTCCGCTCCCCACGCCACACCGAGAACACTGCCGGTACCCGTCTCGTACGCCGATGTGGACACGATCGCGAAGAGCGAGGGAATGGTTCCGGGCTACTCGATCTACCCACCGTCGACCACCACGACCCACCACGGTGACCCCACCTACGGCAGCTACCTGGTGATCAACCGCTGGCCGCAACGGCTTTCCGAGCAACGCACGCTGTATCTGAACCAGTTCACCGGCGAGACGATCGCGAACGCCACCGCCGACCAGGCCGGTGCCCTGTCGAAACTCACCAGCTTCGGCATCGACGTCCACATGGGCACCCAGTTCGGACTCCTCAACCGCATCCTGAGCACACTGGCGGCACTCGGTGTTCTCGTCCTGGTGTCCACCGGAATCACCATGTGGTGGAAAGGGCGGCGGCCCGGCACCGCCGGGCGCCCCACACCGACCGGCGCCCGGCCCGACGGCTCGAAAAAGACGAGCTATGTCGTCGCGGGCATCGCTGTCGTTCTCGGACTCCTCTACCCGGTGTTCGGCGTCTCGGTCCTGATCGTCCTCGCCGTCGAGGGCTTCCTGGCGCGACGGGATAGGGCACGACGGGATAGGGCACGACGGGATAGGGCACGACAGCCGACTCCGGAACGACAACCGGCCGCGGCCAGATAACCTGACGGCCGTGAGCGCACTGGGAGCAACTGCCGTCGGCCTGGCCACCGTCACCCCGGACGGCACGGTCCTGGACACCTGGTACCCGGACCCAGCGCTGGCCGAGGTCACCGAGTCCGGCACCGACCGGCTGGACGCGGCCGGGACTCCAGCCGACTTCGCCGAACTGCTCGGCCGGGACCCGGCGCGCGGTGTCGAGGTGGTGGCGGTGCGCACCTCGATCGCCGATCTCGCCGCCCCGCCCGCCGACGCGCACGACGTCTACCTGCGGCTGCATCTGCTATCCCACCGGCTGATCCCGCCGCACGGCGCGAACCTGACCGGCCAGTTCGGCCTGCTCGCCAACGTGGTGTGGACCAATCACGGACCGTGCACGGTGGAAGGCTTCGAGACCGTGCGCGCCCGGCTGCGGGCCCGCGGCCCGGTTACCGTGTACAGCGTCGACAAGTTCCCCCGGATGGTCGACTACGTGGTGCCGAGCGGAGTGCGGATCGGCGACGCCGATCGGGTGCGGCTCGGCGCCCACCTCGCCGCCGGAACCACGGTGATGCACGAGGGCTTCGTCAACTTCAACGCCGGCACGCTGGGTAACTCGATGATCGAGGGCCGGATCTCGGCCGGAGTGGTCGTCGGCGACGGTACCGACGTCGGCGGTGGCGCGTCCACGATGGGCACCCTGTCCGGCGGTGGCACCGAGGTGATCACCCTCGGCGAGCGTTGTCTGCTCGGCGCGAACTCCGGGGTCGGTATCCCGCTCGGCGACGACTGCGTGGTCGAAGCCGGCCTCTACCTCACCGCAGGCACTCGGGTCACCGCACCGGACGGCACCGTGGTGAAGGCCGCCGCGCTGAAGGGCCGACCCAACCTGCTGTTCCGGCGCAACTCGATGACCGGCACGGTCGAGGTGCTGCCCCGGGAAGGCGACGGGATCGAGCTCAACGAGGCCTTGCACGCGAACTGAGGCCGAGCCCGGCGTCACGGTGTCGGTGTCTGCCGTGCCGATACCGCCGTGCTGGCACCGCCGTGATCGGCGCTCGTGGGGTGGTGGTACCAGTGGATGGGGCGGTGGTAGGTGTTGGTTCGGGGTGTGCGGTGCGGGTCGAGCCAGGCGGGTGGGAGCCATTCGATCCGTCCGTATTCGTCGTGGTGGACGGCCCAGCCGTGGTCGGCCAGTCCGTGGTGGTGCCCGCAGACGGGGGCGAGGTTGGTGACATCGGTGCATCCCCCCTCGGCCCAAGCGGTGGTGTGGTGGTATTCGCAGTCGAGGGCGGGCCGAGCGCACGCGGGGAAGCTGCACCCGCCGTATCGGGCGGTCGCGACGATCCGTTGGTCGGGTGAGGCGAGACGTTTCGACCGGCCCAGATACAACGGTTGCTCGGTGTGGGTGTCGAACACGGCCAGGTAATGCCAGGCATGCGCCGCCATCGGCGACCAGGTCCCGGTACGGGATCAAAGTCCCACCGGCAGTGGTGGCTTTCCCCCCGTTCCCGCCCGGGCTACGACCCGGCACCGGCAGGCACGACGCCTCAGATACGGCGGGTGCAGTGGTGGCGGCGGTACCGGCGGCGGTTTCCAGGTCGTGCAGGGTGGTGGTGACGATCACCGTGACCGGCAACCCCCGATGCCGACCGAGGTCGCCGGACGCGATCACCGCGCGCAGGACCGCGTGTAACGCGTCGTGGTTACGTTGGGTCGGGGTCCGCCGATCCCGGCGGGCTCGATCGTCGGACACCTCACCATCACGGACCGCAGTATCGACGGCGGGGGTGTCGTCGTCGGGGTCACACATTCCCGGGGCGGCGTACTTCGCGAGGATCGTTTCCAGATAGGCACGCAGTTCCGGGGAGATATACCCGGTGACCCGGCTCATCCCGTCACGCTCCTGCTCCCCGACCCGGATACCACGCTTACGGGCACGATCACGATCACGATCATCCGACAGCGAACCATCCGGGTTCAGAACCGCATCCAGATGAACCGCCACCGTACGGAGCTGATCCGGCCGCACCGTGACCGCGACGGTGGCGAGCTGTTTCTCCGCCTCCACCCGAGTCGGATAATCCACCCCACTCGGCAGGTCACGCAGAAACGTCCGGATGACCCGCACGTGATCACGCCCGATCACACCCGCCTCGACCTTCCCTGCGGTCGCCGGCAGCACCGCCTGCACCGACTCACCCGTCATCGTCAACCCTTCGGTGAGGTCCGCGGATTCGAACAATCGGGCGGACGCTTCTTTCGGGGTGATCCGCAACGCATCCGCCAGCACATCCCGGGACCGCTGCCCACCGAACTCCTCCCCAGGGGCTTCGGCCACAACCCGGATCAACCGATAGCCGAGACCGGTCACCCGCCGCTGCACCCGCTCCAACGCCTGCAACACCCCCAACGCGGCAGTACCCGAATCCGGCAACAACACCGCCAGGCTGTCGAGCGCGGCATCGATCACGGCAACCGTGCCGGCTGCCGTCACCGAATCCTCGCCACTCGAACGCATGTTCTAATTCTAGGCCTGATACGTACCCCACGCCAGAACTTCCACCGAATACCCTGCCGCCGCGCGCGTTTTCGCGCGACGCGCGCAAACTCTGCACGGATCGGCAGGTTCCGGGCCGCGTGACTCCACACTCGATAGGCGTGATGCAGCGACTTCCACAGCAGCGCCGACCTGGCCGCCACGATCTGCAACAGCTCACCGGCGGCAGCGGTATCGGTGGTGTCGAGCCCGAGATCCAGGATGCCTTGGCCGGCGGTCAGTCGCTGACGAGCAGCCGCTTTCAGCACTTCGACCTCGCCGTCGTCGCGCGCCGAGCCCAGATACTCGATCCGGCGTGCACCCGGCCGGCTCGACCACAAGATCTGCACCGCAATCGCACCGAACGCGGTCTTCACCGTGCGTACCTAGGCCATCCCAGCACCCTACGAGCCACGATGAGTGCGCATACCTCCGCTCGTTGATCACCAAAACAGCAGGTCAACCGCCCACGCACACAAACGATCTTGATGGGGTGCCCCAACTCAGGTCCGACGGTTGTCGTCGATGCCCCAACCGACAGACCCGCCGGGACCGACCAAGAAGCCCCTGCGACGCCCTCCGCCGCAGCATCGGATTCCGACCGGGCCGTGACTCAACCCAGCAGTGACTCAACCCAGCAGTGACTCAACCCAGCAGCTGCTTCTGTACCTTGCCCATGGCGTTGCGCGGTAGTTCGGTGACCGCCCGGATCTCTCGCGGTCGCTTGTGCCCGGCCAGCTGCCCGCCGACATGATCGATCAGCTCCCGCTCGCTCGCGGACCCGCGTAGCACGACATAACCGACGATGCGCTGGCCCAGGTCGTCGTCGGCTACCCCGATCACGGCGGCCTCGGCGACGGCCGGATGCCGGAGCAGGGCCGCCTCCACCTCGCCCGCACCGATCCGGTAGCCGCCCGATTTGATCAGGTCGACCGATGCCCGGCCGACGATCCGGTGCCACCCCGCCGAATCGATGACGGCGACGTCACCGGTGTCGAACCAGCCGTCCGCGGTCCAGCACGCGGCGGTCGCATCGGGCCGGTCGAGGTAGCCGTCGAACAGCATCGGGCCACGTACGTGCAACCTGCCTACGCTCTCCCCGTCGGAAGGGATCGGCTCGCCCAGCTCGTCCCGCAACCGCGTCTGCACGCCGGCCACCGGCTGCCCGACCCAACCCGGCCGACGTTCACCGTCCGCCCGGGCCGACAGGGTGATCAGGGTCTCGCTCATACCGTAACGCTCCACCGGGGCGTGCCCGGTGAGTTCGGCAATCCGCTCGAACACCGGCGTCGGCAAGGGCGCACTCCCGGAGATCAGCAATCGAGCATCGGCCAGCGCCCGGGCCGACGCCGGGTCCTCGGCGATTCGGGACCACACCGTCGGGACGCCGAAATACATCGTGCCGGGCGCCCCCGCATACGCCTGCGGGGTCGGTTTGCCGGTGTGGATCAGCGGCGAACCCACGCGGAGCGGACCGAGCACACCGAGGATCAAGCCGTGCACGTGGAACAACGGCAAACCATGTACCAGAACATCATTCGCGGTCCATGCCCAAGCATCGACCAACGCATCCAACCCGGCGGCGATCGCCCGACGGCTGAGCCGAACGCCTTTCGGCGGACCTGTGGTACCGGAGGTGAACACCACGAACGCGATGCGATTCGGGTCGGGCTCCGGATACCGGTGCCAGGATCGGGCATGCCGACGAACCGGGATCACCGGCAACGTCGTTCCCGTCGGCGGCGGCCCGACCCACGCTTGGACGCGGGAATCGGCGACGATGTGCGCCAATTCGGCCGCTCCCGCGTCCGGCGGCACCGGGACCGCGGCCACGCCGGCGATCAGGCAACCGAGTACGGCCATCAATGCGGCGGGCGACGGCTCGGCAAGAATTGCCACCCGTTCCGCAGCTGCAACTCGCTCGGCGACCGCAGTGGCGGCGCCGTAGAGATCGGCTCGGGTGAGTGCGATCCCACCGATGGTGACCGCGTGACGGTCGTCGACGGGATCGAGTGACGGAAGCAGCTGCTCGGACGACGGCACAGCAAGACCGTAGCCGCTACGGCGAGCGCGGCGGCCACGGTCGTGTGCTGGGTGTCGGACTCTTAGAGCCCAAGATCGGGGATATCCACCACCGGCAGCAGGTCCGGCGTGGTCGTGGCCTCCGGTGCGGACGAGCCGGTCATCAGTGCCATCAACAACTGAGCCAGATCGAGGTCGGACAGGGACGGCTCGGCGACCGGGACGGCCAGCTGCGCCGGCGCGGAGTGGGCAGCCCCGAGATCGGACGAAACCGGCGCGGCCTGCGCGGCCGGGGCCAGGACGGCCAGCGCCGCGCCGGCCAGCATGACGGTGGCGGGAAAACGGAATGAACGCATGCTTACTCACTTCTGAACGGGAAACTTCCGTTGAGGATTGGAACATTTCGGACGGTCCCGTGTACACGGTAAGGAACAAGCGATCAGACTTTTCTTTACCCGAATAGATCGATATTTGGTACAGAAAAGCAATATTTACTAAGTCGTCAACTGCGACTGCGCAGCGAACGCAGGAAGAAGGCCATATTCGCCGGTCGTTCCGCGATTCGACGCATGAAGTAGCTGAACCAGCGATCGCCGTAGGGCACGTACACCCGGACCGGAATACCCTGGCCGATCAGCCGACCCTGTTCCCGCTCCTGTATGCCGAACAACATCTGGTGCTCGTAGCCGTTCGCAGGGCCCCCTTCGCGCACCTTTCGCGCCGTCACCTCGGAGATCAACACCGGGTCGTGGGTCGCAACCATCGGATAGCCGCTCCCGCTGAACAAGATCTCCAAACAGCGGCGATACGAGTCGTCGATCTCCGCCCGATCGTGGTACGCCACCGCTACCGGCTCTCGATAGGCGCCCTTGCACAACCGAATCCGCGAGCCCGGACCCGCGAGATCGCGACAGTCCTGCTCGGTCCGTCGCAGATAGGCCTGCAATACTGCGCCGAGCCAGGGAAAATCGGGCCGTAGCGCCGTCACCGCGGCAAGCGTCGCATCCGTGGTGGTGTGATCCTCCATGTCGACGGTGACCCATACCCCGGCTGCGGCGGCCCGGACGCAGATCTGCCCGGCATTGTCGGTGGCGATCGAGGCGCCGTCGACCGGCAGCGCCTGGCCGAGCGCGGACAGTTTCACCGACACCTCGAGCCGAACCGGCGCGCCCGCCGGCGCCGAGTCGACCGGATCGTCGATCGACGTAGCCAGCTCGTCGATCAACGCGCAGTACTCGGCGACGGTCGCGTCGGCCTGGGCCCGGTCGGTGGTGTCCTCACCGAGAAAGTCCACGCTGACGCAGCGTCCGGTAGCGAGCAATCCGCGGACCACCGGCAGCAGCTCGGCTCGGGTCGAGCCGGCGACGAATCGGCGCACGATGTCCCGGCTGACCGGTGCCCGGGTAACCACCTGCTCGACCCGCGGCGACCGGGCGGCGGCCAAGATCACCGGGCGCAGCGGATTCATCCGGCATCCGGCGGCGGGTCGGCCATATGCGGGTAGCGGTGGTCGGTCGGCGGCAACAACGTCTCCTTGACGGTCCTGGGCGAGGTCCACCGCAACAGGTTCAGCGCCGATCCGGCCTTGTCGTTGGTCCCCGAGGCCCGCGCCCCGCCGAACGGCTGCTGTCCGACCACCGCGCCGGTGGGCTTGTCGTTGACGTAGAAGTTCCCGGCGGCGAACCGCAGTACCTCGCTCGCCTGCTCGATCGCGGCTCGGTCGGTGGCGAACACCGCCCCGGTCAGCGCATACGGGGCGCGTCGCTCGACCTCGGCCAACACCTCGGCAAAACCGTCCGGGCGCGAATCGTCGTAGACGTGCACCGCCAGGATCGGCCCGAAATACTCGGTGGCGAAGGCCTCGTCGGCCGGATCGTCGAGCAACAGCACGGTCGGCTCGACGAAGTAGCCGACCGCGTCGGAGTAGTCGCCGCCGACCGGGATCGCCACCCCGGAGGTGACCCGGGCCCGCTCGATCGCGGCGACGTTCTTGGTGTAGGCACGCCGGTCGATCAGCGCGCCACCGAAGCAACTCAGGTCGGTCACGTCGCCGTAGCGGAGTTCGGCCGCCGCGGCACAGAACTCGTCACCCATCCGCCGCCACACCGACCTGGGCAGGTAGGCGCGGGACGCGGCCGAGCACTTCTGCCCCTGATACTCGAACGCGCCGCGAAGCAACGCGGTGGTCAGCGCCGCCGGATCGGCCGACGGGTGCGCGAGAACGAAATCCTTACCGCCGGTTTCGCCGACGAGGCGGGGATAGCCGCGATAACCGTCGAGGTTCGCCGCGACCTCGCGCCACAGGTGCCGGAACGTGGCGGTGGACCCGGTGAAATGGATCCCGGCCAGCCGCCGATCGGCCAGCGCCACCCGGGACAGCTCCACCCCGTCACCGGTGACCAGATTGATCACGCCGGGCGGCAACCCGGCCGCCTCCAGCAACTGCATGGTCAGGTAGGCGGACACCGTCTGGGTGGGCGACGGCTTCCAGAGCACCGTATTGCCCATCAGCGCCGGCGCGGTCGGCAGATTCCCGGCGATCGCGGTGAAGTTGAACGGGGTGATCGCGTAGACGAAGCCCTCCAGCGGGCGGTACTCCATCCGATTCCACACCCCCGGTGCCGAATTCGGCTGATCGGCGAGGATCGTGCGGGCGAAGGCGACGTTGAACCGCCAGAAGTCGACCAGCTCGCACGGCGCATCGATCTCGGCCTGGGCGATCGATTTCGATTGGCCCAGCATGGTTGCCGCGGCCACCCGCTCTCGCCAGGGACCGGCCAGCAGCTCCGCCGCCCGCAGGAGGACCGCCGCCCGCTCGTCGAACGGCAGCGCGCGCCACGCCGGTGCCGCAGCCGTCGCGGCCTCGATCGCGGCGCCGGCCTCGGTTCCGGTGGTGTCGGTGTAGCTGCCCAGTACCCGGTCGTGCCGGTGCGGCTGCACGATGGGCCTGCGGGTGCCCGAACCCGCCCGGTGGACCCCGCCGATCACCAGCGGCACGTCGAGCGGGTCGTCGGCGATCCGGGCCAATTCCACCTGCAGCCGGGCTCGTTCGGCACTGCCCGGAGCGTAAGTATGTACCGGCTCGTTGACCGGAATGGGGACTACCGTGCGGGCGTCCATGCCGGAAGGCTACTCCGGCGGTCGGGATCGGTCAGCGCAACCGGATCGCGGCGGCGGCGATCCGCTCATCCGGGGCGGTGAGCCCGACCCGGACATGTGCCGACCCGGCCGGGCCGTAGAAGTCGCCGGGGGCCACCAGGATACCGAGCTCGGCGAGCCGATCGACCGTGGCCCGGGCCGGCTCGCCGCGGGTCGCCCACAGGTAGAGCCCGGCCTCGGAATGTTCGACAGTAAAGCCGGCGCCGCGCAACGCGGTCAGCAGCACCTCCCGGCGATCGCGATAGCGGTCACGTTGCTGACGTTCGTGCTCGTCATCGGTCAGAGCCGCGATCATCGCGGCCTGCACCGGGTAGGGCACCATCAGGCCGGCGTGCTTGCGGACTCCGAGCAGCTCGGCCACCAAGGCCGGATCGCCGGCGACGAAGCCGGCCCGATAGCTCGCCAGGTTCGACGTCTTCGACAACGAATGCACCGCGAGCAGTCCGGTCGGGTCCCCGTCGCAGACCTCCGGGTGCAGGATCGAGTGCGCCGCGCCGGTCCACACCAGACCCAGGTAGCACTCGTCGGAGACGACGATCGAGCCCCGCTCACGCGCGTACGCCACCACCTTGCGCAGGTGGTCGACCCCGAGCACGCGACCGGTCGGGTTGGCCGGGGAATTGACGAAGATCACCGCCGGCGTCCGCGGACCGAGCGCGGTCAGTCCGTCGGTGCGGATCACGTCGGCGCCGGCCAGCCGCGCGGCGACCTCGTAGGTGGGATACGCCAGCTCCGGGACGACGACGAGGTCGCCGGCCGCCACGCCGAGCAGGCTGGGCAGCGAGGCGATCAGTTCCTTGCTGCCGATCGTGGGCAGCACCGCCGTCGGGTCGACCGCGCCGATGCCGTAGCGCCGGCCCATCGCCGCCACCACCGCCGCGCGCAGCTCCGGCGTGCCGTGCGTCGTGGGATAGCCGGGCACCGCCGCAGCGGCGCACAGGGCCTGTCGGACGATCGGCGCGACCTCGTCCACCGGCGTACCGACCGAGAGGTCGACGATCCCGTCCGGATGCGACAAGGCCCGGGCCCGCGGACCGGCGAGCGAGTCCCAGGGAAAATCGGGCAGCACCAGCGGGCGCCGCGCGGGGGCGCTCAGCCCTCCCCCATCGGGGGTAGCGCCTTGATCAGCGGCGGGTCGTAATCGACCCTGCCCAGCTTGGCAGCGCCACCGGGAGAGCCGAGCTCATCGAAGAAATCCACGTTTGCCTGAATGTAGCCAGTCCACTGGTCCGGGGTGTCGTCTTCGTAGTAGATCGCCTCGACCGGACACACCGGCTCGCACGCCCCGCAGTCCACGCATTCGTCGGGGTGGATGTACAGCATCCGGCCCCCTTCGTAGATGCAGTCGACCGGGCACTCTTCGATGCATGCCTTGTCCATCACGTCGACGCACGGCTCAGCGATGATGTACGGCACTCCCAGGTCTCCTCGTCTTCGTTCACCCGCTCCAGCGGATCGCGTGCGCACCGGTAAGTATGTCCGCATCAGCCGCCGACGTTGTTACCAGGACAACGGCCACAACGGCAATTCGTCACCGCTTGTGACCAGCGGCACACCGCAGGCGCACCAGGCCCCCGACGTGGCTCACGCTGCGGTGCGATCGCCCGGGGTGCCGTAGACGGTGGTGCGCTGGCGGGCCGGGCGGCCGATCTCCTCGGCGATCGCCCGGAGTTCGGCGACGGTCCGGGCGGACCCGTGCTGCGCCCCGGCCATCCGGGAGATGGTCTCTTCCATCAGCGTCCCACCCAGATCGTTGGCGCCGCCGCGCAGCATCGTCTGCGTGCCGATCGTGCCGAGCTTCACCCAACTGGTCTGCACGTTGGCGATCCGGCCGTGCAGCATGATCCGGGCCAACGCGTGTACCGCCCGGTTCTCCCGGATGGTCGGCCCGGGCCGCGCCGCGCCGGCCAGATAGAGCGGCGCACTCTGATGCACGAACGGCAACGGCACGAACTCGGTGAAACCCCCTGTGCGGTCTTGGATCTCGCGCAAAACGCGGAGGTGGCCGACCCAGTGGCCCGGATTGTCCACATGGCCGTACATCATCGTCGAGCTCGACCGCAGGCCCACCTCGTGCGCGGTCGTGATCACCTCGATCCAGGTAGCTGCGGGCAGTTTGCCTTTGGTCAGTACCCAGCGGACCTCGTCGTCCAGGATCTCGGCCGCGGTCCCCGGAATCGTGTCCAGCCCCGCCTCGTGCAGCGCGACGAGCCAATCGCGCACGCTCTGCCCGCCCTTGGACGCACCGTGCACGATCTCCATCGGGCTGAAGGCGTGCACGTGCATCGACGGCACCCGCCGTTTGACCGCCCGGACCAGATCGGCGTAACCGGTCACCGGCAGCTCGGGATCGATCCCACCCTGCATACACACCTCGGTGGCACCGTCGGTGTGCGCTGCCCAGGCCCGGTCGGCGACCTCGGCGGCGGACAGGGTAAACGCATCGGCATCGCCTTTACGCTGGGCGAAGGCACAGAATCGGCATCCGGTGTAGCAGATGTTGGTGAAGTTGATGTTCCGGTTGACCACGTAGGTCACCGACTCACCCACCGTGACCCGGCGCAGCTCGTCGGCCAGCGCGCACACCGCGTCCAGACCCGCGCCGTCCGCCGCCGCCAGCGCCAGGTACTCGGCGTCGGTGCAGGCGGCCGGATCGCGTTCGGCCGCGCCCAACGCCTGTTTCAGATCAGCGTCCAGCCGGGTCGGCGCCGACAACGACAGCACCTGTTCCCGGACGGTCTCCCAATCACCGAACGCGCTGGCCAGATCGCTGCGGGTGGCACTGTTGCGACCGGTGACATCGATCGCCGTCTCCAGGTCGGTGCGGCCGGACGACTCCCAGGTCGGATCCGGTTCCTGCCAGGGCAGCCCGATCGGTCGAACGTCGCGGGCCAGGCCGGTGTCCGGATCGACCAGGGCGGCGACGTGGGCGGCGATCCGCGGATCGATCCACGACGGACCGGCCAGCGCATACTTCGGCTGGGCCGCAATTCGTTCCACCAGCCGGAAGCCGGCGCCAGCGGTGATCTCGGCCAACGCGTCCAGGTCCGGCCAGGGTCGCTCCGGGTTCACATGGTCGGGCGTGAGCGGCGACACGCCACCCCAATCGTCCACCCCAGCGGTGATCAGATCACGGCATTCGCTCGGCGACACCAGGTTCGGCGGCGCCTGGATCCGCATATCCGGACCGAGCAGCAACCGCGCCACCGCAATCGTAGCTCGATACTCCGCCAGGTCTGCGTCGGGGACCGACCGCATCGCGGTATCCGGCTTGGCGCGGAAGTTCTGCACGATGACTTCCTGGATGTGCCCGAATGCCTTGTGCACTTTGCGAATCTCGGCGATCGTGGCGGCGCGCTCGGCTGCCGTCTCGCCGATACCCACCAAAATTCCGGTGGTGAAAGGAATTCCGAGCCGACCGGCGTCGGTCAGGGTGCGTTGCCGGACCGCGGGGTCCTTGTCCGGGCTGCCGTAGTGGCAGTTGCCCTTCTCGGTGAAGAGCCGCGTCGCGGTGGTCTCGAGCATCAAGCCCATCGACGCCGACACCGCCCGCAGCCGGGACAGCTCCGACCAGGACATCACGCCGGGATTGAGATGCGGCAGCAACCCGGTCTCCTCCAGCACCCGGATCGCCATCGCCCGGACATAATCGAGCGTGGAGTCGTAGCCGCGCGCATCCAGCCACTCCCGAGCTTCCGGCCAGCGATCTTCCGGACGGTCACCGAGGGTGAACAGCGCCTCCTTGCAGCCGAGTTCGGCACCCCGGCGGGCGATGTCGAGCACCTCGTCCGGCTCCAGGTACATCTCCAGGCCGGCCGCGCGCAACTTGCCCGGGACGGTGACGAAGGTGCAGTAATGGCACCGGTCGCGGCACAGCCGAGTGAGCGGGATGAAGACCTTGCGCGAATAGCCGATCGCACTCGGCCGGCCGGCGGCGAGCAAGCCGGCGTCCCGCACCCGCGCCGCAGAGCTGCAGAGATCGGCCAGATCGTCATCGCGGGCGGCCAGCAAGACCGTGGCCTCGGCCGAATTCAACGTCGCACCGTCCCGGGCGCGGCGGAGCGCCCGACGCATGGCCGAGGCCGACGGCGGGCCGGACGGCGCGGCGGGCAGGGACGGGTCCGGCAACATGGTCACGATCCGATCATGCCGCGCGGACCGGTCCGACGCTACGTCCGCCGAGGTCGGGCGTCAGCTTGGCGGCGATTACCCGGATAAACCTACATTGCGTTTGCTATTGGTTTACTATTCTGGACCTGAGGTTGCTCTATATCCCACTCGCGAGATCGATGTGTTCTTCGCCATCTCCGAGACGACGGCCGAACGGGGACAGCACCAGCGAGAGGAGCGGTTGTGCACGCTTCGAACAGCGCTGCCCGGACCTCCAGCGTCGCCCGCACGCGTTTGCTGGCGGCCCTGCTGGGGGTCGGGGTCGGCGTGCTGACCGGACAGGGAATCGCCGCAGCCGGCCCGGGCGGCCGACCGGTCCCGACGACCGATCCGGCGACGACGACCGATCGGGCCACGACCGATCCCGGACCGGCCGCTCCCGCGCCGGCGAAATCGAATCCGCGCAGCATCGGCCGGACCGGCGCAGCCGGCGTCGGCGCGCGGTCGAACGCCGGCCCCCGAGACACCACCCCGTCGCAGACGACCGGGCCCGACACACCCCGGACGGGGTCCGGCACGGCGAACCCCCGGCGGTCGACGCGGCCCGCTCCGACGTCCGACGAGCCGGAGCCGGAACCCGCGCGGTCGCCGACCACGACGCAGCCGAAACACGCCGCTGCGGCACCGCCCCGGCCGGAACCGCCCACCCCGAAACAGCCCGGTCCGGAGCCGACCGCGCCGACCCGAGTGCACACCACCGACGTCCTCGATCTCGACGCTGTGACAGGGAGCGTCGATCTCGACGCTGTGACAGGGAGCGCCGATCTCGACGCTGTGACACGGAGCGCCGATCTCGACGCTGTGACACGGAGCGCCGATCTCGACGCTGTGACACGGAGCGCCGATCTCGACGCTGTGACACGGAGCGCCGATCTCGACGCTGTGACAAGGAGCATGGAGACGATCGCCGATACCGCACCACCCGACGATGGCAAACCGCCCGCGTCACCCGCGGCGAATCCCTGGCTGCTGCTATGGGGAGTGCGCCGCGAGAACGACCCCGGCTTCCCGTGGCTGGTCGAGCCGACGACACCGAGCGCCGATCACACCGAGTCCACCGAACCGGCCGATACGACCGAACCGGCTGATGCGACCGGACCGGCGAGTGTGGCTCGACCAGCGGGAGTGGCCGAACCGGCGCCGAAGCCCGAGCGGGCAGCGAGACCCAGCCCACACCGCAGCAGCAACCCGAGCCACGTTCTCACCGCGACCCCGACCCGGATCGACGAACGCACCGGTGCCATCGGCTACCACATCGCGCCGGCCGATCCGGACCGAGCACCGGCCACCCTCATCGTGGCCGGCACCGGCCGGGGAACTGTCACCGTAGACACCGCGGGCGACGCCGTCTATACCCCGGACCTGCCGGCCCGGTATGCCGCCGGCGACGCGGCAGCTACCGCCGCCGATCTGTTCGACACGTTCACCGCCACCGGCACCGACCGCACCGGAGCGCCGGTCGGGACCGTGGTGACCGTACCGATCGCCGCGGCGAACTCGATCCCGATAGCCGGCGTGTCCGGCGACGACGCGACCACCGTCTACTACGCGCCCGACGGCGGTCGGGCCTACCTGGTCCAGCCACGCGGGGACGGCGTCCACCTGCTCGCGGTCGAGACGGCAACCGGGCGAACCGATCCGGTAGTCGTCATCCCCGGTACGCCGCCGTCGACCACACCGACCGGAGAGTCCGCGCCCGATCTGTGGTTCAGCCCGGACGGCGCCTACGCCTACCTGATCACCTCGCGGCAGGTCGAGCCGAATCCGGCCCCACCCGCCGCGGCCCGATACTCGGCATACCTCACCGATCTGACCATCGTCGATACCCGCACCGGCACGGTCACGACCACCGAGCTGGGACCCGGGACCACCTATCAGGTGATCCCGGCGCCCGAGATCGGACGGCTCTACGTGCTCGGGTACACCGTGTCGGCAACCGACCGGCGCATCGATCGGGTGACCGTGGTCGACCTGGCCGCCGGTCGCGCCGTCGACGTGATCGGGCTGACCGACCCCGCCAGCACCGGCCGCGGCCGACCGACCGGCACCCGCACCCCCGACGGGCGGTATCTCTACGTGGCCGGCGACACCGGTGACTCGATCGACCTGACGATCCTCGACACCAGGAAACCCGGCATCGTACGAACTACATTGCCCGGCCGCAGTTTCAGTTTCCTCAGCACCCGATCGGGCGACGCCGCAGGCTATCTCGTCTCCACCGCACCCGAGTCGTCGACGACCAACGGCTACCGGACCTACCTGACGGCGGTCGATCCCGCCGACGGCACGGCACGACAGGTGGTAACCGCACCGGGGACGGCGGTCGACCTGGCCTTCACCCCGGACGGCGATCACGGATACCTGATCACCAAGACCAGCGACGACCGGAGCCTGGACGCCACCACCCACCTGACCCGAATCGACCTGGCCCGCACCGACGATGTTCCGACGAGCACCACGACCACCGTCCCCGGTACGCCGGAGCCGCTGCTCGCCGCCCACGACATCGCGCGGATCTACCTCACCACGCACTCCTACAACCGCACGACCCGTGAATCGACCACCCTGTTGACCGCGGTGGACACCACCACCGGCGACACGACCACCCAGGTCGGTCCGGGCACGTCGGCGCCGGTGTTGACCTCCGACCAGACGCAGATGTACGTGACCGCGTCGGTAACCGAATCCGGCACACCGACATCGACCACACCGACATCCACCACGTTGACCCGGGTCGACACGCGCACCGGCGCGAGCAGCACGCTCAGCCGGCCCGGCACCCGGAAGGCGCTGTCGATCGGTCCGGACGGCGCCCACGTCGTGCTGACCACGATCACCGGTGCCGACAGCCCGAACGCCAGCAGTACGGTGACCGTGGTCGCCACTGCCGACGGCGCCCCGGTGGCGACTGTCACCGTGCCCGGCGACGCGCAGCAGGTCGCGGTCGATCCGGCCGGCCGCTACGTCTATCTCGCGACCGAGGTGACCGACCCGACCGGCAATCGTTCGACGGTGCTGACTCGGGTCGCCACGGCCACCGGCGCGAGCAGTACGGTCGACGTGCAGGCCGGGCAGACGATGCGGGTCGACTTCGCGCCGGACACGAGCTCGGCGTACCTCACCACCTGGGTGATCGGTACCGGACCGGTGATCACCCTGGTTCGCCTCGGTTGAGCGGGCCGACGCCGCGCCGCCCGACCCGGTGCGCCGAGTTCGGGCCGTCACTACCGCACCGCGGCTAACCTCGGCAACATGCACGACGACCGACAGATTGTCGAGGCGCGGATCACCCGGTTCGCCGATCAGCGGCTCGCCCCGGCGGTATACCAGGACTATGCGCCGGTGACTGCGATCGAAGCGTGGACCGCGCCCGGCGAGCCGGTGCCGTTCGCCGAGGCGGTGCGGCAGCAGTTCACGCCGATCGAGCTCGGCACGGCGTGGGGTGCGCCGTGGCAGACCATGTGGTTACACGTCACCGGGACACCACCGGCGAGCTGGCTCGAGCGCGACGATCACGGCGGAGCCGGACAGCTGCGGTCCGGGTTCGCTCCGGAACTGTTGGTCGACCCGGGCTTCACCGGCGGGCCCGGATTCAACGCGGAAGCGTTGGCGTTCACCCCGGACGGAGTTGCGGTGAAGGCGATCTCACCGTTCAACAACTTCGTCCCGGTCGACCCGACCGCCCCGCTCGATCTCTATCTGGAATGTGCGGCAAACCCGGACATCGCCCGCAGCTTCGGGTTCCAGCCGACCGACCTCGGCGATCGTGCCACCGCCGGCCGGGATCCGCTGTACCGACTGTCCCGGCTGGAGTTCGCGCTCCGCAACCTCACCGTGTGGGAGCTGCAGCAGGACGTCGCCACCCTGACCGGGTTGATGTACGAGCTACCGACCGACCAACCGCGCCGGTGGGAGATCCTGCGCGCCTTGGAACGGATGCTCGACACCGTGGACCCGGACGACATCGCCGGGACCGCCGCGGCCGGCCGGCGCGAACTCGTCGATGTGCTGGCCCGGCCCGCGCACGCGAGCGCGCACCACGTGGTCGCCGTCGGCCACGCCCACATCGACTCGGCCTGGCTGTGGCCGGTGCGCGAGACGATCCGCAAGTGTGCTCGCACGTTCGCCAACATGGTCGAGCTGATGGATCGATACCCGGATTTCCGGTTCGCCTGCTCGTCGGCGCAGCAGTTCGCCTGGATCAAGCAGCACCATCCCGAACTGTTCGCCCGAATAAAACTCAAAGTCGCTGCCGGACAGTTTATTCCGGTCGGTGGAATGTGGGTGGAGGCGGACACCAATATGCCGGGCGGCGAGGCGATGGCGCGCCAGTTCGTCACCGGAAAGCGATTCTTCCTCGACGAGTTCGGCATCGACACCCCGGAATGCTGGCTGCCGGACTCGTTCGGCTATTCCGCCGCGCTGCCGCAGATCGTCACCGCAGCCGGGTCGGAATACTTTCTGACCCAGAAGATCTCCTGGAACCAGACCAACAAGATGCCGCACCACACCTTCCGCTGGGAAGGCATCGACGGCACTCGGGTGTACACCCATTTCCCGCCGGTGGACAAGTACAACTCCGACCTCGGCGGCCGCGACCTGGCGCACGCCCAGCGCAACTACCGCGACTCCGGTTCGGGCAGTACGTCACTGGTGCCGTACGGCTGGGGCGACGGCGGCGGCGGGCCGACCCGGGAGATGATCGCCGCGGCGGAACGTACTGCTGCACTGGAGGGTTCGCCGACGGTGCAGCTGGGCACGCCCGCCGACTTCTTCGCCCGCGCCCAGGCCGAGTACCCGCAGCCACCGGTCTGGTCCGGCGAGCTGTACCTGGAATTGCACCGCGGCACCTACACCACGCAGGCGAAGACCAAACAGGGCAACCGACGCAGTGAGCATCTGTTGCGCGAAGCGGAACTGTGGGGTACCACCGCGGCGGTTCGAGCCGGATTCGACTACCCCTACGACGAGTTGGAACAGCTCTGGCATCTCGTACTGCTGCAACAGTTTCACGATATCCTGCCCGGTAGCTCGATCGCCTGGGTACATCACGACGCCGAGCGCAACTACGCGGCGATCGCGCAGCGGGCGGGGGCGATCATCGACACCGCCGTGGCGACCCTGGCCGGGCCGGGAAACACGGCGGTGACGTTCAATGCCGCCCCCTACCCCCGCGACGGAGTGCCGGCGCTCGGCGCCGGACCCGCCGAAACTGTCGAACCCGTTGCGCCACAGCCGATCGACGATGGTTACCGGCTCGACAACGGGCGGATCCGGGCGACGGTCGACCGCCGCGGCCTGGTGATCTCGCTGGTCGACGCCGAGTCCGGCCGCGAGGCGATCGCGCCCGGCGCGGTCGGCAACCTGCTGCAGCTGCACCGCGACGTACCGAATCAGTGGGACGCCTGGGACATCGACGAGTTCTATCGGCACGTCGTCACCGACCTGACCGACCTGGATTCGATGACGGTCGAGGGCGACGCGGTCGTCGTCGTACGGAGCTTCGGCCGGTCCCGGATCACCCAGCGGCTGCAGCTGGACGGCGCGGCGCTGCTGATCGACAACGAGATCGATTGGCATGAGAGCCAGAAGCTGCTCAAGCTGGCGTTCCCGGTGGACGTGCACACCGACCGGAGCGCCTCGGAGATCCAGTTCGGCCACGTCTTCCGGCCGACCCACGCGAACACCTCGTGGGACGCCGCCAAGTTCGAGATCTGCGCGCACCGCTGGGTACACGTCGGCGAGCCCGGTTACGGGGTCGCGGTCGCCAACGACTCCACCTACGGCCACGACATCGGCAGTCGCGCCCGGGCCGGCGGCGGCACGTCGACGCTGATCCGGCTGTCGTTACTGCGCGCACCGACGTATCCGGATCCGAACGCCGATCAGGGTAGTCACCGGCTGCGGGTGGCCGTGCGGCCCGGCGCAAGCATCGGCGACGCGATCGACGAGGGCTACCGGATCAACCTGCCGCGGCGAACCGTCCTGGGGGCCGGCACGCCGGTCGATCCGCTGATCCGAGTGTCGAACCCGGCGGTGGTGGTAGAGGCGGTGAAGCCGGCCGAAGACCGGAGCGGCGACGTCATCGTTCGTCTCTACGAGTCGCGCGGCACCCGCGCACGCACCACCGTCACCGCGGGGTTCGACTACCGGCACGCCGAGTTCACCGATCTGCTCGAACGCCGGGTGGCCGGACCGGGCGATGCCGCCGAGTTCGAGCTACGACCATTTCAGCTGGTCACGTTGCGTTTTCATCGATAATTCAACCCAAGGTATGTATTTTCTCGCCGATATCGGCGAGTTGTCCGGATCATGCCCTAGTATCCCAACGTAAATCCGCCGAGCGGTGGCGGGTCGGGATGGGGGCAATGATCATGAGCACGTCCGGCAATTCCACTCGTCTGCGTCTCCTCGCAGCCGCTATGGGCGTAGGCGTAGGGGTGATGACCGGCCAGGGCATCGCTGCCGCAGCTCCGGACGACTCGTCGGCGTCCTCGTCCGGTTCGGATTCATCGTCGGGCTCGGACTCGTCGTCAGGTTCGGACTCGTCGTCACGGGCCGACTCGTCCGCCTCGGATTCGGACTCCACGTCCAGCCCGAAAACGTCGGCCGCCGACTCGTCGTCGACGAAGTCCACCGGTTCGTCCCGCTCGACAGCATCGGAGCCGGCCGAACCGAGCCGCAGCACCGCTACCGCGGAGCCCACTGCGGACACCACGACCGAGTCCGATACCGGCGCGAGCGCCGAAACGGATACCGGCGCGAGCGCCGAAACGGATACCGGCGCGAGCGCCGAAACGGACGAAACCGGCACCGCCGACACCAGCGCGGCGCCCACGTCCAGCACCGACGTAGCCGAGCCGGCCAGCAGCACCGAGCCCGTACCGGCAGAACCGACCCAGATCGAGACCGCATCCACGTCCCCGGTCGCCGATCCGATCGTGGCTCCGACGACAGATCAGTCGACCGTCCCGGTGGCGCCCAGGTCCGACACGGCGTCAGATCCCAGCCCGTCAGATCCCAGCCCGTCCGATCCCAGCACGGCGAGTTCCAACGCGGCGTCCGGTGCGGGCACGTCCCCTACCGGTACCAACTCCACCCCGGTCCCGATGCCGTCGGTGGCGGTCACCGACACCACCGTGATCGATCCGACCCTCACCGAGGCGGTTCCGCTCCGCAGCGTCGGCACCGCCACCAGCCCGGATACCGGAGCCGCCGAAGCGATCGCGAACCAGGGGATCGCGAGCACCGCCGCGGCCCTGGATACCCCGATCGAGGACATTCAGACGATCGGCCCGGCCGACGAGGACCTGGCCGCTCCAGCTCCGGACGCCGTCGATGCGGCGCCCGCCGCCGGACTGCTCGCGCTCGCCGGGCTGCCGCTGCTCGGCGGCGGGGCCGCACCGACCGGTGTCCCGCCGACTCCCTGGCTGCTCATGTGGTGGATGCGCCGCACCACCGACAGCGACTTCGACTGGTTCACCGACGCGGCGACGGGCGCAGTCACCCCGCAGATCACCAATGCAGCAATGCTCACGACCGACACCAACGGTGTCGGCGATCAGGCACCGATCTTGGTGATCACGCCGACTGCGACCGACCCGGATTCCGGCGGGGTCACCTATCGGGTGGATATCGGCGACTTCGACGGCGATGACGAACTGCCCGCCGTCACCGTCAGCGACCTGGTGCACGGCAGCATCACCGACCACGGCGACGGCACCGTCACCTACACCCCCACCGACGCCGCGCGCTACGGCGCCGGAGCCGCCGGAGCGACCGATGCGGACAAGTTCGAATACGTCACCGCCACCGCCACCGACCGCAACGGGCTGG
The DNA here is from genome assembly GCF_019285775.1 of Skermania piniformis. GTDB lineage: Bacteria > Actinomycetota > Actinomycetes > Mycobacteriales > Mycobacteriaceae > Skermania > Skermania pinensis. Next base: position 3,230,809 of record NZ_CP079105.1, read on the forward strand.
CCACGACCGTCCAGGTGACAGTTCCGATCGCAGCGGACGACACGCTCGTCATCTCCGACAACACCGTCCTGAACGTCCAGCCGTCCTCCTCCCGCGACGGATCCCGCCTCTACCTCACCCATCCGAGCTACAGCGCCGACGAACCGACATATAACGAGGTGACCGTTGTCGACACCGACACCGGTAGGTCCCGGATCCTCACCGTTCCCGGCTCCCCGTCGTCGCCGATAGTCGAGAGCATCGACGGCACCCACGCCTTCGTCGTCAGTTCCGTGCAGGCCGAGTCGGGCGGCGACGAATACACCAGTTACCTGACCACGTTCGACACCGCAACGGGCGCTGCAACCAGCGTCGAGGTCGGCTCGGGCAGGGCGAATCTCCTCGTCATCTCCCCGACCGGTGACCAGGGCGCGTTCGTCCGGCAGATCGGCGAAGAATCCGTGCTGACCGTGTTCGACACCGTTACCAGCACCGTCACCGCGACCGCGAGCACGCCGGGTCGGGTCGGGATCGCCTCGGTGGACAAGCCGATCGTGTTCACCCCCGACGGCGGCCGAATCGTCTACACCACAACCGATCGGTCCTCGACTGCCATCTCCTACCTGACCACACTCGACACCACCACCGGCGCCACGACCACGGTGTCACAGCCAGGCATCGCGGCCGACCTGCTGCTCGCCGCCGACGGCGCGCACGCTTATCTGACCAGCGGCGACCTGAGCGGACCGGACTACGTCACCTACCTGACCGCGCTCGACACCACGACCGGAACAACCACTACCGCCAACGCATCGGGCAAACCATTCGACGCGGTCGTCGGCACCGACGGCACCGTCTATCTCGCGACCGGCCCCCACAACAACGCCGGTGTCGCATCCTTCGTCGCCGTCGACCCCACGACCGGCACCGCTACCACGATCTACTCGTCCGCCTCGACGCCCTCGCACGTGCTGCTCAGCGCGGACGGCACGCGCGGCTACTACACGACGACGAACACCGACGGCCCGACGACCACCGAGCTGCACAGTGTGGAACTGACCGCCGGAGCGGCCGACGTGGAACTGACCGCCGGAGCGGCCGACTCGGTCCTGGTCACCGCCGGCTCCCCGAGATCCCTGGTGCGCGGCCCGGACGGCAACCACGTATATCTGACGACCACTCGGATCGGCGACCCCACCGGCGCGTCCGTCACCGATTTCATCGGTATCGACACCACGACCGGAGCCCGAACCATCATGGTCACCACGCCGGGCCTGCCGTCCCGCTACAGCGCCGGTCCGGTCGAACCCGTCTTCACCCCGGACGGCCGGACCGCGGTGCTGACCACACTGGGCTACGGAGCATCGGCCGGAACGTACGTGTCGTACTCGACCACCATCGACACCAGCACCGGCACGGCGCACACGGTCGAGCTCGCCGGGGCGCCGGAAGGCAACAGTATCGCCCCGGACGGATCCTGGGCGCTGATCAACACCTTGGACGGAAACGTCTTCTCCTCTCCGGTATTCGATCTCACCCTGCTGCGGCTCGCCCACGCGGACGACAACCAGGCGCCGATCCTGGTCATCACCCCGGTGTCGATCGATCCGGACACCGGGGCAGTGGATTACCACGTCGATATCGCCGACCCGGACGGCACCGGTGAGCTCCCCGACGTCACCGTCAGCGAGCTGGTCCACGGCAGCATCACCGACCACGGCGACGGCACCGTCACCTACACGCCCACCGAGGCGGCCCGCTACGCGGCCGGCGCCGTCGGGGCGACCGACGCGGACAAGTTCGAGTACGTCACCGTCACCGCGACCGACCGTGGTGGCGCCGCTACCGTCGTCCAGGTCGTCGTACCGATCGCGCCGCTCACCGCCACCTTCCAGGCCGACAGCGTGGCCTACGACTTCCCGGGCACCGTGGACCGCACGACATACAGCGCGGACGGAACGCGGGCTTACCTGATCGACAGCACGACCGACTCGACCACCGGGGATACCGCGGTGCGACTCTCGATCATCGACACCACGAGCGGCGCGGTCACCGCCACCGCCGCCCTGCCCGGCACGGTCTCGTCCACCATCGAGGGTCCGGACGGCGGACACCTGTACCTGCTGTCCGGTACCAGCGACGAGGACGGTTCGACCACCTACTTCAGCTCGGTCGACACCGCCACCGGCACCACCACGAGCACCGCGGTTGCCAGCTTCACGGACTACCAGATGTCGGGGACGCCGACCTCGGACCTGAGCCTGTCCGACGACGGGAGCCGTGCCTACTACGCCTCCAGCGCTCTCGACCGGTCGCTGGTGCTGTACACGATCGACACCGGCACCGGGACCGCGACCTCGCTCGTCGTCCCCGGCACCGCCAATCCCTTCTCGACCCCGACCGGCTACAGCGCCCCGCGCGTGTCCGACGACGGCGATACCGCGTACATCCTCACCCTCTACCCGGCATCGGGCCGCAGCGATGCGTCCAGCCGACTGAGCGTTGTCGACACCGCCACGGGTGCCAGTACCTCCTATTACGGCAACCCCAGCGGGGTCGTCCAGCTCACCCCCGACGGCGAACAGGCCTACTTCTACACCGTGTCGCCCTATCGCGGCGACAGCACCGCGGTCCTGCTGATCACGTCGGATACCCGAACCGCGACGACCGTCGCGCCGGCGGCCACCCAGGGTGCCGAGCTGGTGGTCACCGCCGACGGCCGACATGCCTACTACGTCGCGGATGTCCCGAATCCGCCCAGCGGCAGTTACCCGATCCAAGTCACGCTCATCGACACTGCCACGGGCACCGCACGGGCGGTGTTCACCGCGGCGGACTCGGTGCCGATCACCGGGCCCGACAGCGGCACGCACCTGGTCCTCACGCCGGACGGCAACCGCGCGTACGTGGTGACCGCGACGGCGACCGCCGGCGCCTGGACGACCGTACTGACCTCGATCGATACCGCCACCGGCACCCCGACCGACGTTCTCACCACCGCCGGCGCACCGGCGAAGGTGTGGACCGCGCCGGACGGTACTTGTGCGTTCCTGGTGACCGCGATCGGCTCGACCACCACGCTGACCACGGTCGATACCGCCACCGGTGCGTATACCTCGGTCGAGCTGCCCAGCGATTGGCGTTACCCGGAGTTCAGCCCGGACGGTGCGTACGCGTACCGGGTGAACGGCGACACCGTCCAGATCTTCCAGACCGCGACCGGCGCCACCACCACCGTGCCGACCGGGCCGAACCCCGGGTACCTGCAGATCGCCCCGGACGGCCGCACAGCGTTGATCAGAGCGCAAGGCTCGACCGGCGGCGTCACGGTCACGCTGCTCCAGCCGTCGGGCGCCGATCAGCCGAGCGCAACCATGCTCACCTGAAGCCGGGCCGGCGGCGCGTAGCGTCGGTGGGCATGCCACTCGCCACCCTCGCCGAGCTCGACGCCGCGGTCGTCGACTGCCGCGCCTGCCCACGGCTGGTGGCCTGGCGCGAGCGGGTATCGCAGGAGAAGCGAGCCGCCTACCGCGAGCAAACCTATTGGGGCCGGCCGGTTCCCGGCTTCGGACCGGCGGATGCCCGCTTGTTGATCGTCGGGTTGGCGCCGGCCGCGCACGGCGCCAACCGGACCGGCCGGATGTTCACCGGCGACCGCTCCGGCGATGTGCTGTACGCCGCCCTACACGCCGTCGGACTCGCCAACCAACCCACCGCGACCGCAGCCGACGACGGGTTGGAACTGTTCGGCACCCGGATCACCGCACCCGTCCATTGCGCACCACCGGACAACAAGCCGACCCCCGCCGAACGGAACCACTGCCGACCCTGGCTGGAGCGCGAGCTGGAACTACTCACGCCGACCCTGCGCAGCATCGTTGTGCTCGGCGGATTCGGCTGGCAGGCGTTGCTGGCCACCCTCACCGCCGCCGGATACCCGGTGCCCCGGCCGCGGCCGAAGTTCGGCCACGGCGTCCGGTTCCCCATCGGCGAGCTGACCGTATTCGGCTGCTATCACGTGAGCCAGCAGAACACCTTCACCGGTCGACTCACCCCGGACATGCTCGAACAGGTGTTGCGTGCCGCCGCGACGAACGCCGGCCTGCCCGCGACATCCGCAGCGGAGTCGCTACGAAACAATCGGTGACCGACGCCACCGAGCCAGCGCGATCCCCGCCGGCACAACCCCGGCGACCAGCAACAACGGTGTCTGCCACGCCACCGGTAGCAGGATGTCCCCGCCCGGGCCGGTGAACAGGCAGCCGGCGAAGCCGATCCCCCAGGCCGCCAAGGGCAGCCCGGGGCGACTCGTCACCGGTTGCGCGGCGCGGACGAGCAGCACGTTGATCACCGCTGCTGCCACCGCCGACACCGGAAACGCAACCGGGCCGAGGTACCACATCAGATACGCGACTTCGCCGATCGCGGTGAGAAAACCCGCGACGATCAGCAACCCGACAAGCAACCTTCTCACTCCAGTCCACCGAACAGGTCGTCCTCGCGGCCGTCCGGGCCGAGCGGCCCGAGCTCGCCCCGGACCAGCACGAAGTGCTCGACCGGCAGGATCGGCTGCGCGATGTTGTTGGTCAACGCGAACTCGGTGCCCGAGCGTGCGACCCGCAGCTGGGTGGCATGGGCCGCCATTGCGTCGCGTTTGGCCGCGAACACCGGGCGCACGTCGATCCCGGTGGTCACCGTTGCCGAGGGCACCGCGGCCAACTCCCCCGGATCGGGTCGGCGCCAGCCGGTCGGGACCGACATGACCGCGGCGGCGGCATCGAGCGCGGCGCGGTCGGTGACCGTCCAGTACAGCTTCGCCACCTCGCCGGACGCCGCGACCGCGGCGGCGGTGACCTCGTGCGCCCGGATGTGGTCCGGGTGCCCGTAACCACCGACCGGGTCGTAACCGACCACCACCTGCGGGCGCAGCTCGCGCAGGATCTCCACCAGCGCGGCGACCGGCGCGGCCGGCGGCGCGTTCACGAAGGCCCGCGGGTGATCGGCGGCCGGGGTGCCCGCCATGCCGGAATCCCGCCACCGCCCGGCCCCACCCAGAAACACGGGTTCGGCCACGCCGAGCCGGTGCAACGCCGCGGTCAGCTCGCCGATCCGGTAGCCGCCCAGCTGGTCGGCCGCGCCCGCGGCCAGACCGGCCCAGCGCGGGCCGATCACCTCGCCCTCTTCGCCCAGCGTGCAGGTCACCACCGTCACTGCGACACCGCGACGGGCATAGTGCGCGATGGTGCCGCCGGTGGTGATCGATTCGTCGTCGGGGTGGGCGTGCACCAACAGCAGCCGTCGACCGATCGAGTCCGGCGGGGTCACGGCTGCCGGGCCCAGCGTTCGGCACCGGCGAAGATGCCCATCGGCAACGGACCGCCGATACCCACCCCGGATACCCCCGGCCCGACCACGACCAGCGTCTGGTCCTGCAGAATCGGCCGCACCACGGACCGATCCCAGAGTCGCGGCTCGAGCGTGGCGATCGTCCCGGCGACATCACCGATGCCGTGTAGGCCGGCATCGATCGTCGGCTGCAAGGCCGGGTCGCACACCCCGGAAAGGTTCGACGGGCCCAATTGCTCCGGCCGGTCGGACTCGGGCCCGCCGGCCGGCTGCGCCGATTGGGTCGGCGCCGCCGGACAGCCGTATCGGGAGGCCAGCACCGTCGCCGGATCACCACCGGCATCCGCCCACCCGACCACCGCGTCGACCGTTCCGGTCAGCAACGCCGGACCGTACAGCTCTTCCGGCTCCAACACCCGCACGCCGGCGGTCACCCCGGCCCCACGCAACTGGTCGGCGGCGGTATTCGCCACGGCGATCGCGGTGTCGTCGCCCTCGGCGACCCCGATCCGGAACGCCAGCGCGGTTGCGTCGCGCACGAACGGCATCGGCACCGACCGCGGTGAACCGGTCGACGGCGACGGCTCCAGCGTGCGGGAATACCCGACCTCACCGAGCAGCGCGGCGGCGGCCGCGGTATCCGGCCGGGGTGGCTCGGTCGGCAGGTAACCGGGGTCGGAGGGAGACAGCACCTGCGCCGCCGCCGGCTCGGGCTGGAACGTGTCCTGGGCGCCCACCGCCGCGAGCAGCCGCGGGTCGAGCAGCGCGAGCACCGCGCGGCGCACCCGTTCGTCGGTGAACGGCGCAAACCGGCCGTTCACCGTAAGCCGCAACGCTCGTGGTTGATAGGTCGAGTTCACCTGGACGTTGGGGATGATGCCGAGCTGGGCCTGAACCACGCTGCCCCCGTGCAGGACCGCGATCTGGGTGTCGCCGGAGCGGATCGAGTCGGCCAACTGATCGGCCGAACCACCGCGTCGCAGCAGGATCTGATCCGGTTTGGCCGGCGCGTCCCAGTACCGGTCGTTGCGTTCCAGCAGGATCTCGTCGCGGCCCCGGTCGACCGACCGGATCCGGAAGTGCGACCCGGACACCGGGATGGTCTCGGCGAGGCCGCTTCGGAAGCCACCGGGCGTGTCCTTCACCAGATGCGCCGGCAGCAGGTCGCTGAACAGCTCGCGCCAGGCCGGATACGGTGCGGCCATCGTCACTTTCACCGTCTTGCCGCCACCCGAGGAATCCACATCGGAGATCAGCTCGTAGCCGGCCGGATCGACCACCCCGGGTTCGGTGATCATCTGGCGCCACAGATAGCGGAAGTCCTCGGCCGCGATCGGCGCCCCGTCCGACCACTGCGCTTCGTCGCGAATCCGATAGGTGATGGTGAACGGCTGCTGCGCGGTGACGTCGGCGGAGACCAGCACGCCGGTATCGGGTACCCGGTTCACCACTCCGGGAGTAGCGGGATCCGGCACCGGCCGGAACGGGCTGGGCAGCACCAACGAGCTCACCGCCGCGTTGGTCGGCGACAGGTCGGCGAGCAGATGCGGGTTGAATCCGGTTCCGACATCGTCGATCGCGACCACCACGGTGCTCTGGGTGGGCGTCGGGGTGGTGGTACGCGGGCTGTCGGTGCTTTCGATCGGCGGCGGCGGATCGGCGGTACACCCGGACAACGCCACCGCGAGCGCGGCGGCCACGACGGCTCGCCCGACCGGTACGCGCATGGCGGGCAGCCTACTAGGTGCCGCACCCGTGCCGCTACGAGGCGAGATAGAGGACGTAAACCGAGCCGAACAGTGCCACCAGCCAGGCGTCGGTGGCCCAGGCCAACCACCGAGGGGCAACCCGAACGGCCATGAAATAGTGGATGATCAGCCGCGATTTGATCGCCGCCAAGAGCAGGATCACGCCGCCGTCCGGCGCGAGCCAGCACGAACCGACGGTGAGCCCTACCAGCACCAGCCACACCAGGGTCGCGGTTGCCGTCGGGGTCAGCTGCCGGACGACCGGATACGGAACGGTCATGGCTACCTCAGCACGTAGAGCAGGGCGAAGATGATCACCCAGAGCAGGTCGACCATGTGCCAGTAGACCGCGCCGGACTCCACTACCGAGTCCCGCCGCCGCCGGGGATCGCGCAGCTCTCGCACCAACACGCCGAACGCGATCAAGCCGATCAGGACGTGCAGCAGGTGTACGCCGGTCAGCACGTAGTAGAACGCGAAGAACAGGTCGGAATTGGTGTGCCCGGCCCGAATCTCGACGTACCACTGGCTGCCTTCGAGCACCGCGAAGATCAGCCCGGCTGCCGCAGCGGCGCGGATCCACTGCACCGCACGCGCCGGCTGCCCGTGCCGGACGGCCAGCACTGCGCGAACGACGAACCAGGAACTGGTCAACAAGACGATCGTGTTCACCAGGCCGAGCCGCAGGTCGAGATGCTGCTGCGCCTGCCGGAACTCCGCCGGATTCCACGACCGGTAAAGCATGAACACGACGAAGTAGCCACCGAAGATGATCAGGTCGCCGAGCACCATGACCCAGATATGGCCGTCCCCCGGCAGCCGACCGCTCGGTGCCGGTGGTTCCGCGCGACGTGCGACGCTGATTTCGCTCATGTCGCGCGATCCACCTCCTGCCGCAGCATGGCTCCGCGCAACAGGACGATCAGCGCGCCAATCCACACCACGAACACCACCACCGCCAACCAGAACGCGATCGAGCCGTTCCACGCGAACGGGCCGGCGTCGAAGACGAACATCTGGGTCGCGATCACCTCGGTGACGATCTGCCAGATCGTCACGTAGGCGAACCAGCGCGGAAAGATCTCGTGCTTGTCGTAGAGGATCGCCAGCGCCAGCACCAGGTAGGCGGCACTGAAACAACCGAGCGAGCCGTTGTAGGACAACATGCCCAGGTCGTAGAGCAGACCGGTCAGCTCGGGATCGCGATCGAGCCGAAACGTCGCGGTCAGGAAGCACGTCGCGACCAACAGAAAGCCCGGTAGGGCGCCCACCGCCATGCCGCCGAGGTAGCCGTAGGCGAACACCGAGCCGACCGACATCCGCGTCATCTGATAGACGACCAGACCGTTGGTCATCGCCGCGCCGCCCAGCAGGACGAGCAGCAGGCAGAACCCGATCCGGATCGTCGTTGCGTGCTCGGTGAAGAACGCCACCTTCTCGGCGGCGGTCACGTCCGGCCGCGGTGGCGGCGTGACCCGGGTGAGCAGGCAGATGATCACGCCGAACACGGTGTACCAGGCGGGGAAGAACCAGGTCAGCAACCGGACGTCGACCATCGCGTCCCGATCCGGCCGACCCGGCGCCGGGCGTTCGGGTGCCAGGGTATTCATCCGGCTGCCGATTCGAGGTCGGTGGCCTCCCGCAGGATCGTGCGCCGCAGGACGAAGAACATCACCACCAGGAACGCGACGAACGCACCGTTGCGCACCCAGAACGACAGCACGCCGTCCCAGGCGAGCGGGCCGGACCGAAACACCGCCGCACCGGCCGCCGGGATCATTGCCACCGCGGTCAGTATCGAGAGATGACCGACCCAGCGGGGGAACACCGGGTCTGCGGGGTCGTCGAGGTATACCGCTGTCGCCAACAGCACGAACTGGCTGACCACCATGCCTATCGGGGCGATCAGCACGATCCAGGCCAGGTCGTTGAGCAGCATGATCAGATCGGGATCACGCTCCGGCCGAAACGCTGCTACCAGGAAGAAGATGTTCGACAAGGCGAAGATCGTGGCCCCGCTGACCACCGCGGTCAGGTACGCGTAGGCCAGAGCCTGGCTCTGATTCTGCATCCGCTTCATCTGGACCACGATCACCATGAAGAACGGCAGCACCAGAATGCCGCACAGGTTGAAGGTCACCTGGCTGAACCGGATTCCGGCGGTGTGCTCGGCGTAGAACGCGGCAACCGCCGCCGCCGAGAGGTTCGGCGACATCGGCGGCCGGAAACCCGGAAAGGCCAGGGCAGCGACCAGCAGAATCACGGCAGCCGGCGGCCCGGTCCACAGACTCACCCACTGTGCGCGGACGGCAGCGCCGGCCGGCCGGCCGTACAGCCGATCGAGAACGTGCATGCGACCACCTTGCGAGAATGAACTTCTCGCACAAAGATAGCGTCGTTTTCACGCTGGCGTAAGAAGCCGCTTCCGGTCGATGCAGCGCAACCTGCGACCTAGTGCACCGCGCGGTCCCGCTGCTTCGCCCGTGACCGCGCGCGGCCGCGCTCGGTCGAATCCAGAATCACCTTGCGGACCCGAACCACGCCCGGGCCGACCTCGACGCACTCGTCGACCGCGCAGAACTCCAGCGCCCCTTCCAGATCCAGGACCAGCGGCCGGGCCAGCGTTTCCAGCACGTCGCCGGTGGAGCTGCGCATGTTGGTCAGCTTCTTCTCCCGGGTCACGTTGATATCCAGGTCCTCGGCACGCGGATTGATCCCGACCACCATGCCCTCGTAGGTGGCCGCCCCCGGTTCGACGAAGAACGTGCCCCGGTCGGCCAGCTGGATCATCGCGTACGGGGTCACCGCCCCGGACCGGTCGGACACCAACGAACCGGTGTGCCGAGCCCGGATCTCACCCGCCCACGGCCCGTATCCGTGGAACACCGCATTCGAGATACCGGTACCCCGGGTGTCGGTGAGAAAGTCGGTGCGGAAGCCGATCAAGCCGCGAGACGGCACGATGAACTCCATCCGGACCCAGCCGGAACCGTGATTGACCAGCTGCACCAGCTTGCCCTTGCGGGTCGCCAGCAGCTGGGTCACCGCACCGAGGTGCTCCTCCGGGATGTCGACGGTGAGCTCCTCGTACGGCTCGTGCACCTTGCCGTCGACCATCCGGGTGACCACCTGTGGCTTGCCGACGGTCAGCTCGAAACCCTCCCGCCGCATCGTCTCCACCAGGATCGCCAGCGCCAGCTCGCCGCGCCCCTGCACCTCCCAGGCATCCGGCCGGTCGGTGTCGAGTACCCGCAGCGAGACGTTGCCGACCAGCTCCTGGTCCAGCCGCGCCTTCACCAGGCGGGCGGTCAGCTTGGTCCCGCCGTTCCGGCCGGCCAGCGGCGAGGTGTTGATTCCGATCGTGACCGAGATGGCCGGCTCGTCGACGGTGATCCGCGGCAGCGCGACCGGATGCTCGGGATCGGCCAGGGTGTCACCGATCATGATGTCGCCGATCCCGGCCACGGCGACGATGTCGCCGGCGACCGCTTCGTCGGCCGGGTTGCGTTCCACCCCGATCGTCCGCAGCAGCTCGGTGATCTTGACCTGTTTGATTCCGTCGCCGTGCATCCACGCGACGTTCTGTCCTTTGCGCAGCGTGCCGCCGTAGATCCGGACCAGCGCGAGCCGGCCCAGGAACGCCGAGGCGTCCAGGTTGGTCACATGGGCGCGTAGCGGCGCCGCCGGGTCGGCGCCCTTGTCCGCCGGGTCCGGCACCGATTCCAGCAGCACCTCGAACAGCGCATCGAGATTGTCCGCGGCCGGCTCCACGCCGTTGGCCGGCTGTTCCCGCGACGCCTTGCCGGCTCGGCCCGACGCGTAGAGCACCGGCAGGTCCAACGCGAGTTCGGCAGCTTCGGCGGCCTCGTCGTCGAGGTCGGACGCCAGGTCCAGCAGCAGGTCGTGCGACTCCTCGACCACCTCGGCGATCCGCGCGTCGGGCCGGTCGGTCTTGTTCACCACCAGAATCACCGGCAGCGACGCGGCCAGCGCCTTACGCAGGACGAACCGGGTTTGCGGCAGCGGTCCTTCGGATGCGTCGACCAGCAGCACCACGCCGTCGACCATGGACAGCCCGCGCTCCACCTCGCCACCGAAATCGGCGTGACCGGGGGTGTCGATCACGTTGATCACCGTCACGCTGCCGTCCGGGTGGTGCCGGTGCACCGCGGTGTTCTTCGCCAGGATCGTGATGCCTTTTTCCCGCTCCAGGTCGCCGGAATCGAGCACTCGGTCGACCGGCTCGGACCGTTCGGCGAACGCGCCGGATTGCCGGAGCATCGCGTCGACCAGCGTGGTCTTGCCGTGATCGACGTGCGCCACGATGGCGACATTGCGGAACGACGTGCTGGACACGCTGGCGGTCTCCTGATCTTCCCGGTCGCCCGATCTGCTCGGCCGCCGGCTCGTGCTCGGACGCAGGGCACCGACAGCGTACCGGCCGACGAACCGCGCACTGCCGCCGCCGACCGGCTCAGCCGAGCAACGCGCGCAGGTCGGTCAGCCAGACCCGATCGGCATCCAACAGATCGACCGCGGCCAGCTCCGCCGCGTCGACCCAGCGCAACTCGGTGTGCGCCCGCGCGACCGGGGTCCCCGCAACGATGTCGGCCCGGTAGGCGCGCAGCACGTATTCGGTGCCGACCGGGACGTCGTCGCCGATCCGGTCCCCCACCCTCGCCTGCACGCCGAGTTCCTCGTCCAGCTCGCGACACAGCGCAGTCGACGGATCCTCACCCGGCCGTACCTTCCCGCCCGGAAGTTCCCAGCGTCCCGCCATCTCGGCCGGGTCGCCCCGCCGACCGAGCAGCAGCCGGTTGCCGGCGACGATGGCCGCCGCAACCACGACCCGGCGACTCATGTGGCCGCCGGCGGCCGACTCGATGTGGCGGCCGGCGGCCGCGGCCGCGACTGCGCGATCAGCCACAGGTAGAACAGCACCACCCCGATCGCGTCCACCGCACCGAACCAGGCGAGCAGGCCCGGCCGGGACACCAACCAGATCGACTCCTGCCAGAAGCTGAGCAGCCAGGGCATCCCGACGACCGCCGCGACCAGCCAGTAGCCCACGACGAGTCGGCGCCCCGGCCGGTCCCGGTACGGGCCGACGCACAGCCACAACACCAGTGGCACCAGCCATACCCAGTGATGCGACCAGGAGATCGGCGACACCATCAGCCCGAACAGCTCCACCACCAACAACATGCCCAGTCGATCGTCCGGCGCCAACGCGCGCCAGGCCAGGACGGCCAGTCCGGCGACCAGCACAACCGCGGTCAGCAGCAACGGTCCGGTGCCGACGTCGTGCCCGACGATCCGGCTCAACGCCCCCCGCAGTGACTGATTCCACACCGAGCCGACCGGCCCGATCCGCGACGCGTCACCGAGCAGGGTGCCGAAGTAGCGGTGTGCCGCCGATCCGGCGACCAGGTAGCTGATCCCGATCGTCCCGGCGAACACCGCAGCGGCAGCGCCCACCGTGGCCCATCGTCGGCGCGCAGCGAAGTAGACCCCGGCGATCGCCGGGGTGAGCTTGATCCCGGCGACGACGCCGACCAGCGCTCCCGACACCCACCAACGCGAACTGCGCACGGCGAGCATCGCGGCGAGCACCAGAAATACGTTGACCTGGCCGTAGTCCAAGGTCGTGCGGACCGGCTCACACCAGATCGCCACCGCGGTGGTCATCGCGGCCACCGCACGCCATCGCGCCGCGCCGGCCGCTGCGCCGAGCATCAAGGTGAGGCTGATCCGGATCACCGCATAGAGCGCGGCGATCGTCGCGATCAGCCAGACGACCCCGAGCACCCGGAACGGCACCAGATGTAGCGGGTAGAAGACCAGCGCGGCGAACGGTGGGTAGGTGAACGGCAAGGCGAAATCGGGAGTCTGCGCCGAGTAGGTGTAGTCGTACAGATCGCCGGTGGCCAGCGCGGCCGAGCCGTCGGCATAGACCCGCAGGTCGACCAGATTCAGCCCGTTCGGCAACAACCAGACCCAGAGCAGCCGGCCCAGAATCGAGGCAGCCAACAGCGCCCACCCGGCCGGCAACGCGTACCGCGACGACAGCCTCGGCATCCGCCCCGCCGGACGGGCTCCGAGCTGATCGGGCAACGTGGCGGTGACCTTCCGGCGACTGATGTTCGGACGAGCACGCGACCGAGCGGATTCGGGCGGGCGTGACGAGCCTAACCGACGGCCCCGACCGAGCCACCCGGTCGCCGTTCGCGGCGACACGCGGCGCGGAGTTGGCCGCACCGCCGGCCGACCGGGACTAACCTGCGATAGCACCTGGTCACGTCCGGCTTCGACGATTCCCGGGACGATCCTGAACACCGCGCAGGACGCGCCGAGCGTCGATTTCGGCTGTACAAGTCGACAGCGTGATACATACAGTGGTCGCCGGACGTCGGCCGACGGGGCTTCCGGCGTCTCGCGAGTCGAAGGATGGTTGCAGTGCTGAGGAGCCGACGAACACGCCGTGCGCTCGTTGCGATGGCAGCAGTCGCCTGTGCGGTGACCGCCCCAACGCTGGCGACCGCGGCGCCGATGGAGACGGCGATCATCCCCGGACTGCCGTTCGACCCCGCAACCACGCCCGCGTTGCCGGGCACGCCGGCATTGTCCCCCGGCGATCCGGTCGGCGCCCTGGCCGTCCTCGCGCCGGCGATCATCGGTGCCGCCATCGGCCCGGCCGACCTGCCGCTGCACGATGCGGCCCGCCCGCAGGATGCGCTGCTCGGCCAGGTGCGCCAGCTCCTGGAGGCCGGGAATCTCCCCCCACAGATCAAGACCATCTTGACCGCTGTCGTGGCTTTCCTGGACGGCAGCGGCGGTGGCGGACCTGCACTGCCGCAGGACGGACCGGCGATTGCACAGTTCCTCTACCCGTCGATCGGCAGAGGCTGCATCTCGGCGACCGCGGATTCGGTCGGCACCGCGCTCGCCGTGCCCGGCCCGGCGCAGCTGCCCCCACCCGGCCCCGGCGTCGGCCAGGCCGGATTCGTCTTCACCGCGCTGGGCACGGCGCGGCCGGCGCCCCAGCAGGCCGAGCCGATGACCGTGACCTGGCTGAACCTCGACAATCGACGGACCGCCACGCAGCCGCTCACCGATGCCGCGAAGATCAATCCGGACGGCCCCTCGACCCTGTCGGCGATCGCCGACACGGGCAGTGGTCGCGTCGTCGCGGTGATCTCCGGCTCGTTGACCACGGCGGCCCAGGACGGCCCGCGGACCTGCAGCTTTCTGCCTACCGTCGGCATGTTCACCGTCGCCTGAGCCGTTCTCGACCGCGAGATCCGATCAGGCAAGCGACCACTGGCCGTAGTCGGCCTGGAGGATCTTGTTCCGATCGATTCTGACCCCGTCCAGGTCACGCTGGTCGATCTCGAACTGGTGCAGGTGCGCCTTGGGGTGGACGTAGCCGTCCGGCGTACCCCAGTCGTGTTGCCAGAACCACGTGCCCAGCTTCTGCTCGAGCAGATGGTCGATGGTCGGCGAGTTCGCGTAGACCCCGGTCCGGTCGGCGCCCAACACATCCACCCAGCCGGCGATATACGGTGCGACCGACTCGGCAAGCTCGGCGTCGGACGGGTTGTCGTCGATCGAGGCGTAGATCGGGGTGTTGTCCGGACCGCCGGCCGCACGGTGCAGCTCCAGCCCCCGAGTGGCGTGCTTGCGACCGGCCTCCCGACCCGCACGCCAGTCCGCCGTCGGGCCCTTACCGAACTGGTAACAGGAAACGATCTCCAGGTCGGCCTCGCGCAGCGCCGCGACCTCGTCGGATTTCAGTGGCTTGCCCAGCATCCATTCCGCGCCGGGGCGGCGGTCGGACACGTATCGGATCACCCCCGTGTAGCCCGCCTCGGCAATCGCCGTGGCGGCCGGTACTCCGCGGGAGTAGTCGATGATCGTGCCGAGGTCGGGCTTCGCCGCGGCCACCGGCGGTCGCGGCACCGCCCACGCGGTCATCCCGAGCGCGACCGTGCCGGCGGCGCCGCGGAGCAGCTCTCGTCGGGAAAAACGCATCGCACCCACCCCGCTCGTCGTGACCGGCAGCCTTGATCACACATACCACCACAATCACATCTGTCACGCCAGTCACAATCTTCACACGGGTTCGCGGCGATGTGCCGGCGTGGGTCAGTGGGCTCGGAATCGTTCGATTCAGCGGGCTCGGAATCGTCCGATTCAGCGGGCGCGGAAGCGCTCGATTTCGGCGGCCACCAGATCGGGCCGCTCATGCACGATCCAGTGGCTCGCGTCGGGAACCCGCCGGACGGTGAGCTGCGGCACGTACTCGTCGAGGCCGGCCAACAATCCGGGCAACAGCGCGACGTCGTCCATACCCCAGATCACCGACGTCGGAACCTCGACCCGGAACCGCTCGGGCGGCAGCTCGGGACCGCCGCAGTCGACATCGGGCCGCAGCGTGGTGGCTCGATAGAGATTGACCGCACCGGTGAGGCCACGCGCCCAGACCGCGCGGTACTGCTGACGGACGGCGTCGGTCAACCAGACCGGCGGCGGCGCGCCGCGTTCGATCGCGAGCATGCCGAACAGCCGCGCGTAGTCGTTCTCGGCCAAGGCCGCCTCCGACCCGGGCGCTGCCAACCAGTTCATGTACGCACTGGCCCGACGCTGCTCCGGGCTGTTCCGCAACTCCCGCGCGAAGGTACCCGGGTGGGGCGAGTTCACGATCACCAACCGACGCACCCGACCCGGGTGGCGCGCGGCGATCGCCCAGCCGACCGCGCCGCCCCAGTCGTGCGATACCAGGGTGTCGATCGTTGCGTCGTCGGCTTCGGTATCGGCCAGCGCGAGGATGTCGTCGGCCAGCTCGTGGACCCGGTAGGCCGCGACGTCGGGCGGGGCGCTGGAACGTTCCACCCCGCGCAGGTTCGGCGCGACGCAGCGGAATCCGCCGTGGTCGGCCGCCGCGAACCGGCGCAGGAACGGGTCCCAGACGAACGCGGCCTCGGGGAAGCCGTGCAGGAACATCATCAGCGGGCGACCGCGGGTACCCGCCGCCCGGCAGCTCAACTCGATCCCCCCGGGCAGTTCCCGGCGGTACGTCTCGATCGGCGCGACCATCTCGTGTCCGACCCCGGTTCAGGCGAGGTCGATCCGGTCCCCGATATCGATCACCCGAACCGGCGGGTCGCCGACCTCGAGCCGGACGACCTCGGCAACCTGCTCGCGAATCTGCGTCTTCACCCCACCGATGAACCCGACCAGCGACGCGCGGGTGCCCTGCGCATCGAGGTCGAGCGAAACCCCGTCGGCGTCCGGGGCAGCGATGTCGATCACGATCAGCAACGGGTCGGCGGCGTGCACGGTCAGCACGATCGGAATGCCGATCTCCGCGGCGTAACGATGCCCCGAGCCGACGGCTACGACCAGCTCCAGGGACACCGGTATGTACAGGTCGAACGCGATGTCGGCACCATCGCGATCGCGCACCTCCGGCGTCCCGACCTGCCCGTTCGCGGTTACCGTGGCGATGTCTCGCGGCCCGGCTTTCATCGGTCCGATGTCGATCGTGCGACCGCCGATGTCGGCTACCCCGGCCTCGACCCGAGCGCGGGTGACCGCGTGCTCGAAGAAGTTGTGGCCGAACTCGCCGTAGCTGATCCAGGTGAAGTCGGTACCGACCGGGCCGTCGTCGGGGAGGTCGTCGATCCGCGCCGCGATGTCGAACACCCGGCCGCGCAGCGACCCCGGTTCGTGCACCATCGCGTTCACCCGCGCGGCAACCTCGGCCCGCACCACCTTGCCGATCGGCTCGATGATCCAGTCGAACGCGGACCCGATCGCTTCGGCGCGCACGATCAGCCGCACGTCGCGCGGGCTCACCCGCGGCACATCGATCACGACCAGCAGCGGATCGGCGGCGCGGGCATGCAGTTCCAGGTCGATCTCCAGGCCGACCTCGAGCCCGAGTTTCTGTCCGCCCAAGGTGACCACCACACCGAGGGCAGCGGGCACGGTCACGTCGTAGGCGACGTTGGGCTGCATCCGGGTGATCCGCGGGGTACCCACGGCACCTTCGGCGACTACCGAGGCCATGCCGAGCGGACCGATGGCAAACGGACCGATCTTCGTTCCTTTGCCGGCCAGGTCGGCGAGGCCGGCCTCGATGCGCTCCTGTGTCACCGCCCGCACGAAGAACCGCTCACCGAACTCGGCAGGGTCGATCCGCTTCCCCGGAGCCAGGATCGGCCCCGGCCGATCGACAGTATCGGTCATCTGGATCGATTCCTCACTCTCACCTGCCATCAACCGGCGGAACTCACGATACTTGCCATGATCGACCGGTCGCGCGGACCGGGCACCCGCCGATCGGGTGGGGTCAGCGGGCGCCGAGCAGCGTCGCGCGCAGCCGGTCGGCATACCACTCCAGATCCACCAGCCCCGCCCGCGCGTGCAATCCGACGGCGACCGTGTCGCCGAGCCCGTAGATGCCGTGGGTGAGGCCCATCACCGGCGACAACGCGGGAAATCCGGCGGTGAACCGGACCGGCGCCGCCCCGAGTCGCAGGTCGGCCGGACCGCGGTGCACGCTGGAGACCACCGTGTTGCCGGTGACCGTCGGGGGAACCTGGTCGAGCGGGTACGCCGCGACCTCGCGGCGTAATACCGGGGCGGGCAACACACGGCGCACCCGCTGCTGTGCCCGACGCAACGGATGCTCCGGCGGCTGCGCCGCAGCCCGCAGTGCCGAGCCGATCGCCTGCCGCCGCCGACCGGCATCGAGCTCGTCGATCCGCAGATCGATCCCGACGTTGCGGAAGTTGTTGCGCGCGGGACCGGGCACGCGAGCCGCGACCGTGACCTCCGCAGCCCACTGCGAGTGTGCCGGCCAGCATTCCTGCAGTATCGGGCCGACTGCCGCCAGCACCGTGGTGGTGACCGTGCACCCGGGCACGCGCAACGCCGCGACCGGACAGACGATCGTCGCCGCGATGTGCGCCGGGTCCGACGTGGGCCGGTTCAGCGGGGACAGCGGTGCGTCGACCGCGGCCGCCGGCTCGCCGAACCGGCGGTAGGCACGCAGCGCCTGCACACCCAGCGCAATGGTCGCGAGCTGCCGCGCCGGCGTCCGCACCGCAGCACGAGCTGCCATCCGTGGCCGAGACGGCGCCCGAGGCAGCCGGGCAGCGGCGCCCGGCGGGCCGAAAAGGGCGCGCGCTATCGCACTCGCGCGCCGGCCATCGGCCAGCGCATGCGTTATCTGCAGCACGACGACCGTGGCCGGGCCGACGCACTCGGGCACCCCGGCAACTTCTCGGAAAACGTGGAGTCGCCACGGCACCGACCGGGGATCCACCCGGCTCGCCAACAATCCGCCCACCATCGCCAGGAGCGTCGGCCAGCTCGGCGGCGCAAGTTCGTGTTCGAGCACGTCGACCGCCGGGGCGATCCGGGGCACCCAGTACGGGTAGTCGAGTCCGCCGGGCACCTCGGCGAGCCGCAACCGGAGGTCGCCGACACCCGCGACCCGGTCGGCAACGAACGCCGGCAGCGCCGTCCGGTCGGGGCCGGGCCCGTCGAAGCCGAACAGCAGGAACTGGTCGGTCGGCATCCGCCGGGACAGCCACAGAAGCTCGGCGTCACGTGGCGTGACCTGCTCGATCGCCCCGGTGCGCAACGAAACGCCAGCAGCCACGCCCATCCGGAAGACTGTATTCGACGCCATTGCCGGCTATTCCCGGGCGTGGCGCGGCACCATGCCGGATTCGTCGGGCACCTGCCGTACGCTCGTGCGGTGGCAGCTCGCCCCGGACCCGCGGTCGGCCCCGACTACCTGGTGGCCGGGCGGTATCGACTGCGGTCCCGGCTGGGCGGGGGCGGAATGGGTGCGGTCTGGCTGGCCTACGACCGGTTGCTCGAGCGCGATGTCGCCGTCAAACAGATCACCGCAGCGGCCGGGCTGGATGAAGAGCACGCTCGGGTGGTCCGCCAGCAGGTGGTGCGCGAAGGTCGGATCGCCGCCCGGCTGTCGCATGATCACGCCGTCGCAGTGTACGACGTCGCACTCGACACCGAGCCGTGGCTGGTGATGGAACATCATCCGTCACGCAGCGTCGCGCAGGCGCTCCGCACGGTCGAGACCCTGCCGCCGTTCGAGGTAGCGCAGATCGGTGCCCAGATCGCCGACGCGCTCGCGGCCGCCCACCGGGCCGATGTCGTCCATCGCGACATCAAGCCGGGCAACATCCTGGTCGCCGACCGGGGAGCAGAGCTCGGCCTGGCCAAGATCAGCGATTTCGGTATCGCCCAACTCAGCGGTGAGCTGCCCGACGACGAAGACGGTTACGTCACCGGGACGGTCGCCTATCTCGCCCCGGAAGTAGCGCGTGGCGCCCCGCCCAACCAGGCCAGCGATGTCTACTCGCTCGGCGCCACCCTCTACACCGCAATCGAAGGGCAGCCACCGTTCGGCCTGGATCCCGACTCGTCGGCGCTGCTCAGCCGGGTCGCCGGCGGGCGGATCATCCCGCCGCGCAGCAGCGGACCACTGACCACCGTGCTGCTGCAGATGCTCTCGCCCGACCCGACCGCACGCCCCACGATGGTGCAGGCCCGCGACGCGCTGGCCGCGGTCGTGCTGGGTCCCGGCCGCCGGGCCAACGCCTTGCTCGGCACGCCGATCCGGTCCACCGACGGCGGGCCGCCGCTGTGGGCGGCGCGGTCGGCCGGCGCCCGGCTGGCAGCCGGGCCCGGCTCGGCGACCGGAAGTCTGCCGTCGTCGGTCCTGCATCCTCGGCCGGTGCAACGACCCGAGTTCCCGACACCCAGCACGAAACCGGCCGTCCAGCTTCCCCGACTGCCGCGTTCGTTGTCGCCGGGCATCGCTTGGTTCGTCCTGCTGGCAGCGCTGATCGTGCTGATCGCGGTGGTGGTCGCGCTCTAGCAGGACCCGGCCGTCCAGCCGGGTGGCCGTTCACTCGATCCGGCGGCGGTGCGCCCACCGGGTGAGCGCGTTCCGGTTCGACTGCTGAGTTTTGCGCAGCACGTTCGAGGCGTGCGTCTCCACCGTTTTCACCGAGATGAACAGATCCTCGGCAATCTCCCGATAGGTGTAGCCGCGTGCGAGCAACCGCAGCACCTCCAGCTCCCGCGGTGTCAGCGAGTCCAACTCCGGGTCCAGCGCCGGTTCCGGAACCGGCGAGCGGCCGGTGAACGAGTCGAGCACGAAGCCGGCCAACCGAGGTGAGAACACCGCGTCCCCGCTCGCCACCCGGCGGATTCCATCGGCCAGGTCCGGCCCTGAAATGGTCTTGGTAACGTAGCCACGGGCGCCGGCACGAATCACCGCGATCACGTCTTCGGCGGCATCCGAGACGCTCAGGGCCAGGCAGACCGGGCCGGCGGCGATGCCGTGCAGCACCCGGACGCCACCACCGCCGGGCATGTGCACGTCGAGCAGCACCACGTCCGGCCGCACCCGATCGATTCCGGCGATCGCCTCGGCCACGGCACCGGCCTCACCCACCACCGCGATGTCGCCGGCCCCGGTCAGTTCGGCCCGCACGCCGGCGCGGAACGCCGCATGGTCGTCCACCAGAAAGACGCCGATCGGTGTGGTCACCGGGCCTGCTCCGGCACCGGCCGGTCGAGCGCCGACACCGTGCGTGGCATGCGCAGGTGCACCTCGGTACCGCGATCCGAGCCGGACCGGATCGACACCGTTCCGCCCCGGCGTTCGACCCGATCACGGATCGAGCGGGACAGCCCGTGCCGATCGCCGGACACCGCGGCCACATCGAACCCGACGCCCCGATCCCGCACGTAGATCTCCACCTGCTCCGGCTCCGCCTCGGCGAACAAATCCACCTTGTCCACCTCGGCGTGCTTGGCCGCATTGACCAGAGATTCCCGAGTGGCGCCGAGAAGTGCGGTGAACGGCTCCAGCGCCAGTCCGGCCGAATCAGGTCCGTCGGCGATCCGGACGTCACCGACGATCACCGGGGTCACCTCGATGCCGTACTGATCCTCCACCTCGCCCGCGATCGCGCGCAGCGCGGTCGCGAGACTGCCGGCGGGGGTGCGCTCGGGCTCGCCGAACAGCCAGGTACGCAGCTCACGCTCCTGACTGCGCGCCAGCCGGAGCACCTCGCTCGGCCGATCTGCCTGGCGCTGGATCAACGCCAATGTCTGCAGCACCGAGTCGTGCAGGTGGGAGGCGATCTTGTCCCGTTCGTCGGTCCGAATCCGCGCCATGCGCTCCTCGTTCAGCGCACGCAACATGCGCAGCCAGAGCGGGATCGTGAGCAATGCCGCACCGATCAGCGCCGCCGCCACCGCGAGCAACGCCGGGCCGAGCGAGTTCAGATCGATGCGGGCCAGCACGACCACACCCAGCCCGACCACGATCAACGTCGCACCACCGACGATCCGGACCCAGGTGAGCCGGGTGGGCCGACCGGGCATCCCGAGCATCGAGCGCGGACCACCCGCGTCGAACTCCCGCCAGACCAGCGCCGCGCCGAGCGCGACCACAAGGAGCGGGAACAGAATCTGGGCAACGCTGCCGGTCAGCAACCACGGAGTGAGGCCACCGACCATGCCCACGCCGAGCATCGCCAGCCCGGCTGCCCGGCGGCGCTCCGCCGGATCCGCAGCGGTGGTGTCGGACCCACTCGGCGCGAACACCCACAGCAGCCCGTAGGCGACGAAACCGGCGCCGCCGAGCAGGGCGAGCAACACGAAGGCGACCCGCACCTGAAACGGATCGACGCCGAGCTGGTCGGCAACGCCGCCGGCAACCCCGGCCACGATCCGACCGCCCGAGCGGCGGACCAACCGATCGGGTTTCGGCACCTGGGCAGGCACGGGAGGCACTTCTCGATGGTGGCACGTCGACCACTCCGACGACATCGGGGTTTGCCCTGAGCCGGTCTCCCCCGACACCGAACTTCAGGGTTCCCCCGGATGTGCCGGAACCTGCGCCGACCCCACCATGGGAGCCATGACCACGACACGCTTTTCCGATCAGCTGCACAACCTGTGGCGAACTCGGCCGATCCGGCTGCCCGACCGCGCGCCGATCGCCGGGGTCGCCGCCGGTATCGGGTACCGGTACGGCATCGACCCGGTGCTGGTCCGCGTCGCCTTCGTCGTCGCCACCATCTTCGGCGGCGCCGGGCTGGTGCTGTACCTCGGCGCCTGGCTGTGCTTCCCCCGGATCGGGGACTCCGCGTCGGCGATCGAAGCGCTGGCCGGCCGCGGCTTCAGCTCGGAGTCGCGCACCCGCAGCATCGTGCTCACGGTCGCGTTCCTGGTCTCCTTGTTCTGCACCGGACCGCTGAGCAAGGGATCCGGGCTGATCGGCACGGTCCTGCTGTTGGGCGGCTGGTGGCTGCTCTACCAACGCAACCCCCGGCCGCCGGGTGGACCCGGCGGCGCGCAACCGGTGCCCGGATACTCGCCCGGATACTTCGGCCCGCCCGGCCGGCAGTACGGCGCTGTCCCGGGAGCCGATCGGTTCGCGGCCCCGGCCGGGCCGGCAACGCACCCGACCTACAGTGCCTCGCACCCGACCTACAGTGCCTACAGCCGACTACCCGACGAGTACCGCCCGGATCCCGCGGCACCGGATCGCCCGACCGGACCGCCGACGGCGGCATCGCCACGGGTCTCGCTGACGAAGCAGCAACCGGCCGAGCCGGCTGCCGACCACTCGCCGCCGGCCGAGCCGGCTACCTCGGCGCCCACTACCCCGGCGCCGCCGGCCTGGGATCCGCTCGGCGTCGCCCCGTTCGCCTGGGACCTGCCGGACCCGACACCACCACCGCCACTGCCGGTCCCGGTCACCCGACCGCGCAGCCGGCTGACCCCGATCATCCTCGGCCTGACGATCATCGCGGGCGCGATCGCGACCGGCCTGGCCATCGCCGGGGTTACCTGGTTCACGCCGGCGCGGATCGCCGCCGTCGCTCTTGTCGTAGTCGGTATCGGCCTGGTGCACGGTGCGTTCCGCCGGCGTGGCCACGGACTGCTGCTGGTCGCCGTGCCGTTGGCCGGGTTCGTCGTGCTGGCATCCGCGGTCGGACCGGTGTCGTTCGACGGCAGCCGGGAGTGGCGGCCGGCGGCGCTCGGTGAGCTGCAATCGAGCTATGCGATCGAGGGCGGGGGCGGCCGGCTCGACCTGCGGTCGGTCAACCTGACCGCCGATCGCACCGTCGCTCTGGACGTTCGGTTCGGCGGCATCCAGGTGTGGTTACCGGACACGACGAAAGTGCGGGTGAACTGCGATATCTCCCCCGGCGAGTGCAGCGCGGACGACGCCGAGGGCGGGTCGTCCACCGGCACTCTGACGCTGAACGTGGCCGGCCGATTCGGCGCGGTGGAGGTGCGTCGTGGCTGATCCGCACCGTCCGGCGACCCGCCGGCGCCCGTCTTTGCTGCTCCTGCTGTCCGGACTGCTCGCCCTGGGCCTGGGGTCGGCAGCGCTGGTCGGACCCGACACCTGGCACGGCGTGGGGGCGTTCCCGTTCGGCTGGGTGTTGGTCGGCGCCGCGATCGCGATCGGCGTGATCCTGCTCCGAACGCCGAAGGGAACCTGAGTTACTCCCATTCGATGGTGCCCGGTGGCTTGCTGGTCACGTCGAGTACGACCCGGTTCACCTCCGCAACCTCGTTGGTGATCCGGGTCGATATCCGTTCGAGAACGTCGTAGGGCAGCCGGGACCAGTCCGCGGTCATCGCGTCCTCGCTGGATACCGGTCGCAGCACGATCGGGTGGCCGTAGGTCCGGCCGTCGCCCTGCACGCCGACGCTACGGACGTCGGCCAACAACACCACCGGACACTGCCAGATCTGTTGATCGAGGCCGGCGGCGGTGAGCTCCTCGCGGGCGATCGCGTCCGCTCGCCGCAACGTGGCCAGCCGATCCGGAGTGACCTCGCCGACGATCCGGATGGCCAGGCCCGGACCGGGGAACGGTTGCCGGCCGACGATCTCTTCCGGCAGGCCCAGTTCCCGGCCCACCGCGCGCACCTCGTCCTTGAACAGCAAGCGCAGCGGTTCGACCAGCTGGAACTCCAGGTCGTCGGGCAACCCGCCGACATTGTGGTGGCTCTTGATGTTCGCGGTGCCGGTGCCCCCGCCGGATTCGACGACATCGGGGTACAGCGTGCCCTGCACCAGGAAATCGACCCCACCGTCGGCCAGGTCGGCGACCGCCGACTCGAACGACCGGATGAACTCACGGCCGATGATCTTGCGTTTCTCCTCCGGGTCGGACACCCCGGCCAGCTCGGTGACGAAGGTCTGCACCGCATCCACCGTGACCAGCTTCGCCCCGGTGGCCGCGACGAAATCCTGCTGTACCTGCTCGCGTTCGCCCTGCCGCAGCAGACCGTGATCGACGAATACACAGGTCAGCCGATCACCGATGGCGCGTTGCACCAGCGCGGCCGCGACCGCGGAATCCACCCCGCCGGACAGTCCGCAGATCGCCCGGCCCGCTCCGATCCGGTCGCGAACCCCACCGACGAGCTGTTCGGCGATATTCGCCGGGGTCCACACCGGCGGCAACCCGGCGAACTCGTGCAGGAATCGCGAGAGCACCTGCTGGCCGTGCGGCGAGTGCAGAACCTCCGGGTGATACTGCACGCCGGCGATCCGCCGCCCCCGGTCCTCGAACGCCGCCACCGGCGCACCGGCCGTCGTGCCGGTCAAGGTGAACCCGGGCGGCGCGGCCGTCACGGCGTCACCGTGGCTCATCCACACCGGCTGACGATCGGGCAACCCGTCGTGCAGCTCGCCGCCGACCACGGTCAGCCCGGTCCGGCCGTACTCCCGAGTGCCGGTCTGCGTTACCCGGCCCCCCAGCGCTTGGGCGATCAACTGAAAGCCGTAGCAGATGCCGAACACCGGCACCCCCAGCTCGAACAACCGCGCGTCCAGCGTCGGCGCGCCGGCGGTGTACACGCTGGCCGGGCCGCCGGACAGCACGATCGCGGCCGGCCGGCGAGCCGCGATCTCGGCGACTCCGAGGGTGTGGGGTACCACCTCGGAATACACCTTGGCCTCGCGCACCCGGCGCGCGATCAGCTGGGCATACTGGGCGCCGTAGTCGACGACCAGCACCGGTCCGGTTCGGCTGGCGATCATCCGGCGAGTCTAGGCGGTGCTATCCGGCCTGCTGGATCAGCTCGGCCGCCTTCTCGCCGATCAGGATGGCCGGGGCGCTGGTATGACCGCGAATGATCGTCGGCATCACCGACGCGTCGGCGACCCGCAGGCCTTGCACCCCACGTACTCGCAGCTGCTCGTCGACCACACTGTCGTCGTCGATGCCCATCCGGCAGGTACCCACCGGGTGATACAGCGTGTGCGATACCGTCTCCAGCGCGGTCGTCAATGCCTCTTCGGTGGACAGGTCGGTGACTCCGGCCGGTCGTAGCACCCGACCGAGCCGGCTCCGCAACGCGGGCGCCTGCGCGATCTGCCACACCTGCCGCAGCCCGGAGAGCATGGCTGCCCGATCCACCCCACCGCTGTCGGAGAGATAACGCGGGTCGATCACCGGTGCGGCCAGCGGATCGGCCGAAGCCAGGGTGACGGTGCCGGTGCTCTCCGGCTTCAGCAGGATCGGACCCATCACGACGGCATGCTCGTCCGGCTCCGCCAAGCCCTCGTCGAAGTACGGCGCGGGCGCGAAGATCAGCTCCAGGTCGGGCAGTTCCAACTCGGGCCGACTGCGCACGAAGCCGTACGCTTCGCCGACGTTCGAGGTGAGCTTGCCCCGATGTCGGACCAGATAATTGATCAGCTCCAGCGGCTTGTCCGCACCCAACAACGAATCGCCGGCGACCGAGATGCCCACCGGCGTGACGAGGTGGTCGAGCAGATTGGTCCCCACCGCCGGTGCGTGCTGGCGGACCTGGATGCCGTGCTGCCGCAACTGGTCCGCGTCACCGATACCGGACAACATGAGCAACTGTGGCGTGTTGACCGCGCCACCGCACAGCACTACTTCGCGCCGGGCCCGAACCACCTCGCGCTTGCCGTCCCGCAGATATTCGACGCCGATCGCCCGGTTCCCGTCGAACAGTACGGCGGTGACCTGCGCGTCGGTCCGCACCGTCAGGTTCCGCCGACCTCGCGCCGGCTTCAGGTAGCCGTCCGCCGTGCTCCACCGGCGGCCGTCCTTCTGCGATACCATCGTCCGGCAAAAGCCCTCGGGCTGAGGCAGATTCGGGCGAACGACCCGATGACCGGTCTCCTCCGCGGCCGCCAGCCAGGACGCGGTCCAGGTACGCGGGCTGCGCTGCTGCGACACGTACATCGGGCCGCTTCGCCCCTCGTCGGATTCCCGCGCATCCTGCACGTTCTCGATCCGTTGGAAGTACGGCGCCAGCTCGGCGAACGACCAGCCGTCGCCGGCGTACTCGGCCCACTCGTCGTAGTCCGCAGCGAACCCACGCACCCACATCATCGCGTTGATCGAGGAGGACCCGCCCAGCGTCTTACCCCGTGGCCAGTAGATCTGCCGGCCGGCCAACTCCGGCTGCGGTTCGGTGTGGTAATCCCAGTCGACGTCGCTCTGCAACAACTTGCTGAACCCGGCGGGGATATGGATGAACTGATTCTTGTCTTTGGGGCCGGCCTCCAGCGCCAGCACCCGTACCGACCGGTCCGCGCTCAGTCGCGCGGCAACCACCGCCCCCGCCGAGCCGGTCCCCACGACGATGTAGTCCGCCTCCACTGATCCTCCATTTCATCCCCCACCTGGATGTGCAGGGATCGAACGCCCGCAGTCGATGGTAGGCGCGCCGGCCTACCGCAGCGGGTCGAACCGGCGGATCTCGCGCGCGGGAGCCGGACGGGTCGGCCGAACGTCACAGTCCGAACGTCACGGTTGTGCGGGCAACCCGTTGCCGTTCCGTCACGAACAGTGAGCCGTCCACGACTCCCACCGTTAGCTACCTGTTACCCTTCTCCAGGTCGGTAACCCAGCAACCGGAAAGAATCCTTGATGTCGATCCGTGCCCCTCGGCTACTCGCGCTTGCAATAGCGCTGGTCGCCGCCCTGTACTCGGTGGTGATCAGCAGCGTCGGCACCGCCAGCGCAGATTCCGTGGTAGTGCAAGTTTTCTCCCCGGCGATGAACAAGAACATCCCCGTCAAGGTGCTGAAGGCGGCCGGTGGCGGCCCGGCGCCGACGTTGTATCTGCTGGATGGACTGCGCGCCCCGGACGACAACAACGGCTGGTTGATCAACACCCAGGTCGAGAGCTTCTTCGCCGACAAGCACGTCAACGTCGCAATTCCGTTCGGCGGTGGCGGCACTTTCTACACCGACTGGGAACGCGCCGACCCGAAGCTCGGCCTGCCCAAGTGGGGAACGTTCCTGAGCAAGGAACTACCTGCGTACATGGCAGCCAACTTCGGTGCCAACGGCCAGAACGCGGTTGCGGGCCTGTCGATGAGCGGCACCTCCGCGCTGAATCTCGCCACCCAGAATCCCGGCTTGTACCGGTCGGTGGCCTCGTTCAGCGGCTATCCGTCGGTGAGCACCCCGGGCTACGCGCAGGGCATCGCCGTATCGGTCGGCGAGATGGGCGGCAACGCGGTCAACATGTGGGGCCCGTGGCCGAGCGCCCAGTGGGTCAAGAACGATCCGCTGGTGAATGTCGCGGCGCTGCGCGGTATGCGCGTCTATGTTTCCGCCGGCATGGGTGCGCCCGGCAAGCTCGATGCCGCCGTCACGCCCGGCAGCCCGTCGTTCGACCCGGTCAAGTTCGTCCAGCTGGTCCCACTGGAGACCGCGTCCGGGATGAGCAGCGAGCTGTTCGCCGGTGCGCTGAAGGCCGCCGGAGTCCAGGCGCAGGTGAACATCAGCACCAGCGGAATTCACTGGTGGAGCTACTGGGAAGACCGCCTGCACGAGGCCTGGTACGGCACGATCGCTCCGTCGTTCGGCCAGTAGTCGCCGGCTCGTAAGCAACGACGCGGCCCCTGCGTACAACGCAGGGGCCGCGTTTTTTGCTGTCACGCCCTTGGGTATCGAGCGGCCGGTTCCGCCCCCCGGCCTACAGTGGAACGATCTTACTCTAGAGTAAGATCGACAGGTCGTTCGGTGAGGAGTAGTGATGGCGATGCGATCGCTCACGGACAAGCACGTGATGATCACCGGAGCCTCGTCCGGTATCGGTCGGGCTGCAG
This sequence comes from Skermania piniformis, assembly GCF_019285775.1. Classification (GTDB taxonomy): domain Bacteria; phylum Actinomycetota; class Actinomycetes; order Mycobacteriales; family Mycobacteriaceae; genus Skermania; species Skermania pinensis. The sequence continues at coordinate 3,259,065 of NZ_CP079105.1, forward strand.
CGTCGGCGATAGCTCGAAAGGGTGCGACAGTAATCCTGCTGGCCCGCCGGGAGCCCGAGTTGGCCGACGCGGTGGCGGAGATTCGGACGGCCGGTGGCCGAGCCCACGGCTATCCGTGCGATATCACCGATCCCGCCGAGGTCGACCGGGTCGTCGCGGCGATCCTGCACGATCACGGTCAGGTGGACATGCTGGTGAACAATGCCGGGCGGTCGATCCGGCGCTCGGTGTATCGGTCGACCGACCGACTGCACGACTTCGAGCGCACGATGGCGGTGAACTATCTCGGTGCCGTGCAGCTGATTCTGCGGCTGCTGCCGAGCATGCGACAGCGCCGGTCCGGGCACATCGTGAACATATCCAGCGCCGGGGTGCAGCTGAGCACGCCACGGTTCTCGGCCTATCTCGCAAGCAAGGCCGCGCTGGACAAGTTCACCGATTGCGTCGCGGCGGAAACCTTGGCCGACGGCATCACCTTCACCACGATCCACATGCCGCTGGTTCGTACGCCGATGATCGCTCCCAGTGCCGGCACGAACGTCGGCGGCGCGCAGAGCCCGGAGTGGGCGGCGGCAACGATCGTGCGCGCACTGACCGAGCAACCGAAACGGATCGACACCCCGGTCGGCACCATCTCCGAATACCTGGGTCTGCTCACCCCACGGCTCAAGGACCGTGCGCTCCATCGGTACTACCGTGCTTTCCCGGACTCGCCGGCGGCCAAGGGGGAGGTACCGGCGCGAGCGGTGGCAGCCGAGTCCTCTCCCGTCGCTGCGCCGCCGAACGGCGACAGCCACGCCGGCCCGGCACGGATCACTCCGATCCGGATTCGCCGGGTGGGCCGGTGGATCCCCGGCGTGCACTGGTAACCGACCGAATCGAGCCATCAGCATACCGACACCGCGCGGACAACTGATTGCCAGAAAGTCGCCCTAGGCTCGCCGCGTGACCCCCGAAAACCCCACCGAGAAATTGCCGACCACCGAACCGCAGCCCGGCGATCAGCCCCCGCGACCAGCCGAGCCGCAGCGGTTCGGGGCACGGCAGTTCGAGGCACTGCGCCGGCAGGTTCGCGCCGCCCCGGTTCTCGCCGGCCTGCTCGCGATCCTGATCATCGGCGGAATCGGGTTCGGCGCCGGCTACCTGGTGGGCGGATCCGGCCACGACCACGGCCGGAGCGGCCACTCGGTCGACCGGGGCGGCTTCGGCCCGGGCGGCTTCGACCGCCCGGAGCGGATGCCGAATCCGCCGGGACAGAACGGTCCGGGCAACCAGCAGGTGCCGGTCCCGCCGATTCCCCCGGGCGGCCCGGCTCAGCCCGATCCCAGCCAGCCCGATCCCAGCCAGTCCGGTACCAGCCAGCCCGATCCCAGCCCGTCCAGCCCCGCTCAGCCGGGTCCGAGCGAGTCCGGTCCGGCGCCGGCCGGTCCTACCGCGGGCGCCTGACCACCACGACGTGCCGCGAGCACCGCGTCGTACACCGCCCGCCGCGACACCCCCGGGCCGGCGACGCGGGCGCACGCATCCTTGAGCCGGGCGCCGGCGGCCACCAGCCGCTCCACCTCGGCGATCAGGTCGGTGGGCGCCGGTGCCGTCGGCTCGGCACCGGCGATCACCACGGTGATCTCGCCGCGCACACCACCGGCCGCCCAGTCGGCCAGCTCGGCGAGTCCGGCGCGCACGACCTCCTCGTAGGTCTTGGTCAACTCCCGGCACACCGCGCCGCGCCGGTCCGGGCCGAGCACCTCGACCGCGTCGGCCAGACAATCCGCGAGCCGATGCGGAGACTCGAAGAAGACGCAGGCCCGCGGTTCGGTGCGCAGGGTAGCCAGCCAATTGCGCCGCTGCCCGCTCCGCCGCGGGGCGAAACCTTCGAAACAGAACCGATCCACCGGTAACCCGGACACCGCGAGCGCCGTGGTCACTGCCGAGGGCCCCGGTAGGCAGGTCACCGGTAATCCGCGCTGCACGCACGCAGCGACCAATCGATAGCCCGGATCACTGATCGAGGGCATCCCGGCATCGGTGACCAGCACGACCGTGGCCCCGGCCACGATCCGGTCCAGCAGGTCGGGAATCCGGGCCGACTCGACATGATCGTAGAAACTCACCACGCTGCCGGTGATCCGCACGCCGAGCGCGGCAGCCAGGGTCCGAGTCCGTCGGGTGTCCTCGGCAGCGATCACGTCGGCGGTGGCCAGCGCCTGGCACAACCGGGCAGACGCATCCCCGACCGCGCCCATGGGTGTGCCGGCCAGCACCAGACGACCCTCCACCCGGGACAGCATACGATCGCTTTCGTGACCCTGACGGACGAGCGGGCGGCTTTGCCCGATCCGCTGACCACCGTCAGCCCCGCACCGTTGCTGCCGACGTTCGACCCCGGGCCCACCGACCGGATGCGCGGCTGGCTGGTCACCGGGTTCCTCACCATGATCACCGCGATCACCCGGTTCACCATGTTGTCGTATCCGACCGACGCCGGCACTCCGGTCTTCGACGAGAAGCACTACGTCCCGCAGGCCTATCAAGTGCTCACCGGCGGCTGGCTGGAGGACAACCCCGGCTACGGCCTGGTCGTGCATCCGCCGGTCGGCAAGTGGCTGATCGCGATGGGTGAGGCGCTCTTCGGCTACAACGCCTGGGGCTGGCGGTTCGCCTCGGCCGTCGCCGGTACGGTCCTGGTGCTGCTGATCATCCGGATCGTGCGCCGGATGGCCAGGTCGACGATGATCGGTGCCGCCGCGGGCGTGCTGGCGATCTGTGACGGCCTGCTGTTCGTCTCGTCCCGGGTAGGGCTGCTCGACGTCTTCCTGGCGCTGTTCGCCACCGCGGCGTTCGGCTGCCTGGTGGTCGACCGGGACGACGTGCGTGCGCGGATGGCCCGGGTCGCCGTCGAACACCGGATCGGCGCCACGCCCTACGGGCCACGGCTCGGCGTGCGCTGGTGGCGGTTCGGTGCCGGCGTGTTCCTCGGGCTGGCCTGTGCCACCAAGTGGTCCGGAATCTACTTCGTGCTCTGCTTCACCCTGCTCAGCCTGATCTTCGACCTCACGGCGCGCCGCGGCTACCGAGTCGAGCGGCCGGTCCGCGGCGTGCTCCGGCGGGACCTGGGCCCGACGGCCTGGGCGATGGGAATCGTTCCGGTCGCGATCTACCTGGCGTCCTACTGGCCCTGGTTCGCCAGCGAGACCGGCGTCTACCGGCATGCGGTCGGCAATCAGATCGGCACCGGCGGCCTGTTCGGTTTCGTCCCGGACGCACTCCGGTCATTGTGGTATTACGCCGCCAGCGTGCTCCGATTCCACGAGGGGCTGACCAACTCGGCCGGCAACCATCACCCGTGGGAGTCCAAGCCCTGGACCTGGCTGATGGGCCTCCGCCCGATGCTGTACTACTACGCCGACGGCGACCGGATCCGCGGCTGCTCCGGCAGTTCCTGCGTGAAAGCGGTCATGCTGATCGGCACCCCGGCGATCTGGTGGCTCGCGTTGCCGATGCTCGGTTGGGCACTGTGGTGCGTTGCGGTCCGCCGGGACTGGCGATACGGCGCGGTCCTGATCGGCTATGCGGCGGCGCTGCTGCCCTGGTTCCTCGAACTGGACCGGCAGATGTACTACTTCTACGCCGCCACCCTGGCCCCGTTTCTGATCATGGGCGTCGCGCTGGCGCTCGGCGACATCCTGGGTCCGGCTCGGGCACCGGCCGAGCGGCGCGGCACCGGGTTGCTGGCCTGTTGCCTTTACCTGGGGCTGGTGATCGCGAACTTCGTCTGGCTGTGGCCGATCCTCACCGCACTGCCGATCTCCACGGTCACCTGGAATCGCGAGCTCTGGCTGCCCAGCTGGCGTTGAGCGCTGCCTCGACGAAACCGAGCACGTCCGAGTCGGGCAAGCCCAGCCGCCGAATGGTCGCCAGGTAGTCGGTGGCGGCCCGCCCGGCGGCGTCCCGGGTCGGGTCCCCGCTGGTCGCGATGAACGAGCCGTGCCGGCCCCGGGTCTCCAGCACACCGTCCTGCTCCAGTTCGCGGTAGGCGCGGGCTACCGTGTTGGGCGCCAGGTCGAGCTGAACGGCGAGCGCTCGCACGGTGGGCAGTTTCGTGCCGGCGATCAACTGTCCGGTCCGAACCTGCGATATCACCGCAAGCCGCAGCTGCTCGTACGGCGGAACGGTCGAGCGCGGGTCGATCGAGAGACGCACACGCAGCTCCCTTCGGTCGGGCGGCAGAATACGAGGCACGGCAACGACCGCGACAATTATCACAATCCGCGCTGTTCCACCTCTCGCACGGTACTGGGGATGACGACGGCTGCCGGCACCGAGCCGACAATCGTGGAGTATCTCGACCCACCTCGAGCCGGGACCGGCTGCGTGGCCGACGCGGTGACGTCGGTGCGGTGAGCGCCCCGCTCAGATCCGCTCGCGGGCGATCGGGCAGGACATGCAGCGCGGACCACCCCGGCCCGAGCCCAGTTCGGAGCCGGCGATCCGGACCACCTCGATCCCGGCGGCCTCCAGTCGGCCGTTGGTCTCGACATTGCGCTCGTAGGCCACGACCACACCGGGCGCCAGCGCCAGCGTGTTGTTGCCGTCGTCCCACTGCTCGCGTTCGGCCGTGACCCGGTCGAGACCGGTGTCGATCACCCGCAGCACGTCGATCTGCATCGCCGCCGCTGCCGCGACCACGAACGGCGCCGGCCCGTCGATGCGCACCTCGTCCCCGGTGCACTCGAGGGTGAAGGCGGACAAGGTGTCCTGGATCGCGGCGTACATCACGACGGCATCGACATCGACCATGGTGCACACGGTGTCCAAGTGCATGGTCGCGCGCGACTGCGCGATCGGCACGACCAGCACCGTGTGCGCCAGTCCGTCGTCGAACAGGCTCCGGGCGAGTGCCTCGGCCCCGGCCGGCGTGGTGCGCTCCCCTACGCCGACCGCGACGACGCCCGGAGCCAGCAACAAGACGTCACCGCCTTCGACCGGCGCGGTATGCGATTCGTATGCCCGCCGGACACCGAGGAATCGGGGATGAAAGGCATAGATCAAGTCGGTGAGCGAGGTCTCCCGGCTCCGCGCCGGCATGGCCAACGAGGTGATCGCCACCCGTGGGCCGATCCAGAACGACGAGTCGCGGGTGAAGAGCAGGTTCGGCAGCGGGTCGATGACGAAGTCGGCGTCGTGATGCATGATCCGCACCAACGACGCGTTGTCTGGCGCGACCGGCAGCTCGTCGAACGTCATCCCCGCGGTGAGCACGCGGGCCAGGTCGGCCGCCGGGATCGCCCGCAGGTACGCCGCGAGGGCGTCGGCCAGCACGTGTCCGAGCCGGCGCGAATTCACCGCTGCGGCCACGCCCTGAACTCGTGCCGCACCGCTCACCGCCAACGTCTCGGTCAACAGGTCGGTCAGCAACAGAACCTCGATGCCCCTACCCCGCAACACCTCGGCGAACCGGTCGTGCTCTTCTTGCGCCCGGTCGACCCACGGCAACCCGTCGAACAGCAGCTGAGCGTTGTTGCGCGGCGTCAGCCGCTTCAGTTCGTCGCCCGGGCGATGCAACAGCACCGTACGTAACGCCCTGACCTCGGAATCCACCCCGGGTGCGTCGCCCATCGATCAACGGTAACGGCCGCGCGGCCAGGTTGCTCGGCGAGCGATCAGTCGTCGTGGCCGATCGGCGGCAAGAACCGGCTGAACCGATCGTTCGCTCGCTGCATGACCAGCTCATACGGCCAGGCAAACTTTCGGGCCCACCAGTAGCCGAATCGGATGTCGTTGGAGGTGTAGATCAGGAACTCGTTCCGCTGCACACCTTTGACGATCCGCGTCGCCGCGTGCTCGGGTGATTTCGCCCGATTGCGGTAGATCGCCCGCCCGCGCCGGATGCGCGGATCCTCGGAATCGATCCCGCAGATCTCGATCGACTCGACCAGACCGGTATCCACCGCGCCGGGGACCACCAGATGCACCGAGATCTTGTGCCGCTTCAGGTCGAACCGCAGGACCTCCGATATCCCCCGCAGTCCGTACTTGCTGGCGCTGTATGCGGCGTGCCAGGGCAGCGCCAGCAGTCCGGCCGCGGACGATACGTTCACCAACGCGCCACCGGCACGCGCTTCGATCATCTGTGGCACGAAGTTCTCGATCACGTGGATCGGGCCCATCAAGTTGACATCGATCATCTTCTGCCACAGCAGGTGATCCATATTCTCGACGGTTCCCCACGCCGAGACTCCGGCAACGTTCATCACCACGTTCATCGCACCGAACTGCTCGTGGATGTCCTGGGCGAAAACGGTGACCGCCGAGTAGTCGGCGATATCGAACGCCCGGGTCGCGCTCACCGTGCCGCCCTCGGCTACCACCAGGCCGACGGTCTCGAGCAACCCGGCCTCGTCGATATCGGTCAGGAACAGCTGCGCTCCGTGCCGAGCAACGGCGATCGCAGTGGCCCGGCCGATACCGCCGGCCGCACCGGTGATCAGTGTCTTCTTGTCGTTGAACGTCGTGATCACGCGCGTGTCCTATCCGTCGACCGGCTACTCGCCGATCCCGCCGGTTCCCCTCATCTGGCGCTGCGCCCTTCGTTGTGTCCGGTACGTCAGGTCCACTTGCCGGCAGCCTACCCGCGGATCCGGCTCCCCGACGATCGACGCCGGCCCAGGTGCCCGCCACCGAACAGTGCGGCCGCGATCAGAACCGGCTGGAAGAAGAGCCGGAGCAGCCGCTTGCCGTCGGAGTCGAGCCCGAAAGCATCCCGGTGCTCGACATATTGCGCGATGTTCCCGGGAAATATCGCGACGAAGAATGCGGCGAGCAACGCCCCGATCGTGCGCCGATGCCGCGGCAGTCCGACGAACGCCGCCCCCAGCGCGATTTCGACGCCCCCCGAAGCGAGCACCGTGACGTCCTCGTCCACCGGAAACCACGTCGGCACCTGGGCGTGAAACTCTTCCCGCGCGAACGTCAGATGGCTGATGCCGGCGCCCACCATCATGCCACCGAGGGCGATACGTACCAGGTCTCGAACGGTGCTCATGCAGCGAGGCTATCGCCCGGGTCGCCGGGCCCGTCGAGCCGTGTGGGGGTGCCCTACTGCATACGTGGTAGAAGAGGATCGGCGCAGGGTGCGATGTCGGCGCGGGCGGTGCTGGGGCAGACTCGACGGGAGTGGATCGGTCGGCGGCTCGTCGAGGGTTGCCCGAGGTTGGGCCGGGTGAACGTCGGTGAACGGTGCGGATGGCGACGTGGATCGAGTCGCCGAGGTGGGTCTGTTCGGCCGCGTCCCGCCGCCGGTGAAAGAACTCCTCGTTGCGCTGGTGGTGGTCGTCACCGTGCTCATGCGGGTGCCGGAGCAGGTCGGTGATCGAACCCCGCTGGGCTACCTGGCGGTGCTGGTGCCGGCGGGGTTGATCATGTTGCGGCATCGTCGGCCGTGGGCGGTGTTGGCCGCGTGCGTGGTGCTGCAGTGTGTCGCGGCAACGACGTTCAGCATCTCGCCGTTCACCTCGCTGGCGTGCATGATCGCGGTGTATACCGTCTCGGTGGCCTACGAGCGGCGCACGGCGGTGATCACCGGCGTGACGGTGGCAGTGCCGCTGGTGGTGGTCAGCGGTATTGCGGTCGGTCGCGTCACCGACCCGATGGTCGTCCCGATCGCGGTGCAGATTGCGTTCGCAGTGGCTCTCGGCCAGGCCGTGCGGGTACGGCGTGCCTATATCGCCGAGATCACCGACCGCGCGCTGCGGGCGGAGGCGACGAGGGAAGCGGAGGCCTCGCGTCGGGTGGCCGAGGATCGGCTGCGGGTCGCCCGGGATCTGCACGATGCGGTGGCTCATCAGATCACGGTGATCAGCCTGAACGCAGGAGTTGCGTCGTCGACGATCCGGACTCGGCCCGAGGCGGCTGCGGAAGCGTTGCTGACGGTCCGGGAATCCGCCCGGCTGGTGCTGCGTGAGATCGGCGATCTGCTGGCGACCCTGCGGTCACCCGAGGAAGCAGCAGAACCGGTCCGGGCGCTGGGGTTGGGCGGCGTGGCGGACTTGGTGGCCGACTTCACCCGCAACGGGTTGCAGACGACGCTGGAGGTCTGCGGCGACGTCTCGGCGCTGCCTCCGGCCGTCGACATCACCGCCTTTCGGGTGATCCAAGAAGGTCTCACCAACGCACTGCGCCACGGGACCGGCACGGCACAGGTGCGGGTGGTGGTCGATGCCGCCGAACTCGCGGTGACGATCAGCAATCCGATCAGCTCGTCGACCGATGGGCCACGAGACGATCCCGGCCGAGAGCTCGTGGCGGCCGGGAGTTCGGGCTTGGGCTCGGGACACGGGTTGGTCGGGATGGCGGAGCGAGCAGCCTCGCTACGCGGAACGTTCACCCACGGCCGACGCGGCAGCGCCGACCTGTTCGTCGTCGATGCGCGACTGCCGCTGGGCACCCCGGGCCCGGCGGCCGAGAAGGTCCGCGAGACGCGGAAAGGACTTCGATGAGCGTGCGTGTCGTGGTCGCCGATGATCAGGCGCTGATCCGTTCGGCAGTGGTCGAGCTCTTGCGATCTGCCGATGGCGTCGAGGTCGTGGCCGAGGCGGTCGACGGCCGGGAAGCCGTGGCCCGGTCTCGTGAGCACCACCCGGATGTGGTGTTGATGGATATTCGGATGCCGGTGCTGGACGGCATCGCCGCGACCGCCCAGATCCGTGGCGACGAGACGCTGCGCACGGTCCGGGTGCTGATCTTGACCACGTTCGAGGAGGACGAGTACCTGCTGGCGGCCCTGCGCGCCGGTGCCGACGGCTTCATCGGCAAGGGGGCCGAGCCCGAGGAGATCGTTCACGCGGTGCACGCGGTCGACGACGGGGACGCGCTCTTGTCGCCGGCGGCGACCCGGAGCCTGATCGGGCGGTTCCTCCAGATCGACAACGCCGCCACCAACCGAGGCCGCTACGACGTCGCCCGAGTGGCGCAGCTGACGCCCCGGGAGCGGGAGATTCTCGTGCTGGTCGCGAGCGGTATGTCGAACCAGGAGATCGCCGAGCAGCTGGTGATCTCCCCCTACACGGCCAAGACCCACGTCAACAACATGATGACCAAGCTCGACGCCCCAGGACGCGCACAGTTGGTGATCTGGGCCTACGAATCCGGGCTGGTCACCCCCGGGGCCTGACTACCGGTCCCGCCGGAGCTCGCCTCGTCTGTTCGCAGTAGTCCAAGTCGGTCCGGCGCGGCGATGTCCGGGCACGTGGGGACGACGAGGATCGACCGGTCCCCAGTTGGAGTGTCGGTCGATTCGGAGTCTGTCGTGTTCAAGCTCACCAGCGCCAGTCTGGCCAACCGGGCGGTTGTCGGTCTGCTGACCGTACTGATCGCCGCCGCCGGGGTGTTCTCCCTGGCGTCGTTGAAGCAGGAGTTGTTTCCCGACTTCTCGGCTCCGCAGACGACGGTCCTGACGACGGCACCGGGGACGAGCCCGGAGGTCGTCGATCAACAGATCACCGTGCCGCTGGCCCGGGTGCTGGGCCAGGTCGACGGCGTCGAGTCGGTGACGTCGACGTCGTCGAGTGGGGTCTCGGCCATCTCGCTGACGACCGACTTCGGTCTCGACGAGGACAAGCTGACCGCGGATGTGCAGGAGGCGGTCGACTCGGTCGCTCCCCAGCTTCCCTCGGGTGCCAAGCCGCAGGTGACCAGCGGCAGCCTCGCGGACCTGCCGGCGATGACGCTGACGGTCTCCTCCGATGCTCCGGCAAGTGAGCTCAGCGACCGCCTGACGAATGTGGCCGTCCCCGAGCTGCGGGGCATCGACGGTGTGCGGGACGTGACCGTCAGCGGCGGGACGACAAAGCGGGTGACAGTTGCCCCCGACGCCGCCGCGCTTCGAGCCCGGGGCCTGTCCACCGAGTCGATCTCCCAGGCGTTGTCGGCCAACGGGTCGGCGATGCCGGTGGGCAGCATCGTGCAGGACGGCGGGATCGTCGCGGTTCAGGTCGGGTCCGAACTGACGTCGATCCAGGACATCGAGAACCTGCCCCTCACCTCGGCGGCGGCACCCGGCCGATCGGCACCGGACCAGACCGCTCCCGGGGCGGGCGGTGTGGTGACGATCGGGGACGTCGCGAAGGTGTCGGTGGAGCCGAACCCGGTCACGTCGTTGACCCGGGTCGACGGCGAGCCTGCGGTGTCGGTGCAGATCACCGCGACCGCCGACGCCGACCTGGTGTCGCTGTCCGATGACGTCAACGCCGAGCTGGGGTCGTTGGAGACCGCGATCGGCGGCAATGCGAAGTTCGTGGTGGCCGGCGATCAGGCGCCGTTCATCAGCGAGTCGATCCGGCACCTCGCGATCGAGGGTGGCCTGGGTCTGTTGTTCGCGGTGCTGGTGATCTTGGTGTTCCTGCGTTCGGCCCGGCCGACGATCGTCACGGCAATCTCGATCCCGTTGTCCATCTTCACCGCGTTCATCGGGCTCTACCTGCGGGGCTACTCGCTCAACATCTTCACCCTCGGTGCGCTGACCATTGCGATCGGACGCGTTGTGGACGACTCGATCGTGGTGATCGAGAACATCAAACGACACCTGGGCTACGGCGAGTCGAAGCTCGTGGCAATCCGCAACGGCACCCGGGAAGTGTCCGCCGCGATCACTGCCTCCACCATCGCCACCGTGCTGGTGTTCGTGCCGATCGCGATCGTGGGTGGCTTCGTCGGGCAACTCTTCCGGCCGTTCGCGTTGACCGTGGCGATCGCGATGCTGTCCTCGCTGGCGGTCGCGCTCACGATCGTTCCGGTGCTGTCCTACTGGTTCCTCTCGACCCCCACGACCGTCCCCGACCCGACGAGCAGCGCGGACGATGTCGATGGTGCCCCGGGGGTGGTTCCGGACGAGCTGGATCACGAGGAGGAGCCGAACCTGCTGCAGCGCTACTACCTGCCGATGTTGCGCTGGACGATGCGTAAGCCGGTGGCGGTGATCCTCGCCGCGGTGGTGCTGTTGGGTGGTTCGCTGGCGTTGATCCCGCGCCTGGGTGTGGAGTTCCTCGGCGACACCGGTGCGGACAGCATCAGCGTGTCCCAGACCTTCGATTCCAGCCTGACGATCGGGGAGGTGACCGAACAGGTCGCCGAGACCGAGAAGTTGATGCTGGGGGTCGATGGCGTCGAGAACGTCATCGTGACCGCGAGCCTGGCCGGTGGCGGGACCTCCGGCGCGACCGCTGGTCCGCCCGGAATGGGCGCCAGTGGGGACACCACGGCGACCTACACCGTGTCCACCGACGCCGATGTGGATGTCACAAGTGTCCAAGACCGCCTCGAGGACGCGGTCAAGGCGCTCCCGAATCCCGACTCGGTGACCGTCGACGCGGGCAGCACCGGCATCGGAAGTTCGACGGTCGACGTGGAGATCACCGGCACCGACGAGCAGACTCTGCGCACCGCAGCCGATCAGGTGACCAAGGCACTGGCCGGTGTGCCCCAGGCAACCGATCTGTCCAACGACCTGGCCGCCGACCAGCCCACCTTGCGCGTGACGGTGGACCGGGGCAAGGCCGCCGCCTACGGGCTGACCGAGCAGGCGATCGCCGGTGCCGTCTCGGCGGCGATGACCCCGCGGAGCGTCTCGAAGGTGAGCATCGACGGGCAGCAGCTCGCGGTCTACCTCGGCGGTGACACCGTGACGTCCCGTCAAGACCTGACCACGCTGCCGCTGGTCGCAGGAGTACCCGGCTCGCCAGGGGCCGTCACCGTGGGCGACGTCGCCGCCGTGGACGAGGTCTCCGGGCCGTCCAGCGTCGGACGCTCCGGCGTCGACCTGGTGGCCACGGTGTCGCTGACCCCGGCAGACGGCGAGCTCGGCACCGTGCAGACCGAGGTCGAGAAGCGTCTGGACGCCCTGGATCTGCCCGACGGCGTCGAGGTCGGCATCGGTGGCGTCTCCGAACAGCAGTCCGAGGCGTTCGGGCAGCTCGGGCTGGCGATGTTGGTCGCGGTCGGGCTGATCTTCGTGCTGCTGGTCGCGGTCCTGCGCTCGCTGGTGCAGCCGTTCATCCTGATGCTCTCGATCCCGTTCGCGGCGATCGGTTCGCTCGGCCTGCTTTACCTCACCGGAACCGCGCTGGGTGTGGCCGCGCTGATCGGGATGCTGATGCTGATCGGGATCGTGGTCACCAACGCGATCGTGCTGATGGACCTGATCAACCAGTACCGCCATCGCGGCCTCAGCGTCGCCGACGCAATCACCAAAGGCGCCGGCCGCCGGGTCCGCCCCGTGGTGATGACCGCCCTGGCGACCATCTTCGCGCTGATGCCGATGGCGATCGGGGTCACCGGCGGAAGCGGGTTCATCTCCAAGGCGCTGGCCATCGTGGTCATCGGCGGCCTGATCTCCTCCACCGCGCTGACCCTGCTACTCGTCCCTGCCGTCTACCAGATCATCGAGGGACGCCGCGAACGCCGCGCCACCCGGCGCCGACAGGCCGGCACACCCGCCGAAGCCGCGCGAACCACCGCCGCCGACGGGACGGTCGCCGTGGCAGGTCCCCGATAACCGGTCCACCCGTTCTGCCGGTTACGCGACGAGTCGTCGCTGCCGGCAACCGCGCCGGGGATCGGGCCCTCGTCCGCGCACTGAACAGCGCACTGGTCAACCGGGTGGCGATCATCAACGTCCGTGTCGATGTCCGCGAATGGCTCGCAGGGCGAGCCGGAGCATTGCCTTGGAGGATCATCGCGCCGTCACGCACAGCGTGAACCATGACACGGTCGAAGGCTGCCGACTGGACTCGGCGTCGATACGAGCGAGTCCGACCTACGAGAGGAGATGGCTTCGCACGGAACCGATCCGATCCGACAGCCCACGATCACTCCGGGTCGGTCAGCCGTTCGCTTCGCGGACGTCTTTTCCGTGCTCGGCGAACGCTCTGAAGTCCTCCATGTGCTGTCGGGACTGCTTGATGAAGGAACCACGCATGAGCGGAGCCACCAACCGCATCAGGCCGGTGAATCGGTACTCGTTCTCGCTTACCCAGAGCGTGCTCTCCGGACCGGCCTCGGTCAGATGCTCGCGCGCGGCGTTCCACATGCCGTTTGCGACAATCTCACGCTCGTAATGGATACCGCTATCTGACGGGACATCGTGCAGGTTGGTCGGTGGGATCGGGTCAGTGCCGGTCGGCGTCGATGTCGCGGACGTGAGTGCGAACGAAGGCTTCGATCAAGTCGTCGGGAAGCGGGTTCTCCAACGTGAACTGGATCCCGTGCTCGGTGGTCTTGTAACCCGCCAATCGATCCCGCAACTCATCAATGGCCCACGACGAGGGATAGAACGTCATGTGCTTCTTGGAAGCGGTGAAGTACACCAGCGTACGACCCTTGTACTTCAGCGTGGGCATGCGGTAACTGATAGTTTCCTCGACGCTACTCGACGCTACTCGACGCTACTCGACGCTGCTTTGCCGGCCATTGCTCGTCCTTTTCGGATGTCGGAAAGTCGGCGCTCGTGAGCCTGCCCGCGTCGAGCATCGAGAGTGGTCAGCCCAGGGTCAACGTTATCGACCCGGGACTGCTGAGCCGACCTCTCCCCGATGACCTCGACGACGTTTCCACGCATGGACGTCGGGGCACGAGCCGCGCGCGGTTCCACTGCGCACGAGCAACGGCAAAGGCACCTTCTACTTTCGTAGAAGGTGCCTCTGACCTGCAATTTTCCTGTGGAGCTGAGGGGAATCGAACCCCTGACCTCTTCGATGCGAACGAAGCGCGCTACCAACTGCGCTACAGCCCCAACGCGACCCCTGCGGACCGCGCTGCGCAACTCTAGCAGGACCGGCGGGCCGGGGCCGAATCCGGTCCGGCACCGCAGCTACTGCCCGGCGGCGTGCCGCAACTCCCCGGGATACAACTCGTCGACCGCGATGTCGCCGCCTTCGTAGTACGTCGGCAACAGATCGAACGACGGGTCGCCGTCATCGGGATCGAGGACCGGAGCGGTGCAGCGCAACGCACCCAGAGACGCCGCATCGGTCGCCTCGTCCATCATCTCCGAGTCGCCACGGGCGATCGCTGCTGCGGCCCGCAGCCGCTTGACCCGCGCCATCCGGCGGCGCCGGATCTCCGCCTCCAGCCGGACCTGTCGTCGCAGATAGACCAGGTACACCACGGTCACCGTCGCGGCCGCGCCGGTCACCCACCAGAGTCCGGCGCCGAAGATGAGCCCCAGCAGACCCGACAGCACCATGGTGACCAGCAAGATCAGCACCGCTTGTTGACGGAACCGATAGCGTTCGGCCCGCGCGATCGCGTCCGCACGCGGATCGAAACCTCCACGCCCCCGGCGCGACGGGACGAAATCATCCACCGGCTGCCGCCGCGCCGGCGCTTCGTCCTCGTGGATCTCCATTCGGTCCTCCGCATAGCTCGAGCTGACCCGTACCGCCCGTGGATCCGGCCGCCACGTCGGATCGCTTTCGTGTCCGGCAGCCGGACCACGCACCACCCGGGCGGGCGTGCCACCCCGATGCAATACCCGAGTAGCGAGCGCTGCATCGGTAGTCTGCCGAATCCGAGGGTGCCGAGAAGCTATCAGCGGAAAAAGTACGAACAGCGACAGCGCCACCAGACCGATCCACAGGATGGAATTCGGCACCGGCGTCACCTCCCTGCCCCGACCCGCTCATCGCGCAACACCCCGACACCCGCTCAGGCTAAGTCGACGCGCCGACGAGGAGCTGCAGGCGCGCCGACATCAATTAACAACTTTCACACTCGTCACACGAGCACTTCGGTTTCGCGGTGACGTCACGCCCAGTCGGCGCGTCCGGCCCGAACCAGCCGCTGGGCGAGCGTGCCGTCGACCTCGTCGGCGGTCATCGCGACCAGTAGATGGTCTCGCCACGCCCCGTCGACATCCAGGTACCGCTGCAGCAACCCCTCGTTCCGGAAGCCGACGTTGCGCAGCACGGCCTGACTCGCCAGATTCTCCGGGCGCACCGTGGCCTCCACCCGATGCAGGCCGAGCCGACCGAAACAGTGGTCCATACCCAGCGCGAGCGCCGCGGTCGCCACCCCCTGATTGCCCACGTCCCGCGCCACCCAGTACCCGATCCACGCCGAGAGCAGCGCACCTCGAACGATGTTTCCGACCGTCAGCTGGCCACAGAAGGTGCCGTCCAGTTCGATCGCCATCGGCACCATGTGCCCCCGGCGCGCTTCCGCCCGCAGACTCGACCACAGCGCGGGCCAGTTCGACACCTGATGCCGGGCTTCCCAGGACGCGCGTCCGGTCGGCTCCCAGCGTTCCAGGTGATCCCGGTCACGCAGTCGAAGCCGGCTCCACGCCGAGCCGTCCCGCAACCGGATCGACCGCACCCGCACCAGGCCGCCCTTGACCCGCAGTGGACCGGCATGCGCCGGCCAGCCGGGATGAGCGGCCCGCCCCAGAAGAACCGACACCCGGATTCAGCTCCGCTGCGCCAGGAACGCGACATCCACGTAGTCGCCGGTACCGATCATCGTCACCTCGGGCTCCACCACCACCAGACTGTTCGCTTCCGCCAGCGATGCCAGCAGGCGCGGCGACGCACCGGGCGTGCCGAGCACCCGCACCAGATAGTCGCCGGACGGCTCGTCCCGCATCAGCTGCGCCCGAAGATAGCCGGTCCGATCCTGCACCGAGCCGATCGGTGCCACCGTCCGAGCCCGAACCATCCGGCGCATCGCCTGCCGCCGCCCCAGCGCGATCCGGATCAGCGGTCGCACCATCACCTCGAACACGACCAAGGCGCTGACCGGGTTCGACGGCAACAGAAAAGTCGGCACCCGGTCGGCACCCAACCGGCCGAAACCCTGTACCGAACCCGGGTGCATCGCCACCCGATCCACGTCGAGCTCACCGAGGTCGGCCAGCGCTTCCCGGATCTGATCCGACGCCCCGCCACCGAGCGCGCCGGTGATCACGACGATCTCCGAGCGGCTCAACTGGCCCTCGACGATCTCGCGCAGGCGCACCGGATCGGCCGGCGCGATGCCGACTCGGTCCACGTCGGCGCCGGCGTCCCGCGCGGCCGCGGCAAGCCCGTAGGAGTTGACATCGCAGATCTGGCCGACCCCGGGTAGGCGATCGATGTCGACCAGCTCGTCACCGACCGAGATCACCGACACCCGCGGGCGTGGATGCACCAACACCTTGCTCTGCCCGACCGCCGCAAGCAGTCCAACCTGCGCCGATCCGATGATCGTCCCGGCCCGTACGGCGACGTCGCCGGGCGCCACATCGGCGCCCACACCCCGGACATAATCGCCCGAACGGACCGGCCGGCGGACCACGATCCGGGCTCGGCCACCGTCGGTATGTTCCAGCGGCAGCACCGCATCCGCCAAGGTCGGCAACGGGGCGCCGGTATCCACCCGGACGGTCTGGCGCGGCTGCAGCCGAACCGGCTGTCGCGATCCGGCGCTCAACTCGCCGACCACCGGCAGCACCAATTGGTGCGCTGCACCGTCCGGCCCCGAACCGGAACCGACCGCCCCGATCGCGGCCGTCACGTCCACGCTGCGTACCGCATAGCCGTCGATCGCCGCCTGGTCGAAACCCGGCAGCGGGCGCTGCGAAACGACGTCCTCGGCACAGAGCAAACCCAGCGCTTCGGCAATTGCGACGCGCACCGGCTCCGGCGCAACGGCAGCGGTGGTCACCTTTCCCAGCTGCTCCTCGACCGAACGCATCGTCACCTGTCCCGTCGTCGAATACCCCTGGTCCTACTCGTATTGGGTGAGCTGCGGCGCCCAATCGGGGCCGAGTCGCTCCTCCAGCCAGCCGCGTAACGACGGGCCGTACTCCTCGCTGTCCAACGCGAAGTCGACCGCAGCACGCAGGTAGCCGCCCGGATTGCCCAGATCGTGTCGCGATCCCCGGTGCACGACCACGTGCACCGGATGCCCCTCGGCGATCAGGCAGGCGATCGCGTCGGTGAGCTGCAGCTCGCCACCCGATCCCGGAGTGATCCGGCGCAGCGCGTCGAAGATCACCCGATCCAGCAGATACCGGCCCGCCGCGGCGAACCGCGAGGGCGCTTCCTCGGCCGCCGGCTTCTCCACCATGCCGTTGACCTTCAACACGTTCGGATTGACCGCATCCGGTACCCGTTCGACGTCGAAGACGCCGTAAGCGCTTACCTGCTCCTGCGGTACCTCGATCGCGCACAACACCGAACCACCGCGTTTACGGCGCACCCGACACATGACGTCGAGCACCCCACGGGGTAACACAAGATCGTCCGGCAATAGTACAGCTATTGCATCCTCGTCGTCATCGAGTACGGCTTCCGCCTGCAATACCGCATGACCGAGGCCGAGCGGCTGGTCCTGCACCACGGAGGTCACATCGATCAGTGCGGGGGCCTTACGCACCTTCTCCAGCAACTTGAACTTGCCCCGCTCCTCCAGCTTGCTCTCCAGCACCAGATCCTCGACGAAGTGCGCGACGACGCCGTCCTTGCCCGGCGAGGTGACGATCACCAACCGAGTGGCACCGGAGTCGGCTGCCTCGCCGGCGACCAGCTCGATGCCCGGCGTATCGACCACCGGTAGCAATTCCTTGGGCACCGTCTTGGTCGCCGGCAGAAACCGCGTCCCCAAGCCGGCAGCCGGAACGACAGCGGTACGAAAGCAGACCGAACCCTGGGGCTGTGTCATACGGATACCTTATCGATCTGCCGGACAATTCCGGGTCACGCGGTACGTCTCGCGCCGAAACCTAGAGTGGAAGTCGTGACCGGCACCGATGAACCGTCCGCCAAACAGCTTTGGCGGGAGCAGATCATTACTGCGCGTCGCTGTAGCACCGATGCCGAACACGCCATCGAAGCCGGTCTGCTGGCGGTGGCCGCGAGCGCGCTGGTCACCGCCGGATCGAACGTCTGCGCCTACGTTCCGATCGGCCGCGAGCCCGGCTTGCCGACACTGCTCGACGCACTGCGCGACGCCGGCGCGCAGGTCCTGCTTCCGGTCACCGGCCGACCGGGCCCGTTGACCTGGAGCACCTACCTCGACCCGGACCACCTCGTCCGCACCGACCGCGGACTGTACGAACCGACCGGCCCGCGGCTGGCTGCGACGGCGATCCGGACCGCCGAGCTGATCCTGGTTCCGGCGCTCGCCGCCGACCGGCGTGGCGTGCGACTCGGTCGCGGCGCCGGGTATTACGACCGGTCCCTGCCACTCGCCGATCCGGCCGCACGGATCGTTGCCGTGGTTCGCGACGACGAGCTGGTACCCGAGTTGCCCGCAGACCCCCACGATCGACGAGTCGGTTGGGCACTGTGCCCGCACGCCGGAGCGGTCCGGCTCGACCACCGGTGAGCTGGACCGGAACAAGACGACGATTCGCGGCGTTGGCACTGTCGATTGTAGAGTGCCAGTAGCCATCATCCCGCCGGAGGTTCCAGTGCCCACCTATTCGTACGCGTGTACGCAGTGCGACAACCGGTTCGACGTCACGCAGGCCTTCACCGACGACGCCCTGACCGTCTGCCCGGAGTGCTCCGGCCGACTGCGCAAACTGTTCAACTCGGTGGGAATCGTTTTCAAGGGCAGCGGCTTCTACCGCACCGACAGCCGCGGCGGAACCAACGGCACCGAATCGGCCAAGTCGGACGCCGACAAGTCCGGCTCGAACGCGTCCGAATCGGGCAAGCCCGACTCCGGCAAGTCGGGTGCCGGCAAGTCCGACTCGAGCAAGTCGGCCGCCGGCGAAACGAGCACCGGCGGGGGCAAATCCGGGAAGAGCGAGTCCAAGGGATCGGTGGCGAGCGCGCCGTCGGTGCCCGCCAAGACCGGCTGAAACTCGGCTGTGGATCGCCGCCGGGTATTCCACAGCCGGGCGTCGAGACGCGATCCGCTGTGGGTGCCGGGTCCTAACGTCGACCCATGTCCGCACGATCGATCGCTCCGCTTCCGTGGCACCGCATCACGAGCAACTTTCCACCGGGATCGCTCCGCCGCGCGTCAGCTCGCCGACTACTCGCCGGACTACTGGCCCTGCTCGGCATCATCCTGCTGATTCGGGGTGAGCTCGACACCGGACACGACCGCCTGATCGTCGCCGCCGCCGATCTGGCACCGGGCCGAATACTCACTGCCGACGACGTCACCGTGCGGGAGTTCGCCTCGGGCACACGACCCGACGGCGCGCTACAGGAACCCGCCGACGCACTCGGCCGGACGTTGGTCGGAGCCACTCGGCGCGGCGAACCGATCACCGACGTCCGGGTGATCTCGCCGCGCGCCGCCACCGCTGCCGCCGGCACCGCCGATGCCCGGATCGTGCCGGTGCAACTCGCCAACGCCGGCGTCGTCGATCTGCTCCGCGACGGCGACCGGGTCGACGTCGTCCGCGCCTCGAGCGATCCGCGATCGCCGACTCCGGCGGTGCTGGCCACCGATGCGGCCGTGGTTCAGGTCGGCGAAGCGACCGGGCGGAGCGACGAGCGGGTGGTGCTCCTCGCACTCGGCGCCGAGCAGGCAACCGCGATCGCGGCCGTCTCGCTCACCGACGCGATTACCGTGTTACTCAGATGATGCTCCAGACCCGAGATGGACCCTACCGACATCGGCACGGGTAGGTCACGCCATGATCACACCGCAGACCGCGCGGAACGTTGCACTGTATGGGAGCTACAGGTTCGTTACCATACCGAAGACAGCACGTCCGAGCACAGATTCAGGAGCTACCCCGCATGTTGAAGGGTTTCAAGGCTTTCATCTTCAAGGGCAATATCATCGACCTCGCGGTCGCGGTGGTCATGGGTACCGCGTTCGTAGCGATCGTCACCGCGTTCAGCGACAACGTGATCAACCCGATCCTTGCCGCGATCGGTGGGTCGAACGACCTCGGATTCGGCTTCAAGATCACCGATAGCGACGAGACCTTCGTCAACATCGGTGCGGTGATCACGGCCGGGATCAACTTCCTGATGATCGCCGTTGTTCTGTACTTCCTCGTCGTCGTCCCGGCGATGGCGGCGCAGCGACGGATGTTCGGCGAGAAAACCGACGATGCGAAGAACGAGGTTGTGCTCCTCACCGAAATTCGCGACTTGCTGCAACCGGGACGCTGACCGCAAGGGCCAAACGCTGCGGCCGTCGAATTCAATAGCATTGACATCGGTGAGGCCACGTACCGAATCGGTACGTGGCCTCACCGATATGCGACCGACTTCAGCCGGGAACCGAAGCGAACTGCGGCGGCCACGTGCTGTAGGAACCACAGGTGCCCACCGTCATATAGACACCGCCGCGCGGCGGTAACACCGAGATCACTTTCACGCTGTGCGGCGGAACGAAATCTTCCGGCCGCGACGAACTGAACCGGAACGGCGCACCGACGTAGTTGAGCTCGGTAACCTCCACCCCGCACGGCTCGTTACCGCTGGTCACCGTGGCCGCGACCGCACGGTCGACGCCGGGCAGCTCCGGGAACGGCTTCACCCAGGGCAGCGTGCTGACCAGCGGTCCGGATGCCGGAGCGTCGCCGACCACCACCGGGGTCGCTTGCGCGTAATACTCTTCCGCACCGTCCCGGCAGACCGCACCGAGCGCGTAGACACCGTCGTTCGGCACGGTCACCGAGTAGACCGGCGGGCCGTCCGTCCGAGCCTGCGGGGCCCAGCGAAAACCGCCGTCGTCGTTCCGGAGAATCTCCTTGACCACCGGCGCACAGTCCGGCGAGCCAGGCTTCACCAGCGTGACCGAAATGGTCCGACCGCTCACCGACGACATCACGCCGGGCGGTGGCGGGGCACCAGCGGCCGGCCCAGCAGAAGCCAGGCTGAATAGCGAAGCGGCGGCAAGAGCAACACCGGCGCCACGTATCCAGCTCGAACCACCGACGTGGGGTATGCATTCCTGCATCGAGCACCTGTTCACTCGTAGTGGTTTTACCGAAACCCCGCTCCTACGCGGGAAAACACGCCCCGGTCGTGTTTGTGTAACGAATCCTAACGGATCGGACTCCGAACAGCCGCATGCCCGGCCGAGCAAAGCTCGACCGGGCATGCGAACTTGCAGCTGAGCCGATCAGTTCCGGAAGATCGGACCGTACGCAACGACCGTATCGCCGGCGGAGCTGACCAGCTTGACGTACGGCCGGATGCTGGTCGGACCGACCACGCCGGTGACCGTGCCCTGGAAGCCGGTCAGCGCGATGTCGCCTTCGGCACCGGAGACGTCGCCCTCGGCAGCCGGCACATCCACGATGCCCGGGCCGGGGCCCACCGACACGTCGAAGCCCACCACCGGAATGAGATTGGTGATCGCGAAGCTCGGCGCGAAGCTGGAGTCGAGATCGAGCTCGAGATCCGGCGTCTGGTACTTCGCGGTGATGTGGCCGTCGAAGGTGGCCGGGTAGCCGACCTGGTACCCCATGGTGATATGGCCCTCGAAATCGTCCGCATCCGGGCCGGTGATCTTGAAAGCGGCGCGGCCGCTGTGGAACCACTCGCGGGTGAACACGTTGCCGTCCAGCGGCGGCACGAAGTTGATCGCAGTGTCAACGGTCTGCGCTTCGATCGTGTTACCACCGTGATCGACGACGTGCTGGCTGCCGTCCACGGCTGCACTCGCGGTGCCGCTGTTACCCACCGCCAGACCCACTGCGGCCACCGAAGCAACCGCGATCGCCCGCGCGAACGCGAGCCCACGGCGACGCCGCGGGGAACGAAGTTCTGTCATCAACCCTCATCCTTCGTGTCGTGGCCGAGCAAGATGCACGCTCGGCTCCCGATCCCGACCATCGGAACCGGGGAGCAGCCCCGATTCGATCCGGCCTCAGCCTGGCTCACCCATATGTCCGGATTGTTACGCCCGGACTACGGCGCGAACTCACAACCATGGCCGTCATCGAACCTTTGACGACCGCGGAGCTGCGCGCTGACACCGCGCCCAACCCGCTCGAGCCGGGAAATCCGGCTCGTAGGGAACCCTAACTGGTGCATTTCGGTGTAGCAAAGTGACAGCTTGGAGGCTAATACGTGATGTACATCACCATCATTTGGACGCGCCGACGGGAGATAACGGACTTATCACAGATGAGGTACCGAACGACAAAGACGTCGGACGAGAAGGCCGACCGTCAACGGTGGTGCGGCGGCCGTTCCCGAAGCAGCCAGTCGTCCCGCTCCGGCATCGGCTCCCGCTCGTCACTCGTCGATTCGGGCAGGACCTCGCCGAAGATCCGCGCCAACCGGGCAGCGTCCGCCGCGGCCCCGGCGGCGGACGGATTCGGCCGACCGGTCATTCGGCCAAGCCGGACAACTCGCCGATGACGTGAACCGCCAGCGGGCCGAGGGTCGCCATCCCGTCCCGCACCGCGGCCCGGGAACCGGCCAAGTTCACCACCAGTGTGCTCCCCGATACGCCGACCAGTCCGCGAGACAAGCCCGCGTCGAGTGCGCCGGCCGCCAATCCGGACGAGCGCAGCGCTTCGCTGATGCCGGGCAGTTCCCGGTCGAGCACCTCGGCCGTCGCGTCCGGGGCGACATCGCGCGGCGACACCCCGGTACACCCGACCGAGATCACCAGATCGACGCCACCGATGACCGCGGTGTTCAGCGCGTTTCGGATCTCCACCTCGTCGGCGGCGACCGCGACCGTCGCATCGACCAGGAAACCCTGCTCGCTGAGCAGCTCGGCGACCAACGGTCCGGTCGAATCGACATCGTCCCCGTGCGTTATCCGGTCATCGACGATGACCACGAGCGCACGCCCCGCCACCGGGTTGTCCGTCTTCATGAGGCCAACCGTAATGCCCAGATCGTCGACGACGGTCCGCCACTCGGAAATTCCCGACTGTTCCATCCCTACCTCAGCGTCCGCCCTGGGTCGGCGCGGCCGGTTGTGCCGGCGCTACGCCCAGGGTCACCTGAACCGTCTTCGGATTGCTGCCGTCGCGCGCGGTGTAGGTGATCTGCACCGTGTCGCCGGGCGCGTGCGACCGCACCGCGGCGATCAGCGCGTCCCCGGAATCGATGTTCCGGTCGTCGACCTTGGTGATAACCCCATCCCGTGGCAGTCCCGCCTTCTCCGCCGGGCCGCCGTTGGTCACGTCGCTGATCAGGGCACCGTTGGCGTCCGAGTCGGCCGGCACCGAAACCCCGATGTACGCGTGCTGCGCCGCGCCGGTCTTGACCAGCTCGTCGGCGATCCGTCGGGCCTGATCCACCGGAATGGCGAAGCCGAGCCCGATCGAGCCGCTCTGCGGTCCGCCCTGCGCCGAAGCGCCGCCGAGCGTCGCGATCGCCGAGTTGACCCCGATCAGCTTTCCGTCCATGTCGACCAGCGCACCGCCGGAGTTGCCCGGATTGATCGCGGCATCGGTCTGGATCGCATCGATCACGGTGTTCTGATTACCGGAGTCGCCACTGGTCGATACCGGACGATTGAGCGAGCTGATGATGCCCGTGGTAACCGTGCCGGCCAGACCGAGCGGCGATCCGACCGCCACCACCTGCTGCCCGACCTGCAGACTCTGCGAACTGCCGAGTTCGATCGGGGTCAACCCGGACTTACCTTCGACCTTGATCACCGCGATATCGGTGACCGGGTCGGTTCCCTTGACCGTGGCGGGTGCGACCGTACCGTCGTTGAACGCCACCTGCAGCTTGGCTCCGGTTCCGGCGCCGGTGGCCACGTGGTTGTTGGTCAGGATCAGCCCATCCGAAGACAAGATCACGCCGGAACCTTCGCCTTCCGCCGCGCGACCGGCCACCTCGATCGTCACCACGCTGGGGAGCACCTTGCCGGCTACCGCCTGCACCGAGCCGGCCGGCGCGTTCACCGCCGGTTCCGCGTTCGGTTGCGGCGCGTCGAGGGCACTGGACGCCGACACCGACGTCGCCGAGTCGGACGAACGAGCGACGACCGCGCCCACTGCACCGCCTACCCCACCGGCGACCAGGGCGATTGCCAAGGCACCGGCCGCCAGGGCCCCGCCCCGCCGCCGCGGAGCCGGCTGTGGCGACACCGGCTGTGGCGGCATCGGGTAGCCGGGCGGATAGCCGGGCTGGGAACTCTGGGTCATCGTCGGACACACCACCTCTGCGGTCGATCGGTTCGGGTCCACCCTGCTCGGGTCTGCTGAGAGGTCACTGAGAGCCGGCCGTCAGTTGGCCGTGTTCCTCGTGCCCCGGCCCGACCTCGCCGGGCAGCACGATCACGATCAACGCGCCACCGCGCGCGGAACGCTCGATCGCGATGGTGCCGCCGTGTTTCACCACGACCTGGCGGACGATCGCCAGCCCGAGTCCCGACCCGGGCATCGAACGAGCAGCCGTCGTCCGATAGAACCGCTCGAAGACCAGCTCGCGCTCGTCCTCCGGAATACCCGGGCCGGCATCGTCCACGGTCAAGGTCAACAGCCCGGGCCCGGCCGGTTGCATCGACACCCACACCTGCGCGCCCGCCGGGCTCCATTTCGCCGCGTTGTCCAAGACGTTGAGCACCGCGCGCTGCAAGCCGGCCGCGTGCCCGTAGATCATCCACGGGATGAGTCGGTCGGCGAACTCGATCTCGCTGCGTCGCCGCCGGGCCCGCTCCAACGCCCGCTCCACCACCTCGGCGAGATCGACCGGCTCGTAGACGGTCTCCGGAGCGTCCTCGCGCGCCAGGTCGACCAAGTCCCCGACCAGGGTGGACAGCTCCTCGATCTGCGCCATCACATCGGACCGCAGCTCCGCCATGTCCTCCTCCGGAATCGCCGGCGCGCCCGGCCGTCCGGCCGCAACCAGCAGCTCCATGTTGGTCCGCAACGAGGTCAGCGGGGTGCGCAGCTCGTGCCCGGCATCGGCGACCAGCCGGCCCTGCCGCTCCCGAGACTGCGCCAGCGTGCCCAGCATGGTGTTGAAGCTACGGGTCAGATGAGCCAGTTCGTCGTCGCCGGTAACCGGGATCGGCGTCAGATCGTCGGTGCGGGCGACCCGATCGGCAGCCGAGGTCAACCGGGTCACCGGACGCAGCCCGGTCCGGCCGACCGCGGTCCCGGCGATCGCCGCGAGCGCAACACCGCATCCGCCGACCACGAACAGCACCCACGCCAACCGATCGAGCACGGACCCGGTCGGCGCCAACTGCTGCGCCATCACCAGCGTGCTTCCGTTGTGAGTACGCCGCGCCAGCACCCGCTGCCCGTCCGCGGTACGCAGCGACGCCTCCTGTTCGCCCCGAGCCACGGCCATCTCGTCCATGCCCAACGGAGTCTGCGAACCCGGCGGCGTGTACACCGTCAGATCCGGAAAGATCAGCGCGACACTGATGTCCTCGGACGAGAAGGTCGCCAACGAGATGGACTGGAAGCCGAATGCATCCGGAAAGTTGCTGTCGATCAACGTCGCGACCCGGGTCTGCAGCTGGTTGTCCACGTCGGCATACAGCGCCCGGGCCACGACCGCATAGGCGGTGATCGCCATCACCGCGACCGCCACGGTGACCACCGAGGCGGCGAGCAAGGTGACCCGCCAGCGCAGCGACACCGTCCGGGTGAGCGGAGTTGCCGGGCGCATCGGCGCCGAGCCGGGCGGCGCCACCAGCAGCGGCGCCACCCGACCGGCCGGGGTCCGAGTCACCATCGCAGCCACGGGCGGCGCCGGTCACGGCGGCGTCTCGCGCAGGACGTAGCCGACACCCCGCACGGTATGGATCAACCGCGGCTCGCCCTCGGCCTCGGTCTTGCGGCGCAGGTAGCCGACGTACACCTCGAGTGCGTTACCCGACGTGGGGAAGTCGTAACCCCAGACTTCCTCCAGGATGCGGCTGCGGGTGAGCACCCGCCGGGGATTGGTCATCAGCATCTCCAGCAACGAAAACTCGGTTCGGGTGAGACTGATCGGCCGGTCGCCACGAGTCACTTCGCGGGTCATCGGATCCAGGCCGAGGTCGGCGAACTCCAGCGACTCGGTCTCCGGATCGGCATCCGCACCGGCCCGCCGCAGCAGGGCGCGCAACCGCGCCAGCAACTCCTCCAAGGCGAACGGCTTGGGCAGGTAGTCGTCGGCTCCGGCATCCAGACCGGCAACCCGCTCGGACACCGAATCGCGGGCGGTCAACACCAGAATCGGCAGGTCATCGCCGGTACTGCGGAGCCGGCGGCATACTTCGAGCCCGTCCAACCGCGGCATCATCACGTCGAGCACCAGAGCGTCGGGGCGCTGATTGGTCGTCTTGTCCAACGCATCGTGGCCGTCGACCGCGAGGTCGACCGAATAGCCGTTGAAGGTCAGCGAACGCCGGAGCGATTCGCGGACCGCGCGGTCGTCGTCGACAACCAGAATGCGCATACGCCAAGTCCCACTTTCTCGACCGAACGAACCGACCGGGACCGCAGCGACCGAGCCGGAACGCACAGAAGCCGTGCCACCGATCGGCGGCACGGCTACGGTGTGTCGTCAGACTACCGCGATGTCAAGCGGCGCCGGGTGATCAGGTTGTAGATCAACAGCAAGATGACCGACCCGATAACCGCACCGATGAAGGCGTGATTGACCGGCGGGGTGATGTCGAACTTGTGCGGCGCGAAGACCAAGCTGCCCAAGGTGCCGCCGACGAAACTCCCGGCAATACCGAGGATCGCCGTCGCAATCCAGCCGAAGTTTTCCTTTCCGGGCACGAGTAGACGGGCAACCGCACCTGCGATCAGGCCGATCACAATCATCCAGATGATTTCCATAGCGCACTCCTACCTACGATGTGGCCACGATCTCACAACAACCCGACCACGGGGAGCGACACGACGACAGGGCCCCGGCCGATCCCGGCCGGGGCCCTGTCGATCCTCGTACCCTCAGGGGAGCGTCAGCACCTGACCTGGATTGATCAGGTCCGGGTTGGCGATCCCGCTCAGGTTTGCAATCTCCTGATAGCGATTGCCGTCGCCCAGCTCTCGCTGCGCGATGTCCCACAGCGTGTCGCCCGGCTGCACCGTGTAGGTGCGCGCGGCCGGCGGTGGCGGCGGGGCCTGCGCCGGCTCGGTCGGCGCCGGCGCGGGGGCCGCAGCCGGCTCCGGCTCCGGCGCCGCGTCACCCTCGACCGCGGTCTGCGAGGCCCACAGCGCGCCGCCGTCGGTCGCGTACAACACGACATTGCGGTCGGCCTGCAGCACGACCCGATCAGGGCTGTACCCGCTGGTCTGCGACGCCCAGGTCGCGGAGTCGTCCCCGTTGTACAGCACGAAGTTTCCGTCGCTCTGCAGCGTCGCCTTGACCGTCCCCGAGCCGTTGGTCCCGCTGGCCCAGACCGCGTTCCCGTTGTCCGACAAGACGAGATTGCCGTCATCCTGCAACGTCAGCCGGTAAGCGCCGTTGTCCAAAGACTGCCCGACGCCGAGGCTGTCGCCCACGCGCAACGTATCGCCCACGTGTTTCCCCTTCCGGAGGATTTCCGTTCGTAGCGCGGCTCCGTCTGCACCGTGCAACCGGACCGCGGTCGAGCATTACCGAGTGGTTTGCGCGACGTCGTCCAACCTACCCGTCCGAACCGGTGAAAAACCTCGTCCGCAAGCTATCGACGGCGCATTCTCAGGTAATCGGCCACCACTGCCGCACCCAACCCGTCCGGATCTGCGGCGACCACTCGGCCACCGATCCGGCGCGCCATCGCATCGACGAATCGCGCCAGACCGGCGTCGTCGCCGAGCCGGAAGACCGTGACCTGGGCACCGAGCCGAGCCAGGTGATCGAGCTCGGCGACGGTACGACCGAGCGTGCGCCGACTCGGCGGGTAGTCGAAGATCGCCGTTCCGTCCGGCTCCAGATGCGCGGTGGGTTCGCCGTCGGTCACGATCAGGACGACCGGCTGCGCGTTCGGATGCCGGCGCAGATGCCGGCCCGCCAGCAACAGCGCGTGGTGCAGGTTCGTGCCCTGCTCGTAGATGCCCTCCATCCCGGCCAATTCGGCCGGCTGCACGGTCCGGGCGTGTCGGCCGAACGCGATCAGCTGGAGATCGTCCCCCCGAAACCTGGTGCCGACCAGGTGATGCAGCGCCAGCGCGGTGCGTTTCATCGGCACCCACCGCCCCTCCAGCACCATCGACAACGAGACATCGACCAGCAGCGCCACGGCCGCCTGGGTGCGTTGCTCGGTTTCGGTCACCTCGACGTCGGACACCTGTATCCGGACCGGCACCCGGCCGGGTTCGCGCAGTACCGCGTTGGTAATCGTGCGGGTCACGTCCCACGACTCGGTGTCGCCGAACTGCCAGGGCCGGGCGGATCCGGTGGGTTCGCCCAGCACCCCGGATCGGCGGGTCTCCCGTTGTCCGGTCCGTCCGGACAGCCGGCCCGAGACGTCGCGTAACGCCGCCTCACCGAGCCGCCGCATCGCCCGCGGGGACAACCGCCATTGCCCGTCCGCGCCCTTGTCCAGATAGCCCTGCTGGTGCAACGCCTGCTCCAGCTCGGCCAAGGTGCGCAGGTCGGCGACCGCGTCCCGGCCCAGATGCCGGGCGAGCGATTCGACGTCGACGTCGTCCAGTTGTGCCCCGGCGTACTGCTGGCTCAACTGTTCGGCCAGCTGCTCGAGTTCGCCGATCTCCTGCAGCACCCCGGTCGCTTCCCCCAGACCCAACGGATTGTCCCCGCCGAACCGCTCGGTTCCGGTCCAATCCTCCATCGGCCGGGCTGCCTGCAGGTGTCGATCCAGCCGGTCGAGCTGTCCTTGCAGACTCGGCGAGCCGAAAGCCTGTTGCGCCAGCGCGTCCAACTCGGCCCGCTGCTCCGGGGTCAGGCTGTTCCGCAGCCGCTGCGCCGCAGCCGCCCGGGCCGCCAACGCGTCCAGGAGCTCCTCGACGTTGCTCGGATGCTCCGGGAAGAACCGGCCGTGCTCGGCCATGAAATCGCGAAACAGCTGCTCGGTGTTCTCGCCCCGCGCATGCGCGTCGAGCAGGTTGTTGAGATCGTCGAGCATCTGCGCGATGGCGTTTCGATCGTCGTCGGTCGCACCTTGCAGCGCCTGCTTCATCCCGGCGAACCGCTGATCCAAAAGCTCCCGGCCGAGCAGGTCACGGATCTGCTCGTAGTCGGCCCGCGCTTGCGGGCTGCGCCAGTCGTAGCCGGCCAGCTCCTGCACCGCCTGCGCCGGCGAGGTCGGCAACTCGGCCAGTTGCATCTCGGCGAACCGGGCGTCGTCGTCCAGGGCGCGGGCGAGCTCCTGCCGCTCGGTCAGCACCGCCCGATCGAGCAGCTGCTCGATCTCGGCCAGGGTGCCGTCCAACCGGCTGCGCGAGAGCAGGTCCCGACGTCGCTGGTGGACTTGGCGGGCCAGCTCGTCGAGGCCCTTGGTCCGCTGATTGCCCCGACGCAGAAACTCCTGGAGGGCTCGCCGTGGCGACGCGCCACCCAGTACGTCGGCACCGATCGCCTCCAGCGCCTCGCGCAGGTCGACCGGCGGCGCCAGCGGATCGCTGCCGTCGTAAGGGACGTACCGGCTGCTCATCAGCCGTACACCAGCTGCCCGTCAGATTCGATCTTGGAGATTCGACGCGCCAGGTACAGCCCCTCCAGCGCGAACTCGGCTGCGGCGGCGCGTTCTCCGACCGTCTCCGCCGCCAGGCGCTCGGCAACCAGATCCAGCGCCGCCAGCTCGGGCAGTTCGTCCAGCAACGCCTTGGCCGGTACCCGGGCGCCGGTGATCACGGGCTCGCCTTGTTCCACCGCGGCGACCAGCGTGGCCAGATCGATTCCGCCGAGCCGGTCCCGGGCGGTCTCCGCGGTGGCGCGCCGCAGCAGGTGCTCGAGCACCTCGAGCTCACGACCCTCCTCACCGGACTCGAACTCGATCTTGCCGCGCAACACCTCGACCACGGTGCCCAGGTCGACCGGGCGAGCCACCGGTTCCGCTTCGCCGACGATCGTGGCTCGATGCAGTGCCGCCGCCGCAACGGTTTCCGCCGCGGCGACCGCGAACCGGGCCGATACGCCGGACCGCTGGTCGACGGCGGTCGACTCCCGCAACAATCGGGTGAACCGCGCCAGCACCTCCAGCAGATAGTCCGGCACCGCTGCGACCAACGCTGCCTCCTGCCGGACCACCGCGACTTCGTCGGCCACCTGCAAGGGGTAATGAGTCCGGATCTCGGCGCCGAAGCGGTCCTTCAGCGGGGTGATGATCCGGCCCCGGTTGGTGTAGTCCTCCGGGTTGGCACTCGCCACCAGCAACACGTCCAGCGGAAGCCGCAGGGTATACCCGCGGACCTGGATGTCGCGCTCCTCCATCACGTTGAGCAGCGACACCTGAATCCGTTCGGCCAGGTCGGGCAGCTCGTTGAGCGCGACGATCCCCCGATGCGCGCGCGGCACCAAACCGAAATGAATGGTCTCCGGGTCGCCGAGACTGCGTCCTTCCGCAACCTTCACCGGATCGACGTCGCCGACCAGGTCGGCCACCGAGGTGTCCGGCGTGGCCAGCTTCTCGCTGTAGCGCTCGTCCCGGTGCCGCCAGGTCACCGGCAGGTCGGCACCGAGTTCGGCCGCGCGTCGGATCGAGGCCGGGGTGATCGGGTCGTACGGGTGCTCGGGCAGCTCCGCACCGGCGATCACCGGTGTCCACTCGTCCAGCAACTGCACCAACGTGCGCAGCAACCGGGTCTTTCCCTGACCGCGCTCGCCCAGCAGTACCACGTCGTGCCCGGCGATCAGGGCCCGCTCCAGCTGTGGCACCACCGTCGACTCGAACCCGACGATGCCCGGCCAGGGGTCGCCGCCGTCCCGAAGTACCGCAAGCAGATTGGCGCGAATCTCGTCCTTCACCCCGCGTCGGGTGTGTCCGGTAGCGCGCAGTTCACCGACCGTGCGCGGGGTGGGTGGGGACGTCGGGTGCCGGGTCATCCCCCCACGCTACGAGGGTGGTCGCAACGCGGCCACCCGACCTCCCGGGCGATACGTACACTCCAGCCATGGACACCTGGGTGCTACCCACCCTGCTCGGACTCGGCTTGTCCGCCGCGACCGGGTACCGCACCTTCCTGCCCCTGCTGATGTTGAGCGCCACCGCACACTTCGGTTGGTTCGGCGTCGAACTCAACAGTTCGTTCGGCTGGCTCGGTTCCACCGCCGCGCTGGTCGCCTTGCTCGTCGCGACCGGCTTCGAGCTGACCACGGACTTGATTCCCGGGGTGGACAACGTCAAGTCGGTCGTCGGCAACCTCACCCGGCCGCTGGCCGCCGCGGTCGCGACCGGCGCGGTGTTCGCAAACCTGGATCCGTCCGCGGCCGCGATCGCCGGGCTGATCATCGGCGCCCCCACCGCACTCGCGTTCGCGACCGCGCAAACCGGAACCCGGGCCGCCAGCACGGCGACCACCGCCGGTGCCGCCAACCCGGTCATTTCGGTACTGGAAGACATCGTCTCGTTCACCACCGCGTTGATCGCACTGGTCGTGCCGGTGCTGATCCCGCTCGTGCTACTCGCACTCGGCTGGCTGATCTACCGGGCAGTGCGGCGGTTTCGATCCCGTCCGGCACCGGCCTGAACATCTCGCCGATCGATCAGTGGGCGAAGTGCCTGGCCCCGGTGAAGTACATGGTCACCCCGGCGGCCTGCGCCGCGGCGACGGTCTGCTCGTCCCGCACCGACCCGCCCGGTTGGACGATCGCGCGTACCCCGGCGTCCAGCAGAATCTGTGGGCCGTCGGGAAACGGGAAGAACGCGTCCGAGGCGGCCACCGATCCGGCCGCTCGGTCGCCGGCCCTAGCGACCGCCAGCCGACACGAGTCGACCCGGTTGACCTGGCCCATGCCGATCCCGACCGACGCGCCGTCGCGCGCGAGCAGAATCGCATTGGACTTGACGGCACGGCAGGCCCGCCAGGCGAACTCCAGGTCGGCGAGCATGTCCGGATCGGCAGCCGGTCCCGCTACCAGGGTCCACCTCGTGCTGTCGTCGCCCGCGGCGGTCAGGTCGTCGCGGTGCTGCAGTAACGCCCCACCGCTGATCGGGCGGAGCTCCACTCCCGCACCCACGAGCGGCTCGGCGCGCAGCACCCGCAGGTTCGCTTTGCGCGCCAGCACCTCGACGGCGCCGTCGGCGTAACCGGGAGCCACGATCACTTCGGTGAAGATCTCGGCGACCTGTTCCGCCATCGCCACGCTCACCTCGCCGTTGGTCGCGATGACCCCGCCGTACGCGCTCTGCGGATCACAGGCGTGTGCCTTGCGATGCGCTTCGGCGATGTCGGCACCGATCGCGATACCGCACGGGTTGGCATGTTTGATCACCGCGACGGCCGGCGCGCTGTGGTCGAACGCGGCCCGGCGGGCCGCATCGGCGTCGGTGTAGTTGTTGTACGACATCGCTTTACCGTGCAGCTGCGCCGCCTGGGCCAGCCCGGCCGGACCCGCACCGGATCGATACAACGCCGCCGGCTGATGCGGGTTCTCGCCGTAGCGCAGCACCGCGGTCCGCTCCCAGGTACCCGCCACCCAGTCCGGGAACGGACTCTCGTCGGGGGCCAGGACGCTGGTCGTCCAGCCGGCGACCGCGACGTCGTATGCCGCGGTGTGCCGGAACCCGCGGGCGGCCAACCGGGCCCGCTCGGCCAGGGTGAATCCGCCGGAACCGACCGCGGCCAGGACCGCCGGATAGTCGGCCGGATCGACCACCACGGCCACCGAAGGATGATTCTTCGCGGCGGCCCGAACCATCGACGGTCCGCCGATATCGATCTGTTCCACACACTCGTCGGGCCCGGCCCCGGCGGCAACCGTCGCGGTGAAGGGATACAGGTTCACCACCACCAGCTCGAACGCTTCCACCCCGAGGTCGGCGAGTTGATCGAGATGCTCCGGCCGCCGGGTATCGGCGAGGATGCCCGCGTGAATGCGGGGGTGCAAGGTCTTCACCCGGCCGTCCAGCGTCTCCGGAAACCCGGTCAGGTCCTCCACCTTGGTGACCGGGACCCCGGCAGCCGCAATCGTCGCTGCGGTCGAGCCGGTCGAGACGATCTCGACCCCGGCATCGTGCAACCCCGCGGCCAGCTCCGCAAGCCCGGTTTTGTCGTAGACGCTCAACAACGCCCGGCGCACCGGCTTCCGCTCACTCACCACGAGATCCGCGCCTTTCGTCCGTCCGATACCACGCCGTGTCGTACCACCGCCGCGACGACGTCGGCGAGCAGTCGCCGTTCGACCACCTTGATTCGTTCGTGCAGCGTGGCTTCGTCGTCGTCGGGATGCACGGGCACCGCTTCCTGCGCGAGGATCGGCCCGGTATCGACGCCCTCGTCGACCAGGTGCACCGTCGCCCCGGTGATCTTGACACCGTAAGCGAGCGCATCCGCAACCCCGTGTGCCCCGGGGAACGACGGGAGCAGCGCCGGGTGCGAGTTGACGATGCGGCCCTGGTACTCGCCCAGGAATGCCGGGCCGAGCAGCCGCATGAAGCCGGCCGTCACCACGAGATCGGGGTGGTAGCCGCGTACCGCAGCGGTGAGCGCCCGGTCCCAGTCGGCCCGCCGGGCGTAATCACCAGGTGCGACGGTGAACCAGGGAACACCCGCGGCATCCGCATGCCCGGTCGCGGCGCAGGTCCGGTCCACCCCGACCGCAACCACCTCGGCCGGGTACCCGGCATCGGTGGTGGCCGCGATCAGCGCCCGTAACAGCGAGCCGGTACCGGAAGCGAGAACCACCAGGCGCGCCGGCGCACGATCGGTCGGGTTGATCACCCGAGAAAGCCTAATCGGTTTCGTCGTCCCGGCTCGCCGCGGTGTCATCGTCCCGGCTCGCCGCGGTGTCATCGTCCCGGCTCGCCGGGGTGGCCGGCACGGCGGGAACCGCCACAACCGGCACGGCGGGGTTCGGCACGGCGCGGCGCACCACCACGCCGGACCGCCCGCGGGTGGCGACCGCGGCGGCCGCACTGCCCAGCGCGGCGAGCCAGATCGTGGTCAAGCCGGCGAACGGACCGACGCTCACCCCGACCCGACCGAACGTGCCGAGTTCGCCGCCACACAGCGCACCGGCCGACAATGCCGCCAGGCCGGTGACCACGGCGGCGGTCAGCACGGCGCCGAGGGCGTCGGCCCGGCTGCCACACCGGGCCGCGCACTCGCGACCGAGCTGGATCGCCACGACTGCCGGAATGATCAGCAGCAGCGGATACCACGCCGCGGCCGGACCGGTCGGCAATGCGGATAACACCGGCAGCCCCGGAACGGGGCCGCCGTGCACAGCGAACAGGTCGACCGACGCGGTACCGATCGTGGCCTTCGTGCCGGTCACCACCGCCACGGCCCCTACCACGACGTTCGGCAGGTAGCCCAGCGACAACACGATCAAACCGAGGCCACCGACGAAACCGTCACCGGTATTCAGCAGCTCGACCGCGACCGACCAGTGGATCAGTAACGAGATCGCGACGACGCCGGCGGCCGCCACCAGCAGGCGGCGTATCGCCGCCCCAGCGGCGCCGAATCCGGCCGGCAACCAGTCGGGCGCCCCGGCGCCGTCGGCCACCCGCCGCCAGGTGCGCGCGAGCACCCCGGCGGCCGCCGCGCAACCGTGCAGTACCACCACCCAACCGAAGGCGAGCAGGGTATCCGGCGGCGCCAGCGCGTTCGACGCCGAAGCGTCCTTGACCACCGCCAGCGTGACCACCGTGACGGCGAGTGGGCCGCCGATCGCAGCAGCCAACACCCAGATGATGTCGGCGCGGGAGCTGTCGGCCGTGGTGGCCGCCGCCGCGGACCGCGCGGTGAGGTACATCGCGCCGACCGTCGGAGCCAGCGGCAACACCGACAACGCGGTGGTCCCAATCGTGAGCGGGACCTGGTGGACGCCGAGCCAGCCGGCCGCGATCGCCGCTGCGGCACCACTGAGCCCGCCGCCGAAGAGCATGGCGCACCCGACCAGTCCGGCGACCACGGCAAGCACGGTCGTGCTGGACCGGAGCGCTACGCCGAGCAGCACCCGGAACTGCTCCGGCGAGGGCAGCTGCGGCGCGGTTCGGACGGGCGGACGAGCGGGCCGCACCGTCCGGGCGCTGCGTTCCAGGAGGGCACACATCGCCCACAGCGTGACATCCGACCGTGCCTCGCTGCGGCAGGCGCGCCGACGCGTTGCTCAGCGCTGGTTGCCGTCACCCTCCGGTGGGCGGAACTGCGCCGCGCTCCCGGGTGGGTCCGCGGGTGGCACCAGCGGGCTCGGATACTGCTCGGTGGGCGCCTCGTCCGGGGTAACCGCATACCCCGTCCCGGCGAGACCGGCCGAGTACGAATCGGGACTGCCGGAACCGGCGCCGTAGCCGCCGTACGGGTCGGCCACGCCGGGTGCCGGCCGATAGGCCGGATGGCTGTACCCGGCCGGGTAGGACGGCGTAGCCGATGGTGCGTAGCCCGGTTGCGGGCCCGGCGCGGTATAGCCCGGCTGGGCGCCGTAACCCGACTGGGTGCCGTAGCCGGGCGGTTGCGCCGGCACCGGGCGCGCCGGGCGGGTCGCGGCGAACACCGCGTACACCGCCAGCGCCGACTGGGTCAGGCCGAGCACCAACACGACGTAGAGCCCGAACGCGCGCTCGTAGAAGCCGCCGACCACATTGAATCCCTGCACCAGCAAGCCGGCGAAGCCGCTGATCGATGCGGCGGCGGCAGCGCCCATCAAGTCCTGTCGCGGCAGCACCGAGAACGCCGCCAGCAACCCGCCCAGCAGCAGCAGCGCGATGGTTCCGGCAGCGCCGCCCTCGAAGAAGTTGACCGTGGTATCCCAGGTGAGGCCGTCCAGCCCGGACACCCGTCCGAACGGGAGGAAGCCGAGCAGGAAAGCGAGCACGCCGAGCGCCGCCACGACGTAACCGAGCAGCAGGTTCGGCTTCACATCCGGATTCATCGGCCACTCCTCGGCACGCTCGTCGGCTGCTCGTCGACGATGACGCTACTGCACACTGCACCGACGCTCCGGGAACGACGACGGCCCCCGTTGCGGCGGATTCCGCACGGGGGCCGGGCCGGGGTAACTCAGGCCGAGACGGCGGACTGCTCGAGGATCGCGCGGGCCAGTGCGGCGGTCTCGGACGGCGTCTTGCCGACCTTCACCCCGGCCGCTTCCAACGCGTCCTTCTTCGCCTGCGCGGTGCCCGACGAACCGGACACGATCGCGCCGGCGTGGCCCATCGTCTTGCCCTCCGGCGCCGTGAAGCCGGCGACGTAGCCGACCACCGGCTTGGTCACGTTGGCCTGGATGTAAGCGGCCGCACGCTCCTCGGCATCGCCGCCGATCTCGCCGATCATCACGATCAGCTTCGTTTCCGGATCCTGCTCGAACGCCGCGATCGCGTCGATGTGGGTGGTCCCGATCACCGGATCGCCACCGATGCCGATCGAGGTGGAGAAGCCGAAGTCGCGCAGCTCGAACATCATCTGGTAGGTCAACGTGCCGGATTTCGACACCAGCCCGATCGGGCCCTTACCGGTGATGTTGGCCGGGGTGATCCCCACCAACGCTTCGCCGGGCGTGATGATCCCGGGACAGTTCGGCCCGATGATCCGGGTCTTCTCGCCCTTCGCGACGTTGTAGGCCCAGGCGTACGCGCTGTCCTGCACCGGAATCCCTTCGGTGATCACCACGAGCAGACCGATCTCGGCGTCGATCGCCTCGATGATCGCGTCCTTGGCGAACTTCGGCGGCACGAACGCGATCGAGGTGTCGGCACCGGTGGCATCGATCGCCTCGCGCACCGAACCGAACACCGGCAGGTCGACCGGGTTGCCGTCGGCGTCGGTGTGGGCAACCGTGGTGCCCGCCTTGCGCGCGTTCACTCCGCCGACCACCTGGGTGCCGGCCTTCAGCATCAACGCGGTGTGTTTGGTGCCCTCACCACCGGTGATGCCTTGGACGATGACTTTGGAATCCTTGTTCAGGAAGATAGACATCTCGCTCGCTCCTCTACTTCGCCGCCGCCGCGAGCTGCGCGGCCTTGTCGGCGCCTTCATCCATCGTCTGAGCCGACGTGACCAGCGGATGCGCTGCGTCCGCCAGGATCTTGCGGCCTTCGTCGACCTTGTTCCCGTCGAGTCGAACCACCAGCGGCTTGGTCGCCGAGTCGCCGAGCATCTCCAACGCCTTGACGATGCCGTTCGCCACCGCGTCGCAGGCGGTGATACCGCCGAAGACGTTCACGAACACGCTGCGCACCTGATCGTCGCCGAGGATGACGTCCAGCCCCGCCGCCATCACCTCCGCCGACGCCCCACCACCGATGTCGAGGAAATTCGCCGGCCGCACCCCACCGTGCTTCTCCCCCGCATAGGCGACCACATCGAGGGTGGACATGACCAGACCGGCGCCGTTGCCGATGATGCCGACCGAGCCGTCCAACTTCACGTAGTTCAGGTCGTGCTGCTTGGCCTTCAGCTCCAGCGGATCGGTCGCGTCCTCGTCCGCGAACTCCGCATGGCCCGGGTGCCGGAAGTCGGCATTCCCGTCCAACGTCACCTTCCCGTCCAACGCCAGGATCTCGTCGTCCGGGGTACGAACCAGCGGATTCACCTCGACCAGGGTGGCGTCCTCGGCGGTGAACACCTCCCACAGCTTCTGGATCGTCACCGCCGCGGCGTCCAGGATCTCGGCCGGCAGATGCCCCTGTTCGGCGATCGACCGGGCGAACGCGAGATCGACACCGGTCACCGCGTCGACCGGGATTCGGGCCAACCGATCCGGCTTGGTCGCCGCGACCTCCTCGATCTCCATTCCGCCTTCGACCGAACACATCGCCAGATAGGTCCGGTTGGCCCGGTCGAGCAGGAAGGACAGGTAGTACTCCGCGGCGATATCCTTCGCCTCGGTCACCAAGAGCTTGCGCACGATGTGGCCCTTGATATCCAGCCCGAGGATGTTCTGCGCGTGGGTGAACGCCTCCTCCGGCGTCGCCGCGTACTTGACGCCGCCGGCCTTACCCCGGCCGCCGACCTTCACCTGCGCCTTCACCATGACCGGTTTACCGATCTCCTCGGCGATCGCCTTGGCGCCCTCGGCCGTGTCGGTCACCCGACCCTCGGACGAGGGAACCCCGTGCGCTACGAAGAGCTCCTTCGCTTGGAACTCGAACAGGTCCATGTATCCACCGTCTCGTCTGCAGCGTTGCCGGTCGCAACGCCAGGAGTGTCGCCCGTGTGCATCGCGGGCCGGTTCGGACTCTAGCCAGCCGCCGGGTCCCGATATCGGCCGCATCGAGCTGCAGTTTCGTAACGAGGCCGACACATCGGTGATCGAGGTGTTGCCAGCTCGTAATCGACGGCGGACCCGCCACGAGGTAGCTCCGTAGGTTTGCCGCTGTTGCCACCAAGATCCAGGAAGACCTCGGGCGAAACTGTGTTGTATCTCACATAGCTGCGACTTCCGGCCGTGACAACTTGCATCCGACGCAACCGTTTCGTTACCGTCCTGGGGTCGATATCACAGCACGGTCACATGCTAGGAGGGTCGGAGCCGTTGATTCAGCACCGAACTCTTGGTTCATTCGACTATCTGCCCAGCTCAGGGGCCGGATCGGGATTTGATTTCCGGACCGCGGAGCCGTCGTTCAGCGGATTCGGTGGCACCGTTCTCGACTACCCGGAAACCGACTTCGGCATCGACGAGGGTCGGAACAAGTCACATCGCGGCCTCACCGAGGACATCGTTGCGGCCAGGCAAGAGCGTTACACGGCCCCGGCCGGTGCCGGTAGCGAGCTACCTCCGGCGCAGCCGCCCCACTCCCGGCGCAAAGGCGGCGCGCACCGGCTTCCGGCCCCGCCCGCCGCGCTCAAGGGGCGTGCCGCGGTGTTGGCCGTGGCCGCCGGTGCCGCCGTGGCCGCGGGCCAGTCCGCGATCCAGCACGACGACCACGCTCCCGCTCCCGCGGGCAGCGCGACCGCGCTCGCCGGAACGGTCGGCCTGACTGCCGCGACAGCCGGACTCCCCACCGCACCGCAGGTGCTCGACTCGGCAAAAGCAGTCCAGATCGGCGACTACGCCAGCTTGTTGGACAAGGGCCAGCGGTTCGCCGAAGAACGCACCGCTGCCGAGACGGCAAAGCTGCGGCCGCTCTACGTTCCGTTCACCCACGGCACCTTCACCTCCAATTTCGGCTTTCGCTGGGGCGCGCTGCACGCCGGTGTCGATATCGCCGCGCCGATCGGTACCCCGATCTTCGCCGTCGCCGACGGAAAGGTGATCGACGCCGGTCCGGCATCCGGGTTCGGGATGTGGGTGCGACTGCAGCATTCGGACGGCACGATCACCGTGTACGGCCATGTCGATACCGCGACGGTGGCCACCGGGCAGACGGTGATGGCGGGCGATCAGATCGCGACCGTCGGTAACCGTGGCTTCTCCACCGGTCCGCACTGCCATTTCGAGGTCTGGCTGAACGGCAACGACAAGGTGGATCCGCTGCCCTGGCTCGCCTCGCGCGGGATCAGCCTCGGTCCCGAGCAGGACTGACCCGAACCATCTCGCCCGGTATCGGGCTGGTTCTCTTCACGGAACTTTGGATTCCCGGAGTCCGACGACCGATCGAAGGCCGGCCTCGACTCCCGCCTACAGCTTCTCGATCGGCGCATGCTCCGGGATCAGTCGAAGCTTGCCGGCAGTGCCGAAATCGATGATCGCCGTGGTGTATTGACCCAGTCCCTCGGTGGACAGCACCGTACCCAAGCCGTACTTGTCGTGACTGACCCGATCGCCCACCTTCAGCGAGATCGGTCCGCGTCCGGCCCGCTTGGCGGCTCCCGGCGGGGGTCGCCGCCGGTCCGCTCCCCGCCAGCCGGGACGTTCCGGCTGGGTCCAGTCGCGCTCGGAGTCCGAGTCGGCGCCCGGGCGCGGCCGCCGGCCGAGCGTGGCACCGCTGTCGAGCCGACGCCAATCGATCAACTCCCCGGGGATCTCCTGCAGAAAACGAGACTCCGGATTGGCGATGGGCTGCCCCCACGCCGAGCGGAGTACCGCCCGGGTCAGATACAGCCGGCGCCGCGCTCGGGTGATCCCGACGTACGCCAGCCGGCGCTCCTCGGCCAGCTCCGCCGGATCGCCGAGCGCCCGCATATGCGGAAACTGTCCGTCCTCCCAGCCGGTCACGAAGACCACCGGAAACTCCAGCCCTTTGGCCGTGTGCAGCGTCATCAGGGTCACCACGCCGGCATCGGACTCCGGGATCTGATCCGTGTCGGCCACCAACGACACCCGCTCCAGAAATGCCGCCAACGAGCCCGGCTCCGGCTCCCCCTCCGCCGGGGTGAGCACGATCCCCTCGGCAGCCGCTGCAGCGGCCGCGTTCTGCGCCTCGGAACTGAACTCTCGGGCGACGCTGACCAACTCGTTCAGGTTGTCCAACCGAGCACCGTCCTGGGGATCGCTGGATGCGGCGAGCTCGGCCCGGTATCCGGTCCGCTCCAACACCGCTTCCACCACGTCGCCCACGTCCCGGATCCCGGGGCCGGCCTCGGCCGGGCTGATCTCCCGCAGGCCGTCCAGCAGGTCCAGAAAGCTCGTCACCGCCCGTTGCGAACGGGTGTTCAGCAGCGCGACCTTGCCGTCTGCCGCTGCTCGCAACGCGGCCGCGAAGCCGATGTCGTGCTGCTCGGCATACACCGCGACGCACGCCTCCGCCCGGTCACCGATGCCGCGGCGGGGGGTATTCAAGATTCGGCGCAGGCTCACCGTGTCGTCGGGATTGTCCAGCACCCGCAGGTAGGCAACCGCGTCGCGAACTTCTTTACGCTCGTAGAACCGAACCCCACCGACCACCTTGTACGGCAGACCGAGCCGGACGAAAACCTCCTCCAGCGGGCGCGAACTGCCGTTGGTGCGGTAGAACACGGCGATGTCGCCGAACGTCGTCGCACCGGCGTCGGACAGTCGATCGATCTCCCGCGCGATGAAGGCGGC
Source organism: Skermania piniformis (assembly GCF_019285775.1). GTDB lineage: Bacteria > Actinomycetota > Actinomycetes > Mycobacteriales > Mycobacteriaceae > Skermania > Skermania pinensis. Next base: position 3,299,963 of record NZ_CP079105.1, read on the forward strand.
CTCGTCGTGCTCGTTGTCGGCGACATAGCCGACGATCAGCTCCCCCTCCCCGGCATCGGTCCACAATTGCTTGGCCCGGCGCTTGGGGTTCCGCGAGATCACCGCATTTGCTGCGGTCAGGATTCGCTGGGTGGATCGGTAGTTCTGTTCCAGCAGGATCGTCTGCGCCTGCGGAAAGTCCCGCTCGAACTCCTCGATGTTGCGGATGGTCGCACCGCGGAAGGCATAGATGGACTGGTCCGCATCACCCACCACGCACAATTCGCCCGGCTCGACCGCGGGCCGGTCGTCGGCGGGCTCCCCGCCGGCCTCGCCGACCAGCTCCCGGATCAAGACGTATTGGGCGTGATTGGTGTCCTGATACTCATCCACCAGGACGTGCCGGAACCGCCGCCGGTAGTACTCGGCAACCTGCGGGTGCGCCCGAAGCAGTGCAACGGTCTCCCCGATCAGATCGTCGAAGTCGAACGCATTGGCGCCGCGGAGGCGCTGCTGATACTCCGAATAGACCTGGGCGATCAGTTTCGCGTAGTCGTCCGCCGCAGCGTCGGCCGCCGCTGCAGAGTCGATCAGCTCGTTCTTGAGATTGGAGATTCCGGCCGCCAGCAACCGCGGGGGAAACTTCTTGGCATCGAGCCCGAGATCGCGGCTGATCATCGCCAGCAGGCGACGCGAATCATCCGCGTCGTAGATCGAGAAGTTCGAGTTCATCCCCGGCAGCAACGCCGACTGGGTACGCAGAATCCGCACGCAGCCGGAGTGGAACGTCGACACCCACATCGCCCGCGCTCGCGGCCCCACCAGATCGATCACTCGCTCCCGCAGCTCGGCTGCGGCCTTGTTGGTGAACGTGATCGCCAGTATCTGGCCCGGGGTAGCGCGCCGGGTAGCCAGCAGGTAGGCAATGCGCCGAGTGAGCACCGCGGTCTTCCCCGAGCCGGCGCCGGCAACGATCAGCAACGGCGTTCCGGAATGCTGAACCGCCGCCCGCTGCGGCGCATTCAAGCCGGTCAGCAGATCTTCAGCTACCGCGCCGGGCTCGGGCTGCTCCGCCGAGCGCGCCGGGCTCGCTCGTCGCTCGGTATCGATCGTGTCCATTGTCGGTCCACGCTACCGGCGCAGACCGACAGCAGCGGCGCGTGGTCGCCGCGTGATCTATCCCCTATCTGGATCACAACCTGCCCAACCGGCCGATCGACGGTCCGACGAGGGCTACACTGAGCAGCCACGTGATAACGCGGACAGACATGTTCGTAGGCGTGTCGGCAACTTGGACAGCGGTAACGGCCCACGGCTCGACTGCGATCCCAGTTCCGACGCAAGGAGAGGTACATGAGCAGCCCTGCCAAGGCGACCGGGCCCGATTCCTTTCTGCCCCACAGCGAGGCGGAGATCGAGGAATTGCGGAAGGAAATCGACCAGCTCGACGCGGAGATTCTGTCCGCGATCAAGCGGCGAACCGAGGTTTCCCGAATTATAGGCCGAACCCGGATGGCATCCGGGGGAACCAGGTTGGTGCACAGCCGGGAGATGAAGGTGCTGGAACGTTTCAGCGAGCTGGGCCAGGAAGGCCACACGCTCGCGATGCTCCTGCTCCGCCTGGGCCGCGGCCGACTGGGGCACTGATCGGGTGGGCCGACACGCCCACCACGCCGGCATCTCGACACCGAACTGCCGGCACCAGGCTGCTGCACCTGTTTCCCAGGCGCAGAAGTCGGTCTCGGCTTTCGCCGTTCACCCACCGATCAGCCCGCGGCCGCTGGGTCCTGCCGATTAGGCTCGGTAGTCATGAGTGACGACATCACCGGCACGGCAGCATGGCACGACCTGGAACGGCATCACGATCAGGTAAGCGCACTGACCCTCCGCGACCTGTTCGCCGCCGACCCGGACCGCGGGACCGCGCTGACCACGACCGCTGGCGAGCTCTACATCGATTACAGCAAGCATCGGGTAACTCCGGAGACGCTGAGCCTACTGGTCGAGTTGGCGCGGACCGCAAATGTCGAGCAACGCCGCGACGAGATGTTCGCCGGCGCGCACGTCAATACCTCGGAAGACCGCGCGGTGCTACACACCGCGTTGCGTCTGCCCGCCGACGCGACCCTGACGGTGGACGGCCGGGACGTGGTGCCCGATGTCCACGAGGTGCTCGCCAAGATGGGCGCCTTCACCGATGCCGTCCGTTCCGGGGCGTGGCGTGGCGCCACCGGGCAGCCGATCGCCACCGTGGTGAACATCGGCATCGGCGGCTCCGACCTGGGGCCGGACATGGTGTACCGCGCACTGCGGCACTACTGCGACGGCCCCGCCTGTCGTTATGTGTCCAACGTCGACCCGGCCGACCTGACCGCCACGCTGACCGGGCTGGATCCGGCGACAACCCTGTTCGTGGTGGCGTCGAAAACCTTCTCCACGCTGGAGACCCTGACCAACGCCACGGCGGCCCGGCGCTGGCTGGTCGAGGCACTCGGCGCGGACGCCGTACCGAAGCATTTCGTGGCGGTCTCGACCAACGCGGAGCGGGTCGCCGAGTTCGGCATCGACACCGCCAACATGTTCGGCTTCTGGGACTGGGTCGGCGGTCGGTACTCGGTCGACTCGGCCATCGGGCTGTCGGTGATGGCGGCCTGCGGACGGCAGCGCTTCGCCGAGTTCCTGGCCGGCATGCACGAGCTCGACGAACACTTCCGCACCACCCCGCTCGCCGAGAATGCGCCGGTGCTGCTCGCGCTGATCGGCCTGTGGTACTCGGACTTCTTCGGCGCCGATTCGCGGGCGGTGCTGCCGTACTCGAACGATCTGGCCCGGTTTCCGGCCTACCTGCAGCAGCTGACCATGGAATCGAACGGCAAGTCGGTCCGGATCGACGGTAGCGCGGTGACCACGCGCACCGGCGAGGTCTTCTGGGGCGAACCCGGAACCAACGGCCAGCACGCCTTCTACCAGCTGCTGCACCAGGGCAATCGGCTGGTCCCGTGCGACTTCATCGGGTTCGCCGAACCCACCGACGATCTGCCCACCATGGACGGCACCGGCAGCATGCACGACATTCTGATGAGCAACCTGTTCGCGCAGACCGCGGTGCTCGCCTTCGGCAAGGACGCCGAGGAGGTCGCCGCAGACGGCACCCCGACCGAGCTGGTACCACACAAAGTGATGCCGGGGAATCGGCCGACCACCACGATTCTGGCACCGAAACTGACCCCGCGCACGGTCGGTCAGCTGATCGCGCTCTACGAGCATCAGGTCTTCACCGAAGGGGCGATCTGGGGGATCAACTCCTTCGACCAGTGGGGCGTGGAGCTGGGCAAGAAGCAGGCGCTGGAACTGGAACCGTTGCTCACCGACACAGACCCACCGACCGACGATCTCGACTCGTCGACAGCCGAACTGATCCGCCGCTATCGCGCCGAGCGGGGTCGCTGATCCCCGGGGTCGCCTCCCGACGTCGAGTTAGGCTACCCTTATTTCATGGCGTTACCAGACATCGGCGTCGAGCATCGAGCGGACCCGGACCGGCCGCGACTGCGCCAGGTCGTCGATCGGATGATCGACCTGCAACGAAGCGCGCTGGCCGTACGGCGCGGAGTCGAGGACAACCTGGTGGGCGTCGTCTCGGCGCTGGGTGATCGATGCGGTGCTCGCCCGGCGGTCCGGGACGACCGCCGGACGAGCACCTGCGCGTACTTTCGGGAGCAGCAGATCGGGTTGCTACGCGATGTGGCCGTGGCCGAGCACGACTTCGGCAAGCGCTTGATGATCGCGGCTCGGCCACTGGTCGACGACGCATCGTTCGCCAGGCTGTGGATCGCCCTGCGGAACTCGGGCAATACCCCGCGGGTGCGGATACGCGGCCGCAGCACCGTCGAGTTCGGTACCCCTACCGGCTGACCGCCCCGGCCGGGCGATCACGATCGCTCGAACCGCCCGTAGGCGGCGATTCGACGGCCCCGGTAGCCGCGGGCCAGACTGGGCGGGTGCCAATCGCAGCAGCACCTGGGGAGTGCGTTCGATGAGCCGGCCGACGATGATCGCGTTCGAGTCGCGCGCGATCCAGCGGATCGGTTACGACCCGATCGACTACGAGCTGTGGGTGGAGTGGGCCGGCGGCGACACCTACATCTATGCGCTGGTCCCGATGTCGGTCTATCTCGATCTGGTCGGCGCAAAGTCCAAGGGACGCTTCCTGCACGACGTGGTCAAGCCGCGATATCCGGTTCGCCGGGCCGAGTGAATCCCGACGTCGACGGCGCGCGGCCGCCGCCACGGACGAGCCGACTACCGTAGCGGGCATGGGCGACGGCGCGGCATCCGACGAGTTCGACGTGATCGTGATCGGCGGCGGGCCGGCCGGTGAGAACGCCGCACAGTACGCGATCGCCGGCAGCGATCGGACCGCCGCACTGGTCGAGCGGGAACTCGTCGGCGGCGAATGCTCCTACTGGGCATGTATGCCGAGCAAGGCGTTGCTCACGCCCGTCCATTTTCTCGACCGAGCCCGCCACCTACGCGGGATCACCGGCACCGGAATCGATCTCGATGCCGTGCTGGCTCGGCGCGACGACTTCACCGCGCACCATGCCGACACCGGCCAGGTGGCCTGGGCCCAAAGCGTCGGCGTCGCGGTGATCCGGGGTGCCGGTGCGCTCGCCGGCGACCGCCGGGTCCGGGTCGGCGACCGGGAGCTGATCGCGCGCCAGGCGGTGGTGCTGGCGACCGGGAGCACCGCACTGATACCGGATGTGCCGGGCCTGCGCGCCGCGTTGCCGTGGATCTCCCGGGACGTGACCAACCTGCGCGAACTGCCCCGCCGGGTGCTGATTCTGGGCGGCGGCGTGGTCGCCTGCGAGGCGGCGACCTGGCTCTCGGCATTCGGTGCCGCCGTCACCATGGTGGTCCGCGGCGACCGGTTGCTCGGCGGGATGGAACCGTTCGCCGGCGAGCGGGTCGCATCGGCGTTGGCCGAACGAGGTGTGGAGATCCGGTTCGGCGCCGGGCTCGACGCCGTCACCCGGACCTCGCCCGCGGCGACCGGCGCGGGCCGAATCCACGGTGGTCCGGTCACCGCGACCGTCGGTGGCACGGTGCTCGAGGCGGACGAGCTGGTGGTCGCGACCGGCCGCGCCCCGGCGACCGCCGGGCTGGGTCTGGCAACGGTCGGCCTCGACGACCGCGCGGTCGCCGTCGACGACCACCTGACCGCGATCGGCGTGGCCGGCTCCTGGCTGTACGCGGTCGGCGACGTGACCGGTCGAAACCTGCTCACCCACATGGGAAAGTACCAGGCACGGGTATGTGGCGACGTGATCGCGGCGCGGGCTCGGGGAGGGCCGCTGGACGGGCCGCGGTACCGCGCCACCGCCGACCACGGCGCGGTACCCGCGGTGGTGTTCAGCGCACCGGAAGTGGCCACCGTCGGTCGCACCGAGCAGGCGGCGCGGACCGCGGGATTCACCGTGGTCGCGGTCGAACTGGATATCTCGGTCGCCGGTTCCGCACTGCTGCGCGACGACTACGCCGGGCACGCCAAGCTGGTCGTCGACCGTTCGACCGGGCGGTTGCTCGGCGCGACGTTCGTCGGTCCCGACGTGGGTGAGCTGCTGCAGGCGGCGACGGTCGCGGTCGTCGGCGAGATACCGGTCGAGCAGCTGTGGCATGCGGTCCCGGCGTACCCGACGGTGAGCGAGGTGTGGTTGCGGTTGCTGGAAAAGCTGCGCGATCGCTGAGCCGAGCTCAGCTCGTTTCCGGAACTCGTTCCCGCAGAATCGCATCGACCGCGACACCGGTCGGCAATGTGCCGAACGCCAACCCGTGGTCGCCGGCCAATCGGGTCGCGCAGAACGCGTCCGCCACCGCAGCCGGACCATGTTGCACCAGTTGCGAACCCTGGAACACCAGCGCCATCAACTCGACCACCCGCCGCGCTCGGTACTGCGCATCGTCGAGGTCGGCGAGTTCCTTGCCGAGCCGGGCGATCGCGTCGTCCAGCCGCGGGTCGGCCCCGCCCGCCCGGCCCACCTCGGCGAAGAACGCCGTCACGGTACCGGGCTGACGCGCCATGGCGCGCAAGGCATCCAGTGCCGCGACGTTGCCCGACCCCTCCCAGATCGACATCAGCGGCGACTCCCGGAACAACCGCGGCATTCCCGAGTCCTCCACATAGCCGTTGCCGCCCAAGCACTCCAACGCTTCGGCGGCGTGCATCGGCGCCCGCTTGCACACCCAGTACTTGCTCACCGCCAAGGCGATCCGGCGCAGCTCGGCCTCCGCCGCGTCCCCGGCGGCCGCACGATCGGTCGCGCCGGCCAGCCGCAGCATCACCGCGGTGGCTGCCTCGGACTCGATCACCAAGTCGGCCAGCACATTCTGCATCGCCGGCAGATCGATCACCTCCGCGCCGAACGCCCGGCGATGTCGCGCGTGGTGCACCGCCTGCACCACGCCGTACCGCATCCCGGTCGCCGAGCCGATCACGCAGTCCAATCGGGTCATGTTGACCATCTCGACGATGGTCCGCACCCCGGCACCTTCGTCTCCGACCCGCCGGCCGAGGGCCCCCTCGTACTCGATCTCGGCCGAGGCGTTGGACTTGTTGCCCAGCTTGTTCTTCAACCGCTGCAACCGGATCGGGTTGCGCGAGCCGTCCGGCAACACCCGGGGCAGCAGGAAACAGGTCGGGCCGGCGCTGTTCGGCGTCCGGGCCAACGTGAGGAACAGGTCCGACATCGGCGCCGAGGTGAACCACTTGTGCCCGACGATGCAATACCACCCGTCCGGTTGCGGCGTCGCCGTCGTGGTGTTGGCCCGCACGTCGGAGCCACCCTGCTTCTCGGTCATCGACATGCCGGCGATCAATCCGGCCTTGGTCGACGGCTCACGCAACCCGTAGTCGTATGTCGTCGCCGCCAGTAACGGCTCGTACCGGGCGGCCAGCTCGGGGTTGTGCCGCAGCGCCGGAATCACCGCATAGGTCATCGAGATCGGGCACATGTGACCCGCGTCGGCCATCCCCCAGACGTGGAACTTCGCCGCCCGCGCCACGTGTGCGCCGACCCGCCCCGAAACCCACGGTGCCGCATGCAGACCACTGCGGACCGCGACGTCCATCAGCGAGTGCCAGTGCGGATGGAACTCGACCTCGTCGATCCGGTGTCCGAACCGGTCGTGGGTGTGCAGGACCGGCGGATACTCGTTCGCCAGCCGGCCCCACTCCTGGGCCTGCGCCCCACCCGCACGCCGGCCGATCGCGCGCAGGTCGGCCTCGGCCCAACCCGCCCCTTCCCGATGCAGGCCGGCCAGCAGGGCTGGGTAGCCGGCCGCGTCGAACGGCGCCAGCGGCGGAACCTGATTGTGCACCTCGTGGGTCGGCGTCCAGTTCGTCGGCATCTGATCACTCCTGTTCTCGTGCGCCCAGGGCACGCAACGAAAATCCGACGAACTCGGCCACCACCGCGGTCGCATCCAGTCCGTCGGCGAGCGGCCCGCCCAGCACCTCGGCGAGCCCGCCGACCAGCGCTGCCGCCGATGTTTGCGGGTCCTGCGGCGGTAGTAGCCCCTCGGCGAGGCCGGCGGCGATCGCGGTCGCGAAGGTTCGGGCGAACGCCTGCCGGAACACCAGCCGCTCGGCGTCGAGCGCGACGTCGACCGGTTCGGTGAGCAGTGTGTAGGCGAGCCGAGGATTCTTCAGCGCGCGGCCGGCGAACGTCTCGATCGCGCCGCGCACCCGCTCCGCCGGTGTCCCGCTCGCGCCGGCTGCCGCCACCGCCTCGACCTCGCGCCCGGCGACCCGCCGGAAGATCGTGGTCACCAGCTCGGCCTTGCCGGCGAAGTGCCGATAGACGGTACCCACGGCGACGCCCGCGCCCGCGGCGACCTCCGCTATCGACAGGCCCCGGTAACCGTCCCGGGACAGCACCTCGATCGCGGCGCGCAGGATTTCCTCTTCTTGCGCGTCCAGGCGAGCTTGCACGGCCGGACTTCGGCGGTATGCCACACAAATACTGAATCAGAGTTCATTTCTTTGCGCAAGACGTCGTCCGCCGGACTACAGTCGGCGAACATGAGCGCGCCGCGAACGGGCGTCCGGGGGGCACGCAACGGCCCGGCGATCCGCAGCCCAGCGATCCGCAGCCGACCGGACAAACGTAACGCGGTCGACGACCCGACCGCCGTCGGCCGGCCGGAGTGAGCCGGCTCTCGGTCGTCGACGAGATCTTCCTGCGCAGCCACCGCGGGCTCGGCACGCCGATCGCAATGCAGGGGATCTGGCGGACCGCCGACCAGGTCGCGCCCGATCTGCTGGCCGAACTGCATTCCCGACTACGCGTGAGCGCGCTCGGGCGCCGGGTCGTGATACCCCGGGTACCGGGCGCCCGGCCCCGCTGGCAACCGAGCGTCCGGGCGTATCCACTGGACTATCGCCACACCGCCGTTTCGCCGGCCCGGGTCGCGGCTTGGGCCTGGTCGGTGGTGCCGGAGCTCGACCCCGAACACGGCCCGGGCTGGCACCTCGCCGCGGCACCGATCGCCGCCGGTGGCACCGCGGTCGCGCTGTCGGTATCCCATGTGCTTGCCGACGCCCGCGGGATGCTGCTGGCCGTAGCCGACGCGTTGACCGGCCGCACCCGGGCCGTCGCGGAACCGGTCGACTCCGACTGGGCCGACGCGGGCCGGCAGTATCGCATCGCGGTGGGCGGCACGATCGGGGCGTTGGTCCGCGGTGGGCGCCCGCCGGCGACACCGGCGGTCGAACGACGGCCGGCCCCGGCCGATCCGATACCGCGAAGCGCGATCCTCGACATCCACCCGCCGGACTGGGCCGCCGCGGCCGCGAGCCGGGCTGTCAGCGGCAACAGCCTGTTCGTCGCCGTGGCAGCAAACATCTTGTGGGGCAGCGGCTTCGACAACGATGTCATCGACGTCGCACTACCGGTCGACGAGCGGCGAGCCGGCGCCACCGACGTGGCGAACCAGCTGCGGATGGCGACCACGGCGCTGCGCCGCGGCGCTGCGCCGACCGCCGTCCAGGATGCCTGTCGCGTCGGCTACGCGCGTCCGGCCGGCCCCCCGAACGGATTTCCGGCCGAGCTGCTCGGCGTGCTCCCCCGACGACTCGCCTATCGGCTGTCCGCCGGTGCCGGCGAACGCGACCTGCTGTGCTCGGACATCGGCCGATTACCGAACGAGTTGGCCACGCTGGGCCGCCATCGCGCCGACGCGGTCGCGGCGCGGGCCGTGCACCCGCGGCTGCCCGCCGCACGCTTTCCACGCACCCGACTGTCGGCGTACCTGTGCCGCGGGCCGCAGGCGCACACCCTGGCGCTGGTCTCACTGGACCCGGATCGGGTGGTATCCGACGACGCGCTGACCGCTCTGGCCCGGACCGAACTGGCGGCGTTGGGTGTGGAGACACACCCCTGGTAGGGACTCGTACTCCGTAAACGTTAACCGCGGTTACCATTCGGTCATGAAGATTCATACCGCCGACGGAGTGGTCCGCGGGATCGCCGGCCGACACGTCGATCGGTGGTTGGGCATTCCCTTCGCCGCTCCACCGGTCGGCGAGCTACGGCTGCGGGCGCCACAGCCGGTGACCCCGTGGGTCGGCGTCCGCGACGCCCTGGCCTTCGGTGCCGCCGCGATCCAACCCCGGTTCGGCACGATGACCGGGGTTCGCCGGCACCAACCGATGAGCGAGAACTGCCTCACGCTCAACGTCACCGCTCCGGCCGGCCCGGCCGGCTCGCCGCGGCCGGTCATGGTGTTCATCCACGGCGGCGGTTACCTGATCGGCACCACCGCGCTGGGCCTCTATTCCGGCTCGCGGCTCGCCGCCCGGGGCGACGTGATCTATGTGTCGCTGAACTACCGACTCGGCCCGCTCGGCTATATCGACTTCGGCCGATACGGGACCGCGGACCGGCGGTTCGACAACAACCTGGGTCTACGCGACCAGGTCGCCGCCCTCGAATGGGTGCAACGCAACATCGCCGCCTTCGGTGGCGACCCCGACAACGTCACCATCTTCGGTGAGTCGGCCGGCGCCGCCGCGGTATGCGCACTGCTGGCCACGCCGGCCGCGAAAGGACTGTTCCATCGGGTGATCGCGGAGAGCGCGCCGGCGGACTGGGTGGTCGACCCGGCGACCGCGGACCGCTATGCCCACGACACGCTCGTCGAGCTCGGGGTAGACCCCGGCGACCACGCCGCCGCCACCGACGCGCTCGGCAAAGTCGACGCGCACGAACTGCGCCGGGCCAGCGCGCGGGTGGCCCGGGCGCAGATGCGGGAACGCCCGGGCCTGCCGGACACCGCGCCGGTGGTCGACGGCGAATATCTGCCGCAGTCCCCGACAGCTGCGATGCGGGACGGCAACGCGCATCGGGTGCCGCTGATCATCGGGACCAACCGGAACGAAGCGACTCTCTTCTCCCGGTTCGACGAGGGCCTGCCCACCGATCAGGCGCGGCTGACCAAGCTGTTCGCCGGCGCCGATCCTCGGGTGGTGGCTCAGCTGAACGGCGTGTACGGCAGCTACACCGACGGCCGCCGATCGATCCGGCTCGGCGGTGACTACGCGTTCTGGCGGCCCACGATCGACGCCTGCGAGGGGCACAGCAGCTACGCGCCGACCTACAACTATCGATACGATTTTGCCCCACCGGTACTGAACCGATCCGGGTTCGGCGCCACGCACGCGTGGGAGATGTTCGCGGTCTTCGGCTACGGCGACACCGCAGCCGGGCGAGTGCTCACCGCAGGTGGCCGGCGCACCATGCGAGCGCTGATCGGCCAGGTCCAGGGGCAATGGTTGAGCTTCGCCCGCACCGGCGCGCCGCAGCCGTCGTGGCCGGCCTACACCGCCGATCGGCGGGCGACCCTGGTGTTCGACAAGCACACCCGGGTGGTGGACGACATCGACCAGCAGCGCCGACTCGCCTGGGCGGCGTACCGGGACGCGTCTGCCGAGCCGGGGACCGCTGCCTGATCGACGGTGCCGGCCCGAGCTACTTCAGCAGCCGGGACATCCGCCGATCCGCCAACGGCTTGCCGCCGGTCTGACACGTCGGGCAGTACTGGAACGAACGATCCACGTAGGCCACCTCGCGAACGGTGTCACCGCAGACCGGGCACGGTAAGCCGGTGCGGGCGTGCACCTGCATCCCGGACCGCTTCTCACCTTTCAACCGGGCCGCGTCCTGACCGACCGAGCGCTGCACCGCATCGGTCAGCTCGGCGCGCATCGCGGCGTAGAGCCGGGCGATCTCGTCGTCGGTCAGTTTGGCGGTGGTGGCGAACGGGGACAACTTCGCCCGATGCAGGATCTCGTCGGAGTAGGCGTTGCCGACGCCGGCGATCAGAACCTGGTCGACCAGGGCGTTCTTGATCCGCTGCGACGTCCCGCGCAACAGGGCAGCGAACTGCGGCTCGTCCACCGTGAGCGCGTCCGGGCCCAGTTTCTCGATTCCCGGCACGGATTGCGGGTCCTCGGTCACCCAGACGGCGAGCCGCTTCTTGGTCCCGGCCTCGGTGAGATCGATCGCCGGCGTCGCACCGTCCGGGGTGAAGAAGTGAATCCGCAATGCCAGCGGTCCCTTGCCCGGCTTCGGCGGCGCGCCGCTCGGGTTGTCGATCCAGCGCAGCCAGCCGCCCCGAGACAGGTGGGTGATCAGCCACAGCCCGGCGCAGTTCAACCCCAGATGTTTGCCCCACCGACCGGCACCGGTCACGTCCCGGCCCTGCAGCGCGGTCACCGGCGGGTCGAACGTCTTCAGTACGCTCAGCGCCACCACGTCCACCCGGCCGACCACCGCACCGGTCGCGTTCGCCCGCAGGAACTGTGCGAGCGCTTCGACTTCGGGCAGTTCGGGCACGCCGTCGAGGCTACCCGCGGGGTCGGCCCAGGGGGCGCCGCAGCAGGTAGGTGTCCATGATCCAACCCTTCCGGGCCCGCAGCTCGGACCGAACGTCGCGGATGCGCTCGGCCACCTCGGCGACCCGCCCGGCGATCAGCGTCTCGTCCGGCATGCCGAGATAGGCCCCCCACCAGACCTGGCTGTCCGGCGGTAGCGCGGCGAAATCCGGATCGGCGTCGAGCATGACCACCGCGTCGTGGGTCAACCCGTCCTCGCGCAGCCGCCGCCCGGTGGTCAGCTGCACCGGCTCGCCGACCCGGTTGAGCACGATCCGGTGCCGGGCCGCCAGCGCCGCAACGCTGGTGACGCCCGGAATCACCTGGTAATCGAAACGCGTCCCGCCCGCCAGCACCCGCTCGACGATCCGCAGCGTGCTGTCGTAGAGCGCCGGGTCACCCCAGACCAGGATCGCCCCCGTTCCGGCCGTCCGGGCGAACTCGACGGCCAATGCGGTCGCCCGCCGGTCGTGCCAGTCGTCGACGGTCTGCACATAGTCGGTCGGGGTCCGCTCGCGCGGCGGGTCGGGCACCTCGACCACCCGATAGGGCCCGGTGACGTGTTCGGTCAGGATCCGCGCGCGTAGCTCGGCGAGTTCCCGCTTCTGCGCGCCCTTGTCCACCACGAAGAACACGTCCACGGCGTTCATCGCCTTGATCGCCTGCACCGTCACCTGGTCCGGATCGCCGGCACCGATCCCGATCACGTAGAGCTTCTGCACAGTGCAGGATTCTGCTCGCTCACCGGGCAGAATCGCGCACGGCCTGCTGCCGGGTCCCCAGCCCGTCCTGCGCCGCCATCAGTCGGTTCACCTCGAGTTCCGGCCGTACACTACGCGCGTGACGGTCGATACCCAGTACGAGGACTTGTTGCGGCACGTCCTGGCAGCGGGTGCGGCGAAGGGCGATCGCACCGGCACCGGAACTCGCAGCGTGTTCGGCCATCAGTTGCGCTACCCGTTGACCCAGGGCTTCCCGCTGGTCACCACCAAGAAAGTGCACCTGCGTTCGATCGTCTACGAGCTGCTGTGGTTTCTCCGGGGCGACTCCGACGTCGGCTGGCTGCGTGAGCACGGCGTCACCATCTGGGACGAGTGGGCCGGGCCGAACGGCGAGCTGGGCCCGATATACGGCGTGCAGTGGCGGTCCTGGCCGACCCCGGACGGTAACCACATCGACCAGATCTCCGGCGTGCTGGATACCCTGCGCCGCGACCCCGATTCGCGCCGGATGGTGGTCTCGGCGTGGAACGTCGCCGAGCTGGACCGGATGGCGCTGGCCCCCTGCCACGTGCTCTTCCAGTTCTACGTCGCCGACGGCGCGTTGAGCTGCCAGCTGTACCAGCGCAGCGCCGACCTGTTCCTCGGCGTGCCGTTCAATATCGCCGGCTACGCACTGCTCACCCATATGGTGGCGCAGCAGGTCGGACTGACGCCGGGCGACTTCATCTGGACCGGCGGGGACTGCCACATCTACGACAACCACGTCGAGCAGGTCACCCGGCAGTTGGGGCGCGAGCCGTACCCGTTCCCGACCCTGCGGTTGCGAGCGGCGTCGTCACTGTTCGACTACCGCTACGACGACGTGGACGTGGTGGACTACCGGCATCACCCGGCGATCAAGGCGCCCGTTGCCGTCTGAGGCGGTCGTGCTGATCTGGGCGCAAGCCCGGAACGCGGCAATCGGCCTGCACAACGCGCTGCCCTGGCATATTCCGGAAGACCTGAAGCACTTCAAGGAACGCACCGCAGGGCACCCGGTGATCATGGGCCGGCGAACCTGGGACTCCCTGCAGCCGCCCTTTCGGCCGTTGCCCGGTCGGCGCAACATCGTGCTGTCCCACGACGACGCCTGGACCGGGTCGGGCGCAACCCGGGCCGCCGACCTCGAGGAAGCGCTGAGGATCGCCGGACCGGGACGGACCTACGTGGTCGGCGGCGCCCAGACCTACCGCGCGGCAATGCCTTACGCCGACTTTCTGGACGTCACCGAGATCGACGCGGACTACCCCGGCGACGCCTATGCCCCGGAGATCGACCCGGCGATCTGGCACCTGGCCGAGGACGGACCGTGGCAGGTCTCGGCCGGCATCCGCTACCGGTTCCGCGGCTATCTCAAGCGTCGATGATGCTGCGCAACTGCTCGATCAAGCCGACCCTGGCTGCGGTGTCCGTGCCGAGCGGCGCGACGTTGAGGCAGGTAACCCCGGCCGCGGCGAACGCCGCGACGCGTTCGGCGACGAACCCGGCCGGCCCGATCAAGGAGACCGCGCGGACGAGCTCGGTCGGTACCGCCGCGGCCGCCGCGGTCTTCTCGCCGCTCAGATAGAGCTCCTGGATGCGGGCGGCAGCGTCACCGTAGCCGTAGCGGGTGGCCAACTCGAAGTAGAAGTTCTTCGTCCGCGCCCCCATCCCGCCGATATACAGCGCCATCATCGGCTTGACCCAGTCCAGCAGCGGCTCCACGTCGTCGCCGATCGCCAGCGCAGGCCCGGCATAGATATCCAGCTCCCCGAGCGCCGGGTCACGTTTCGCCCGGCCCGCAGCCAACGACTCCCCCCACACCCGCTCGGCCTTGTCCGGATCGAAGAAGATCGGCTGCCAGCCCTCGGCAAGTTCGGCGGTGAGCTCGACGTTCTTCGGCCCCAGCGCCGCGAGCAGGATCGGGATCCGCTCCCGAACCGGGTGGTTGATCAGCTTGAGCGGCTTGCCCAACCCGGTCCCCTGATCGGCCGGCAACGGAATCTGGTAGTACCGGCCGGCGTGCACCACCTCTTCCCGACGCCACACCTGCCGACAGATCTCGATGATCTCGCGGGTCCGGCCGAGCGGCGCGTCGTACGGCACCCCGTGGAAACCTTCGACCACCTGGGGCCCGGACGCACCGAGGCCGAGCACGAACCGGCCGCCGGACACATAGTCCAGGCCGGCGGCGGTCATCGCGGTCAATGACGGCGTCCGGGTGTAGAGCTGCAGGATGCCCGAGGCGAGCTGCAACCGGGTGGTCCGGGCGGCCAGAAAGCCGAGAGCGCTCACGGCGTCGAAGGAGTACGCCTCCGGCACGAACACGATGTCCAGTCCGGCGCGCTCCAGGTCGGCGATCTCCGCCGCCGTCGCCTCGAAGCCGCCCGCGTAATTGGTTGTCAATCCGATCCGCACCGCACAACCGTACGTGGCCGACAC